>JBDHWC010000266.1:0-3606 GCA_039809985.1 Thermomicrobiales bacterium | reverse complement strand
GAGGTCGGCCCCGGCGGCGTCGGCCGGCTGCTCACGTCGGCGATCGGCGGCCAGGCGAGCTGGCTGCTGCCGCTCGCCGTCGTCGGGCTGCTGGCGTCGGTCCGGCAGGCCCGCCGCACGGTCGACCCGACGACCCGCCGCCGTCAGGTCGGGTCGCTCCTCCTGTGGGGCGGCTGGCTGCTGACGACGTGGGGCTTCTTCAGCGTCGCCAGCGAGTTCCACCGCTACTACCTGACGATGTTCGGCCTGCCGGTCGCCGCCTGCGCCGGAATCGGCTTCGCCGCGCTCCGGCGCGACTGGCAGGCGCCCGGCCGCGCCGGCTGGTTGCTGCCGGCCGCGATCGCCCTCACCTCCGCCTACGCGCTCTGGCTGCTCGGCCCGCACCCGTTCTGGCTGCAACGCGTCGGTCCGCCGGTCGGGCTGCTCGGCTTCGGCAGCGCGCTGGCGCTGGCCGTCCTGCGCGGGCGGGAACCAGCGACCGCGGCCCGGCCGGGCGGGGCGGCGAACGCGGCTCTCGCCGCGGGAATCGCCGCCCTCCTCTCGGCACCGCTCGTCTGGTCGGCCCACGCCCTCTGGGAGCCCGTCAACAACGTGATCCCGGTGGCGGGCCCGGATGCCGGCTTCCCGTTCGTCCGGTCCGGCTCCCCCGGCAGCCCGCCGCCCGGCCCGCCGGGAGGCGCCGCCCAAGTCGACTTCAGCCGGGCCGACCCGAAGCTCGTCGCCTTTCTCGCCAACCACGGCGAGGACGCCCGCTATGCGCTCGCCACCGCCAACGCGCTCGCCGCCGCGCCGCTGATCATCGAGACCGGAGCGCCAGTCGTGCCGCTCGGCGGCTTCATCGGGCTCGACCCGATCGTGAGCAACGAGCGGCTGGCCGAGTTCGTCCGCAGCGGCGAGATGCGATGGTTCCTCGTCCCGGACCCGGCGGAGATCGCCTCTCTCGCCGCCCGCCTCAACGGCGCAGCCGCCTCGCCCCCGGGCGGGCCGGAGGCCACGCCGGCCACCGGCCCGCCACCGACCGTCGCGTCCGGCGGCGCGGCACCGCCGGCCGCAGCCCCCGGCTCACCGGCCGCCTCCGGTGCCAGCGCCGGCGAGTTCCTGACCTTCCTCGTCTCCGACAACGCGACGTGGGTCGCGGCCAACTGCGCCCGCGTGCCGTCAGCGGCGTGGCGTTCCGAAGACGGGGTCGCCAACCCGATGGACGCGCTCTCGGCGATGTTCGACTGCGGCGGCCTGCGACAGCCGTAGGCGCTCGCCGCGCCCGGCGGACCGGGTCGGGCGGCATCGTGGCGGGGCAACCCGCGAAACGCCGCGACGGCCGGCGTTGCCGCCGGCCGTCGAAGGGGTCCCGGGTTGTCGGGGCCGACCGAGCTACGCCGTCTCGGCGTACGGGATCTCCTGCTCGTTGACGCTCATCAGCAGCGGCCGGGTCCGGTTGTTGATCACGTTGCCGTCGACGACGCACTTGCGGACGTGCTCGAGCGACGGGATCTCGTACATCACGTCGAGGAGCACTTCCTCGATCGTGGTCCGCAGGCCGCGGGCCCCGGTCTTCCGGATCTCCGCCTGCGTCGCCGTCGCCTCCAACGCGTCGTCGGTGAAGACGAGGTCGACATTGTCGAGCGCGAAGAACTTCTGGTACTGCTTGACGACGGCGTTGCGCGGCTCGGTCAGGATCCGCATCAGCTCGGGCCGGGTCAGCTGGTCGAGCGCGACCACCACCGGCAGCCGGCCGATGAACTCCGGGATCAGGCCGTACTTCAGCAGGTCGTCGTGGTTGACGTGGGCGAGCGCGTTCTCCTCGACCGAGTGGTCGGTGCCGCCCATCCCGAAGCCGATCGGCGACTGCTTGCCGATCCGCTTGGCGACGATGTCGTTCAGCCCCTCGAACGCCCCGCCGCAGATGAAGAGGATGTTGCGGGTGTCGATCTGGATGTATTCTTGGTGGGGGTGCTTGCGGCCGCTCTGCGGCGGCACGTTGGCGACGGTCCCCTCGATGATCTTCAGCAGCGCCTGCTGCACGCCCTCGCCCGAGACGTCGCGGGTGATGCTCGGGTTGTCGGCCTTGCGGGCGATCTTGTCGATCTCGTCGATGTAGATGATCCCGGTCTGGGCCCGGGCGACGTCGCCCGCCGCCTGGATCAGGCGGAGCAGGATGTTCTCGACGTCCTCGCCGACGTAGCCGGCCTCGGTCAGCGCCGTCGCGTCGGCGATCGAGAAGGGGACGTCGAGCAGCTTCGCCAGCGTCTGCGCCAGCAGCGTCTTGCCGCAGCCGGTCGGCCCGACGAGGAGGATGTTGCTCTTCTGGAGCTCGACGTCGTCGCTGGCCTCCAGCCCGGCGTTGATCCGCTTGTAGTGGTTGTAGACGGCGACCGAGAGGATCTTCTTGGCGCGGTCCTGCCCGACCACGTACTGGTTCAGCTGCTCGTAGAGGCGGCGCGGCGTCGGGATCTTGGCGAAGTTGGGCTCGGTGCGCGGCGCCGGCGGCTCCTCCTCCTCGATGATCTCGCGGCAGAGCTGGACGCACTCGTCGCAGATGTAGACCTGGTTCGGCCCCGCGATCAGCCGCCGGACCTCTTCCTGGCCCTTGTTGCAGAACGAACACCGGTAATGCACTCGCCCACCCCGCGTCGTGTTCATGTCGCCGCTCTCACCTGTGGTCGAATGCCCATCGACAGGGTGCGCTGGCGGCGCCGCCTCGGTTCGCCCGGCTCGCGCCGGTCCCGCCTCAGGACGAGGACCGCCCGTGCTCCTTGCCGTTCCCGTTCGCCGCCGCCTCCGTCAGGTGCACGGGTTCCAGCACCTCGTCGACGATGCCGTACTCCTTCGCCTCCTGCGCGGTCATGTAGTAGTCGCGCTCGGTGTCGTGCTTGACCTTGTCGAACGCCTGCCCGGTGTGGCTGGCGAGGATCTCGGTCAGCTTGGTCGTCAGGGAGAGCGTCTCGCGGGCCACCACCTCGATGTCGGGCACCGCGCCGCGGAAGCCCGCGGACCCCTGGTGGATCATCACCCGGGCGTTGGGCAGGGCGAAGCGCTTCCCCTTGGTGCCCCCGGCGAGGAGGACGGCGGCCATGCTGGCACCCATGCCCATGCAGAATGTCGCGACATCTGGCTTGATCATCTGCATCGTATCATAGATCGCCAGCCCCGAGTAGACGACGCCGCCCGGCGAGTTGATGTAGAGCCGGATGTCCTGCTCCGGGTCCTCGTGGGCGAGGAAGAGCATCTGCGCGATGATCAGGTTCGCCACCTGGTCGTCGACCGGGGTGCCGAGGAAGATGATCCGGTCCTTCAGCAGCCGGGAGTAGATGTCGAAGGCGCGCTCGCCCCGGTTGCTGCTCTCGACCACCATCGGGACGAGGTTCTCGATCGTCGGAATGCGCATCGGCGCTCCTCTGCTCGCTGGCGACACGCGTGCCCGTCGGCCGGGATGGCCGGCGCTCGGCCGCGCTCGGTTCCGTAGGCTGGCAATGATAGCGGGTGGAGCGCGGGGGCCGGTAGCGGAACACCGCCCGGCAGGCTCCGGATGGTCCGGAACCGGGACCGGCGGCGGCTCCGGGCGGGAGCCGCCGGCCGCGGCAGGTCGCGGCCGGGGCGGGCGGGCCC
>JBDHWC010000265.1:0-3628 GCA_039809985.1 Thermomicrobiales bacterium | reverse complement strand
GCCGCCGCCGCCGGCGCGACCGTCGTCGCCGAGCCGCGCCGCGGCTACGGCCGGGCCTGCCTGAGCGGCGTGGAGGCGGCCCGGGCCGACTTGGTCCTGTTGATGGACGGCGACGGCAGCGACCACCCGGGCGACCTGCCCGCCCTCCTCGGGCCGCTCCTCGCCGGGGAGGCCGACCTCGTGATCGGCTCGCGCACGCTCGGCTCGGCGGAACCGGGGTCGCTGACGCCGCAGCAGGTGGCGGGCAACTGGGTCGCCGCCCGGATGATCGGGGCGCTCTACGGGCTGCGTATCACCGACAACGGCCCCTTCCGGGTCGTCCGGCGCGACGCGCTGCTCGAACTGGGGATGAGCGAGATGACCTACGGCTGGTCGATCGAGATGACCGCCCGGGCGGCGCGGCGGGGCCTGCGCGTGCGCGAAGTCCCCGTCGCCTACCGCCGCCGCGCCGCCGGCGAGTCGAAGGTGAGCGGCAACCTGCCGGCGACGCTGCGGGCCGGCTGGCGGATCAGTCTCGCCATCCTCCGCTGTCGGTGGCGGCCCCTGCCGCCCGCGCCGGGCTGATGGCCGCCGCTCCGACCACCGCGGGACCGCCGTCCCGGCCCCGCCGTCTCGCCGGGCTCGGCTGGGCGGCGGTCGCGGCCCTGTTCCTCCTGTCCGTCGCGATCGTGCCGACCCTCGCCCCGGTGGCCACCACCGACGACTGGGCCTACGCCCGCTCGGCCGAGATCCTGCTGCGCGACGGTCGCCTGCGGATCTTCCCGGTGGTCGCGGCCAGCGCGGTCTTCCCGGTCGTCTGGGGCGCCGGGCTCGGCGCGCTGCTCGGGCCGTCCCTCGGCGTCTTCCGGCTCTCGACCGTGCTGATGGCCGCCGTCGGCGGGGTCGGCCTCTACGCGCTCCTGCGGGCGCTGGGGGTCTCGCGCGGCGGCAGCGCGCTCGGGATGGCCGCCCACCTGTTCAACCCGCTCGCCTTCGCGCTCGCCTTCACCTTCATGACCGACGCCTTCTATACCGCGCTGCTGGTGCTGGCCTGCCTCGGCTACGCGCGCGGGCTGGACGGCGAGGCGTCCTCGCGCTGGACGCTGGCCGGCTCGGCCGCCGCCGCCGCGGCGCTCCTCACCCGCCAGCAGGGCGTGCTGGTCCCGCTGGCGGTCGCCGCGTTCCTGCTGGCGACCGGAAGGCTGGGCCGCAGCCGGGCGGCGCTGGCGAGCCTGCTGCGGGTCGGCGGCCTGCCGCTGGTCGCCGCCGTCGGCTACACGCTCTGGCTCCGCCTCGGGAACGACGTGCCGAAGGTCCAGCAGGCGTTCCTGCGGGAGGCACTGGGAACGGGGCTGGTCGGCACGGCCCGGCTGGCGGCCCGCCTCGCCTTCGTCGAACTCGCCTACCTCGGCTTCTTCCTGCTGCCGGTGGCGGCGGCGCTGCTGCCGGCGTTGCCGACGGTCATCCGCGGCATCGGGCGGAACGGTTGGCGCGTGGTCGCGCTCTGGGCGGCGACGCTCGCCGCCGGCGTGGCGGTCACCTGGCCGAAGGGGCAGCGGATGCCCTACGTGCAGCAGTTCTTCGGCACCGGCGGCCTCGGTCCGCCCGACGTGCTCGGATCGCGCCCGCACGTGCTCGGCCCGGCCGCGCTCGGCGCGCTGACGCTGCTCTGCGTCGCGGCCTCGCTGGCCGTCGCCCTCCTCGCCGGACGGGCGAGCAGCGCCCGGTCGCTACCGCGCGGCGACCGGGCGGGCCTCCTGCTCGCGATCGGAATCGGGCAGGTGGTCGGCGTGCTGCCCCCGTCGTTCCACTACCTGAACCGCGGCGGCACGCTCGACCGCTACCTGCTGCCGCTGCTGCCGCTCGGCCTCGCGCTGGCCCTGTGGGCGACGAGCGGACTCCGGCTGGCCCTGCCGCTCGGCTGGGCGGTCGTCGCCTGCTTCGCCATCTTCGCCGTGGCCGGCACGCGCGACTACCTGACCTACATGAACGCCGTCTGGGGCCTCGCCGCCCGCGCCAACGCGGCCGGCGTCCCGAACGACCGGCTCGACGCCGGCTCGGCCTGGGACGGCTATCACCTCTACGAGGCGTCGCTCGCCACGCCCGGCCCCACGCGCACACCCCTGCCGCGCCCGTGGTGGGTCTCCTTCTACGCCCCGCTCACCACGTCCGACTACGTGGTCACGAGTCGGCCGCAGCGAGGCTACGTCGATGTCTGGCGGGTCGAAGCGGGCTCGCTGCTCGGGGGCGACCCGACGCCGCTCCTGCTGCAGCGCCGGTCCGACGCGCCGTGGCCGCCGACCCCGGCGTCGGGTCCGGGCACCCCGTGAGCGACCAACCGCGGGAACGCGCCGTCCTCCTCTTCGTCGCCCGGGTGCCGACCCCGGGCACCGCCAAGACCCGGCTCGGCGCGACGATCGGGATGGAGCCCGCCGCCGCCCTCTACGGCGCGTTCCTCGCCGACATCGCGGCCCGCTTCCACCCGGCCGCCGCGGACCGCGCCGACCACGACCTCGGCTGGGCCTTCTCGCCGCCCGACGGCGCGTTCGGGGAGGCGCTGGCGGGGCTCGGCCACCCCGTGCCACCGGGGGTGGCCCTCGTGCCGCAGCAGGGCGACGGCCTTGCGCGTCGGCTCGAGCATCTCTTCGAGTGGGCCGCGGCGACCGGCTACGCCCGCTGCGTGATCGTCGCCACCGACTCCCCGCACCTGCCGCGCCGGACCGCCGCCGACGCCGTCGCCGCGCTCGCCGCGCACGACCTCGTGCTGGGCCGCACCGCCGACGGCGGCTACTACCTGATCGGCCTGCGCGGCGTGCACCCGGTCCTCGCCGGGGCGCAGCTCAGCACCGGCGGCGAGGCCGACGCGCTCGTCGCCCGCGGCCGCGCGCTGGGACTGCGGGTGGCCGAACTGCCCCCCACCTTCGACGTCGACACGGCCGAGGACCTCCGCCTGCTGACGGCCGCACTCGCGCCGGACGGGGCCCCCGCCCCGGCCACCTGGGCCATGCTGCGCAGGCTGGGCCTGCACCGGGAGCCGCCCGGCATGTAGATCGCGTCCGCGTGCTCCGCACGTCTCGTCGCAGACTTCAGCCATTGGCTGAGGCAGACCGGAGTCCACCCGGGACACCGGGCGCGGCCATTGGGCTCGCGTCCCAGCCGGTGATCCCCTTCGGGTTGCCGGGCCGGGTGGCGAGGAGGCTCGCGCTGGCCCGCGGCGAGCACCTGCAGCCGCACCTCGACACGCTCGCCCCGCTCGACATCGACACGGTCTCGCTCTACTCGGCGGCACAGCCGACGCTGGTCCGGGCGATGCTCCTCGTGGCGCACGGCGGCCGTGCCGCGCTGGCGGCGGCACGGGCGCTGCTGGACGTCACCGAGGCCCGGGCCGCGACGTGCCACAACGACCTGACCCTGCTCCGCGTCTGGGCGCTGTAGGCGCTCGCGCACGAGGCGGCGGGTCGGCCCGGGGCCGCCCTCGAGCGCGCCTGCCGCTCGCTCGAGCTCGGCGCGCCGAACGGGTTCCGCCGCACCTACCTCGACCTCCGCCCCGGCTTCCTGCCGCTGGCCGAGCGGGTCGCCGCGGCCCGCCGGGAGATCCGCGGCATCGACGCGCTGGTCGCCGACCTCGCCGCGGCCTCTGCGCCGGGCC
>JBDHWC010000264.1:0-3652 GCA_039809985.1 Thermomicrobiales bacterium | reverse complement strand
CACGGGCCGTGGCCCTTGCGGGCCCACGGCGCGCCGCCGAAGCCCGGGCCGCCCGGTCCGCCGCCGAGCATCCCGCGGCGCATCGCGTAGACCATGCCGCCGATCAGCAGGATCAGCATCAGCGGCGGGAAGTGCAGGCTGCCCATCAGCAGCGTCCAGCCGAGGATCGCGCCGCCGGCGATCGCCAGCGGCTTCGGGATGGTCACCCCCTCGGCCGCGCAGGCCGGCCGCGGCCCTGTCGCCTGCGCCGTCTGCGGTCCCCAGCCCGGCCCGGCCGGGAGCCCGTACCCCGCGCCGGGGGTGGTGCCGTGCGCCGGGCCGCCCGGGACCGGGTCGAAGGCGGCGGGGCCGCCCGGCCTGCCGTAGTCGTAGTCGTCCTGCCGCTGGTGCATCATCGCGGTGCTCCCTCGTCTGCTGCGGCCCGCCCTTCGCGGGTCCGGGCGGGTTGGGTCCCTGCCACGTCTCCAATCCTGACGCCCGGTTGTGAACCCGCTGTGAACGCCGTGGGGAGGTTTCGGGCACCTTTGGCCGCGTCGGCGCGGCGAGGGCTGGCGCGGGCGAGCGGGCCGCCCGGCACCGCGCCCTCGCGTGCCGGACACCGAGCCGGCGTCGCGCAGGGTGGGAGGCCACGCGCCGGGGAGCGGGAACCGCCCTCGCTCCCGGCTCCCGCTCCGGCAACGGCCCGACAAGGGGAGGCTTCGTTTGGGAAGCCGCCGCGCCGCGGCAACCCCGGGGCGCGCAGCGGGGCTCGACCCTCCCCCGAATCACGTGCTCCCCCTCTCCCATCGCCATCTGGCCGGGGGAGGCATCCGTTGGGAAGCGGCACCCGCGCCTCGCGGCCGGGCGCGCCGGGATCGCCCTCACCCCCCCAGCCCCCTCTCCCGCGGCGGCGGGAGAGGGGGAGAAACCTGCGCGGGGGAGAGCCAAGCCCTCCCCCGGGGCCCCGGGTTGCCGCGGCGCGGCCGCGAGGCGCGGGTGCCGCTTCCCAAGACTCCCCTCGTCAGGCGGAGCGGGGCGAGCGGGAGACTGGCTCGCGCCACGGAGACCCGGGCCCGCCTTGCCTCGGCCCGGCACGCCGTCAGACTCCGGTTGGCCGATCGGGACGAGCGGAGGGGGAAGCCGACCCGGGCACGCTCACCGGGCGCCATTCCGGCGCGCCCGCCAAGGTTGCCGTCGCGGGAGCGTCCCGCACATGCTACAGGGGCCGGGCGCAGATGAAATCGTAGCCGTTGGCCCCGTTGTTGCAGCGGTCGCCGCCGCCCGCGGCGAGGGTGCAGACGCAGTCGGCGCATTTCGGGGCCTCGCAGTCGGCGCAGTCCTCCGACTGGAAGAGGATCTCGGCGCAGACGTTGCTGCCGAAGACCCCGATCAGGCACTTGCCGTGCTTCCCGACGGGGCCGCAGGTGTGCGTGCGGTCGACGCACCAGTTCCGCTCGTCGCACGGGTTGCGCTTCTTGCGGCGACGGGCCGACGCGCCCGTGGCCGTCGTCGGCACGAGGGCGGCGAGCGCCGCGAGGGCGACCCGGCGGGAACGGGGGGCGGGGAAGGGGGCGAAGCGGTCGGTGTGCACGACGGCCTCCTTCGCGGTCGATTGTCCCTCGCATGATACGCTCGCCCGGCCCCGGCGGATGCCGCCGTCCGGGTTGGTCGCGCCCCGGGCGGCGGGCAGGCGTCCGGCCGACACCGGTCGCGCAACCCGTGATAGCACGTGCTACGATGCAACGCAGGTTCGCGCCGCCGCGACGCTGCACGGCCGCGGATCGGCACCGAGGGGTTCCCCATGCACCATGCCGGGCGCGACCTGCGCCGCCTCCTCGCCCTCGCCCTCGTCGCTGCCGGCGCGCTGGCGCTCCTGCTGCCTGCGCTGGCGTTCCTCGGCGTGCCGCCCGGCGCGCCGGCGGACACCCCGGCCCGCGTCGCCGACGCCCGCGGCAAGCAGGGGCACGGCAAGGCCGACCGCGACAAGGCCAAGCAGGACAACCGCGACCGGCGCAACGGCAAGCCCAACCGCGACAAGAAGCACCGGGGCGGCAGGGACGGCCAGCCGACCGCCTCGGACGACAACGCCGGCACCCCCGACGCGACCAGCGCGCCCGACACCGGGCCGGGCCGGGCCAAGCCCGGCAAGGCCGCCTCGTCCGGGAAGGCCAAGAAGAAGGGCGGCCACGGCGCCATCTCGGCCATGGGCCGGGTCGTCCAGCCCGCCACCCTGAAACCGCACGGGCGCAAGGGGAAGCGGCGGCCGACCAGCAGCGTCTGCCCGAACGGCTTCGTCGTCCGCACTGCCAAGGGGGACGTCTGCTCCCACGGCCCGGACGAGCCGCCGCCCGGCCTCGGGCAGGACCTCGTGGCCCCGGTCGCCAAGCGCGACGCCGCCCGGGCCGCCCGCTCGCTCCTCTGCGACGGCGACGGCACCAGCGGCTACCGGGTCCAGGTCCTCTACGCCCGCGCCGCCTCCACCGGCAGCAAGTTCGCCCAGTACCTCCCCTCGTTCCGGGCGTGGGCCAGCGGGGCCGACGACATCTTCCACGACAACGCGATCGCCAGCGGCGGCACCGGCCGCAACATCCGCTTCGTCACCGACGGGACCTGCCAGATCGATGTGCAGGAAGTCGTTCTCGACAGCTCCACCGACCTCGCGACCTGGTCCGCCTTCGTCAGCGCGATGCAGGACAAGGGCTTCAACCGGACCGATCGGAAGTACCTCGTCTTCGCCGACTCGACCGTCTTCTGCGGCATCGCCTCGATCTACGGCGACGACAGCAAGACGACCGCGAACTGGAACAACGTCGGCCCCGACTGGGCCCGGGTCGACCGCAACTGCTGGAGTCCCGACATCGCCGCCCACGAGCTGACCCACAACCTCGGCGGCGTCCAGGACTCCGCCCCGAACACCTCGCTCGGCTGGCACTGCACCGACGAGTGGGACATCATGTGCTACTCGGACGAGCCGTACTACCCGGCGATGCGCACCGTCTGCACCCCGTCGTCGCTCAACCAGACGATGCTCGACTGCAACAAGGACGACTACTACAACGCCGACCCGGCCCCCGGCTCCTACCTCGCCACCCACTGGAACGTCGCCGACGACCGCTTCCTGATCGTCGACGGCGATGTCACGCCGCCGGGCCCGACCGCGACCAGCACCCCGGCACCGACCGCCACGCCGACCAACACGCCCGCCCCGACCAACACGCCCGACCCGACCAAGACCCCGACCCCAACCAAGACCCCGACGCCGATCCCGACGGTGACGCCGATCCCGTCCGCGACGCCGATCCCGTCCGCGACGCCGACCCGGACCCCGCGGCCGACCAAGACGCCCCGCCCGACCAAGACGCCGCAGCCGACCAAGACCCCGACCGTGACCCCGGTCCCGAGCCACACCGCGACCCCGGTCCCGACCGCCACCGCCACCCCGACCGTGGCCCCGACCGCGACGCCGACCAGCACCCCGGTCCCGACCAGCACGCCCACGCCGGTGCCGACCCCCACCGCGACGCCGATCGCGACCCCCACCGCGACCACGTTGCCGACCAGCACGCCGACCCCCGGCCCGTCCGCAACGCCGACCAGCACGCCGGTCCCGACCGCCACTCCCTCCCCCGGCCCGACCGCAACGGCCACCCCGGTCCCGACGGCCACGCCGACG
>JBDHWC010000263.1:0-3688 GCA_039809985.1 Thermomicrobiales bacterium | reverse complement strand
GCCGTCGGGCCGTCGGGCCGTCGGGAGAAGGGAACCGCCATGCACCGCCGGAACCTGCTGCGCTACGGCGCGTTCGGCCTCGCCGCCGCCGCGCTCGGCCCGACCCTCGGCACCCGTCGCGCCCTCTCCGCCCGGGAGGCGGCCACGATCGAGTCGTGCGCGGTCCACCCCGCGATCGGGGTCGCCCGGGTCGGCGACAGCCCGGACGGATGGTTCCTCGGGCCGGAGGTGCCGGGGCCGCCGGTCGTGCCCGACGGCGGCTACAAGGACGCCCGCGGCCGGGTCAAGCGGCAGGCGGCCCGCTTCCGGGTCTACGGCTACGACCGCGACGGGGCCCTCGTCGGCGAGGTGACCGCCGACCGCGCCACGATCAGCTGGTCGGTCCACCTCGCCAACGGCAAGGCCGCGTGGTACGACTTCGACGAGGCGCTCGACATCCCGGCCGCGATGGGGCTGCCGCCCGCGCCGCTCGTCGCGCCGAGCACCCCGCTCCGCTCGTCCCGGCGCAACGCCTCGGTCGTCGACCGCGCCTCGCTCCGGATCGACCCCGGCCTGCGGCAGATCGGCGGCACGAGCGTCAACGCCGACGGCGGCGACCCGGGACTCCGCCTCGACGGCGGCAGCTTCCTCGACGCGCCGGTCTCGCTCGGCGAGCTGCGGACCGACGAGGCGGGGCGGCTGCTGGTCCTCGGCGGCCACGGCGTCTCCGCCCCGGCGATCCCCGGGATGCTCGCCAACACCTTCGCCAACAACGACCTCTGGCACGACGACACCGCCGACGGCCCGGTCGCCGCCACGGTCTGGATCGATGGACGGCAGGTGCCGACGACCGGCGGCTGGGCCGTCGTCGCGCCGCCGAACTACGCCCCCGGCATCCAGTCGGTGGTGACGATGTACGACGTCGTCTTCGAGGCGGCCACCAAGCTCGACCCGGGCCTGCGGCCGGCGCGCCCCTCCTTCAGCCGGATGATCTACCCCCTCTTCGCCCGCCTCAGCGCCAACCAGTGGGTCAACGGCGGCTTCCTGCGCGACTTCGGCTGGGGCGCGCCGGGCGACTTCCTCGACCCCGCCGTCCTCGCCCGTCTCGCCAGCCCCGGCGACGGCGAGCGCTTCCTGCGGCGGCAGGTCTTCGAGCGCTTCCGCAACCCCGCCTTCCTCGCCATGCAGTACGGGATGCTGCCCCCCTACTACGGCGACGGCGTCGCCCTCCCGGCCGACAACCCGCGGCAGTGGATGGCGGTGCTGCCGATCCAGTACCAGTGGCTGCGGCAGTGGGCCGAGGGGGACTTCGAGGCCGACTGGCCGGCGGGCGGCCCGGCCGTCCCCGCCTCGCTCGAGGCGCTGCCCCCGGCCGAGCAGCCCGACGCGCTCGACCGGGCCGCCCTCGACGACTGCCTCGGCGGGCCGTTCCACCCCGGCTGCGAGCTGACGTGGCCGATGCGCCAGCCGCTCCTCTACGAGGCCCCCTTCCGGATCCGCCGGCGCGACGGCGGCGAGCGCGACTGGGGCCAGTTCATGACCTCCAAGCTCGCCCTCGCCAGCGACGGCCCGCTCAGCGCCAGCGGCCCCGGCGACCTGACGCGCTGGATGGCGGTGCCGTGGCAGACCGACACCTCCAGCTGCCTCTCCCGCTACGAGCGCGACGTCGACGACTACCTGCCCGCCTTCTGGCCGGCCCGGGTCCCGAACGACGTCCTCTCCGACGTCGCCTACCGCGACGTGATCGACCCGACGCTGCCGCTGGAGGCGCGGCAGCGCGCCTTCGAAACGCGGGTCAAGTGGCTGCGCGGCCTCCCCGGCTACGGCCTCTCCAGCATGGAGCGGGTCAACGCCTTCATCCGGCAGTGGGGCGCGGCCGGGATCGTCACCCCTCTCCCCGGCCCGACCGACGCCGCGCCCTTCCCGCCGACGATCTGGGGCGAGCAGGGGTGGGCCTTCGTCGACGACTCGGCCGAGTTCCCGGTCCTCGACATCCCGATCGCCCCCTCGATCGGCGACCAGGCCGGCCTCGGCCCGCTGATCGGCGACTCCGGCGCGCCCCGCTCGGAGGCGGCGACGCCGGCGGCGACCCCCGCGGCCGCGGCGACGCCGACGCCGTGAGGGGGGACGACGCCCGCGCCCTGCGACCGGGCTTGCCGGGAACTCCCTCACCCCCCAGCCCCCTCTCCCCTTGCGATGGGAGAGGGGGAGAAACTGAATCGGGGGAGGGCCAAGCCCTCCCCCGGACCCCCCGAGTTGCCCCGGCGCGGCGGCTTGCCAACGGATACTTCCCCCGGTCAGGCGGCGGCGGGAGAGGGGGAGCAACAGGCTCAGGGGAGGGCCAAGCCCTCCCTCGCACCCCCAATTGCCGCGGCGCGGCGGCTTCCCAGTCGCTTGCCATCGGATACCTCCCCCGGTCAGATGGCGATGGGAGGGGGAGAAGAAGACTCGAGGGGAACCAAGTTCCCCCCGAGAACCCCGCCTTGGCACTGCGGGGCCGCTTCCGAACGGAACCCTCCCCGTGTCAGACGGCGATGGAAGAGGGGAAGCAAGGGCCCCGGGGGAGGGGCAAGCCCTCCCCATGCCCCGGGGTTGCCGCGGCGCGGCGGCTTCCCGATGGCGACCTCCCCTTGTCAGACCGCGCTGGGAACGGGGGAGAGGCCTGCCGGGGAGATCCGAGTCCCCCCCGAGAGCCCCGAATCGGCGCGGCGCGACCGCTTCCCCATGGATCCCTCCCCTTGTCAGCCATGGCGATGGGAGACGGGGAGAAGCCTGCTCGGGAGAGGGCCAAGCCCTCCCCCGGTGCCCGGGTGGCCGGGGCGGCTCGCCGGTGAACGCCTCCCCTTCTCAGATGTCGGTGGGAGCGTCGGAGAAGCCTGCTTGGGGGAGCCACGTTCACCCCAGGAACCCGGGGTTGCCGCAGCGCGGCAGCCTCCTGACGGAGACCTCTCCCTGCCAGACGGCGGTGGGAGCGGAGGACCGCGCCGGGGAGGGCGACGCTCTCCCCCACACCCCCGGGTTGCCGCGGCGCGGCGGCACTCGCGCGTGACGCCCCGGTCCGCCCGCGTCCCCGCCGGGCAGGGAGCCCTCAAGCCGACGACACGGCCGGCGGCGCGACCCCCGGTCCCCGTCGCCCCCCCACCGGACCACGCATCGGCAAGCGACCCACCGCCACCGACCGCCCCACTTCTCGACTCCCCGACCCCTCGACCTCTCGACTCCTCGACTCGACTCCCCGACTCCCCGACTCCCCGACTCCCCGACTGCGTCGTCATCGGCGGCGGCCCGGCCGGGGCGGCGACCGCGCTGGGCCTCGCCCGCCGCGGCCTGCGCGCGGTCGTGCTGGAGCGGACCGACGGCGGCGGCAACCCGGTCGGCGAGTGCCTCGCGCCGTCGGCCAACCCCCTCCTGCACCGGCTCGGGCTCTGGCAGGCGCTGCTGGCGAGCGGGCCGCTCCCCTCGCCCGGCAACCGCTCGGCGTGGGGAGGGGACGGCGAGCCGGCCGACCACCCGTTCGTCCGCGAGCCGTTCGGCCACGGCTGGCACCTCGACCGACCGGCGTTCAACCGGGCCCTCCTCGCCGCCGCCGTCGCCGCCGGGGCCGAGGTCCGGACCGGGGCCGAGGTGGTCGCGGTCGCCCGCGACGACGACGGCTGGCAGGTGACGACGCGCGGCCCGGACGGCGAGCGCACCCTGCGCGCCCCAGTCG
>JBDHWC010000262.1:0-3703 GCA_039809985.1 Thermomicrobiales bacterium | reverse complement strand
GCGGCGCCGGCGCGGGCTCGGCCGCGGGGGCCGACGCGCCGTTGCTGGGGACCGCGGCCGGGGCGGCCGCCTCGGCCCCGACGAGGCCGAGCACGTCGCCGACGGTGACGACGTCCCCCTCGTGCCGGTCGATCCGGGAGAGGACACCGTCCTCCTCGGCCGTGACGTCGAGGTTGACCTTGTCGGTCTCGAGCAGCACCACGGTCTCGCCGCGGCTGACCTCGTCCCCTTCCTGCTTCAGCCATTGGCCGACCACCGCGTCGACGAGCGACTCGCCCAGTGGCGGCACGCGAATCTCAACCGACATCCGTCACTCCTCGCTGGGGGTGCGTCGTCCGCGGCGCGCCCCGGCCCCCTGCTTGCCGATCGTGCGACGCGCCGCCCCGGGCGCGCCCGGTCGCTCAGTCCGCCGACGGCCGCGCCGTCCGTGCCGCGCCGCGACGGGTCGCGGCCTTCTTGCTGCCGTTGCCGTTGGCTCCGACCCCGGCGGCAGCGTGGCCCGCCGCGCCGTTGGGGGCGACGATCGCCCCTTGGCCGCCAGCCAGCACCGTCTCGCCCTCGGTGGTGAAGGCCGCCACCGCGATTCGGGCGTGCTCCGCGGCGTGGCGCTCGGCGAACCCCTCGGCCGGGCTGGCCCGCTCCGGGCGGCCGACGTAGCGGATCGGCAGCGGGCGCTCGAGCTCGCCGAGGAGGGCGCGCAGGCGCGGCTCCACGTACGACCACGCGCCCATGTTGCGCGGCTCCTCCTGCACCCAGACGATCTCGGTCAGGTTCGGGTAATGCTCCAGCAGGGCGCGCAGGGCGCTGTTCTGGAACGGCGCCAGTTGCTCGAGCCGGGCGACCGCGACCCACGGCGTGCCGTCGCGCAGTTCGCTCGCCTCGAGCTCGACCGCGATCTTGCCGCTGCAGAGGACGAGCCGGGAGACCGCGCCGGGGTCGTCGGCCCGCCGCGGGTCGTCGAGCACCGGCTGGAAGGTGCCGTTGGCGAGGTCCGCGATCGGCGAGGCGGCGAGCGGGTTGCGGAGCAGGCTCTTCGGCGTCATCAGCACCAGCGGGTGGCGGTCGACCCCGAGCAGCAGCGCCTGCCGCCGCAGCAGGTGGAAGTACTGGGCGGCGGTGGTGCAGTTGCAGACGCGGAGGTTCTCCTCCGCCGACAGCTGCAGGAAGCGCTCGACCCGGCCGGAGGAATGCTCCGGCCCCTGCCCCTCGTAGCCGTGCGGCAGGAGGAGGACGAGCGCCGGCTCCTGCTGCCACTTGGCGCGGGCGGCGGCGATGAACTGGTCGATGAAGACCTGCGCCCCGTTCGCGAAGTCGCCGAACTGCGCCTCCCAGAGGACCAGCGTCTCGGGGGCGTGGATGGTGTAGCCGTACTCGAAGCCGACGCAGGCCGCCTCCGAGAGCGGGCTGTTGTAGACCGCGAACGAGGCGGTGGCGGTCGGCAGGTGCTGCAGCGGGGTCCACGGCGCGCCGGTCTTGCCGTCGTGCAGCACGAGGTGGCGCTGGCTGAAGGTGCCGCGCTCGGCGTCCTGCCCGGTCAGCCGGATCGGCACGTCGTCGCTCAGGATCGCGGCGAAGGCGAGCGTCTCGGCGTGCGCCCAGTCGACCTTGCCGTCCGGCTGGTCGAGGACGTCGCGGCGGCGGTTCCACTGCCGGGCCAGCTTGCTGTTCGGCGAGAACTGCGTCGGCAGGGCGTGGATCGCGTCGTGCAGGAGCCGCAGCCGGTCGAGCGGGACCGCGGTCGCCACCTCCTTGCGGGGGGAGCGGGGCGGCTCTGCGTCGCGGCGGCCGGGGCCCGCGGTGCCGTCGGCGAGCGAGCGGCGGATGGCGGCCAGCGCGTCGAGCTGCTCCTGCAGCAGGCGGGCCGGCTCGTCGGCGGGGACGACGCCGGCGGCGACGAGGCGCTCGCCCCAGATCTGGCGGACGGTCGGGTGGGCGGTGATCTCGGCGTACATCGCCGGCTGGGTGAAGGTCGGCTCGTCCCCCTCGTTGTGGCCCCAGCGGCGGTAGCCGACGAGGTCGATCAGGAAGTCCTTGCCGAAGCGCTGGCGGTAGGCGATGGCGAGGCGGGCGGCGGTGAGGCAGGCCTCGACGTCGTCGGCGTTGACGTGGACGACCGGGATCTCGAACCCCTTCGCCAAGTCGCCGGCGTAGAGGGTGGTGCGGGAGTCGCGCCAGTCGGTGGTGAAGCCGATCTGGTTGTTGACGATGACGTGGATCGAGCCGCCGGTCCGGTAGCCGGCGAGACCGGAGAGGTTGAGCGTCTCGGCGACGATCCCTTGGCCGGGGAACGAGGCGTCGCCGTGCAGCTGGATGACCATGCAGCGCTGGGTGTCCTGCGGCGGCGGCCCCGCCTCCCCCCGCAGGTCCTGCGAGGCGCGGGCCATCCCCTCGACCACCGCGTCGACGAACTCGAGGTGGCTCGGGTTCGGGGCGAGGACCAGCGGCACCTCGACCAGGTTCCCCTCGCTCGTCTCGGCGAGGCGGGCCCCTTGGTGGTACTTGACGTCGCCGGTGATCGCGTCGTCGCTGGCGTCGCCGCCGGCCGGCTTGCTCTTCTTCCCTTCGAACGCGCCGAGGATCGCCGCGTACGGCTTGCCGAGGACGTGGACCAGGACGTTGAGGCGGCCGCGGTGGGCCATGCCGACGACGATCTCGCCGACGCCGTCGCTGGCCGCCTCGCGCACGATGTCGTCGAGCATCGGGACGAGGGTGTCGGTCCCCTCGATCGAGAAGCGCTTCTGGCCGAGGTAGGTCTGGTGCAGGAACTTCTCGAACCCCTCGACCTCGGTCAGGCGCTTCAGCATCTCGCGCTGCTGCTCGGCGTCGAGGCGGACGGTGAACTCGCCGGTCTCGACCACGTCGTGCAGCCAGGCGCGCTCGGCGGCGATCTGGACTTGGTCGAAGTCGTAGCCGATGCCGCCGCTGTAGATGCCGCGCAGGCGGTCGACCACCTCGGCCGCGCTGGACGCGCCGGCGGCGGCGGGGCTCGGCACGGCCGTCGCCGGCAGGGCCCGGAGATCGGCCTCGGTGATGCCGTGGAAGGCGGGGTCGAGCTCGGGCGCGCCGTGCGGCGGGCTGCCGAGCGGGTCGAGCTGGACGGCGAGGTGGCCGAACTCGCGGATCGACTGGGTGAGGCCGGCCGCGCCGACGACGGCGGCGACCGAGAAGGCGGGCGCGGCCACGGCCACGGCCCCGCCGGGGGCGGCGGTTGCGACGGCGTCGGGCGCGGGCGGCGCGAACGTGGCGAAGAAGGCCCGGGTCGCGGCGTCGACCGCGTTCGGGTCGGCGAGGTAGCGGTCGTAGAGGTCGAGGACGTAGCCCGCGTTCGGCCCGAGGAACGCGCTGAGGTCGGTCATCACCGTTCCATCCGCTGGGCACCCCCGTCCACCATTGACGCGGGCGCGGCTGCGCATGTGCCGGGGGCGGCACGGCCCCGACGGGTCACCCGGACCCCCGGCGAGTTGCTCGCCATTATGGCACGGTGGGTCCGTCCCGGGCGTGGCAAACGGCGGGTCGGCGGTCCCGTGTCCGGACCGGCTGCCCGAATCCCCGGCGGTCGCGCTCGGCGGCTGCCAGCGCCTCCGGGCCGGTCCCGACTGCCCCGGCCCGGACGCCGCCGGACCACGCCGCGTCGCCGTCGCACGGGGCCGACGACACGTCGACGCCGTGGCCTCCGCTGGCGTCCGCGGCGGTCGTCGGGGCC
>JBDHWC010000261.1:0-3721 GCA_039809985.1 Thermomicrobiales bacterium | reverse complement strand
GGCCTCCCCGACGACGTGCTGCGGCGGGCCGTCGCCGACCGGCGGGACGGCCTCGGGCTCGAGACGCTGCCGGGGCGGGCGCGCGACCTCGTGCCCCCGGCCGAGGCGGTGCTGCGGCTGGCGGCCGAGGGGCCGACGATCGTGATGGACGCCGCCGCCGGGGAGCCGACCGCGGTGCTCGACGCCCGGGCCCTCGCGGCCCGGGCCGAGGTGGTCCTCTCCAACAAGGCGCCGCTCGCCCTGCCGCTGGCCAACCCGCTCGCCGCCTCGCTCTGGGACAACGCCGGGCCGCGCGGCCACCTGCGCTACGAGGCGACCTGCGGCGCGGGCCTGCCGGTGATCTCCACCCTGCGCACCCTGCTGGACACCGGCGACGAGGCGGTCGAGATCGTCGGGGCCCTCTCCGGCACCCTCGGCGCGATCTTCTCCGATCTCGAGGCGGGGGCCCGCTTCTCCGAGGCGGTGCGGGACGCGAAGGCGAAGGGGTACACCGAGCCGGACCCCCGCGACGACCTCTCCGGCCTCGACGTCGCCCGCAAGGCGCTGATTCTGGCGCGGACGATCGGCCGCCGGGCCGACCTCGCCGACGTGGCGGTCGAGAGCCTCGTGCCGGCGGGACTGGACGGCGTGTCGGCGGAGGAGTTCCTCGCGCGGGTCGGCGAGGCCGATGCCGCCTTCGCCGAGCGGTCGGCCGCGGCCCGGGCCGAGGGTGCGGTCCTGCGCTACGTGGCCACCGTCACCCCGGACGGCCCGCTGGCGGTCGGCGTCCGCGCCGTGCCGGTCGAGAGCGTCCTCGGCTCCCGCAAGGGGCCGGAGAACGTGATCGTGATCCGCACCCGGCGCTACGACGCCCACCCGCTGACGATCGTCGGCCCCGGGGCCGGGGCGGCGGTCACCGCCGCCGGCATGCTCGGTGACGCGATCGGGCTGGCGCTCGGCCGGCGCGGGTAGGGGCGCGTCCCCCGGAACGGGCGACGGGCGGCGGCCCGGGCCGCCGTTCCCGGACGGCCGCCCGTTCAGGCGTCATCGCCTCGCACCCTGCACTCTGCGGCTCGCGGCGCGACGGGCTACACTGCCGCCTGGTCGCGTGGCGCGCCGTCGCGGCGAGGGCCACCGCCGACAGGGTGCAGTGCATGGACCGCTCCTCCCAGCCACCGATGCCGCCGCGGCGGACCGCGGCCTCCCGCCTGCCGCTGATCGGGCGGGAGGCGGAGACCGCCCGCCTCCTCGACCTCCTCGGCCAGCCCGAGGTGGCGCTGGTGACCCTGACCGGCCCGGGCGGCGTCGGCAAGACCCGGATCGCCCTCCACGCCGCGGCCCTCGCCGCCCCCGCCTTCCCGGACGGCGTCGTCGTCGCCGACCTCGCCCCGGTCCGCGACCCGGCCCTCGTGCTGCCGACGCTGGCCCGCGCCCTCGGCGTCCGCGCCGCCGGGGAGGAGCCGTTGGTCGCCACTCTGGCGACGGCGCTGCGGGGCAAGCGGGCGCTGCTGGTGCTCGACAACATGGAGCAGGTGGCGGCGGCCGCGCCGGCGCTCGCCAGCCTGCTCGACGCCGCCCCCGACGTGAAGGCGCTGGCGACCAGCCGCGTCCTCCTCCGCGTCTACGGCGAGCGGAGCGTGCCGGTCGCGCCGCTGCCGGTGCCGCCGGAGGCGGCGGACGAGCCCGGCGGCCGGGACGTTCTCGCCGCGCCGGCGGTCCGGCTCTTCCTCGAGCGGGCGCTGGCCGTCGCGCCGACGCTCGACCGCTCGCCGGAGGGGATCGCGGCCGTCGCGGCGATCTGCCGCCGGCTGGAGGGCCTGCCGCTGGCGATCGAGCTCGCCGCGGCCCGTGCCAACGCCCTGTCGCCGCGGCAGATGCTGACCCGGCTCGAGCGGCCGCTGCCGCTGCTCGCCGACGGCCCCAACGACCGGCCGGAGCGCCAGCGGAGCATGGACGGCGCGGTCGGCTGGAGCTACGACCTGCTCGGCCCGCCGCTGCGAACCCTCTTCCGCCGGCTCGCCGTCTTCGAGGGCGGCTTCACCCTCGATGCCGCCGAGGCGGTTGTCGCCGGCGTCGGCGGCGACGTCGAGGCGGTCCTCGGCGGGGTCGCCGGGCTGGTCGACGCCAGCCTGGTGGCGCGCGACGACCAGCCCGACGGCACGACCCGCTTCACGATGCTGGAGACGATCCACGCCTTCGCCTTGGCCCGGCTGGTCGCCGACGGCGAGGCGGCCGCGGTCCGCGCCGCCCACGCCGGGGCCATGCTCGCGCTGGCGCGGCAGGCGCTGGCCCACCTCCCCACGCCGGAGCAGGTCGCGTGGCTCGACCGGCTGGAGCAGGACCACCTCAACCTGCGGGCCGCCCTCGCCTGGAGCGTCGAGCACGACCCGGTCGTCGCCGTCACCCTCGCCGGCGACCTGTGGCGGTACTGGGACGTCCGCGGCGACCCGGCCGAGGGGCGGGACTGGCTCGGCCGGGCGCTCGCGCTGCCGATCGACGACGAGCCGCACGCGGTGGTGCTGGCGAACGCGGCCACCAAGTACGGCAACCTCCTGTTCGACACCGGCGCGCTGGACGAGGCGGCCGACTGGTACCGGCGCGGCCTGGCGCTGTGGCGGCGGGTCGGCGACGAGCGGGCGAGCGCGGACCCGATCAACAACCTCGGCCTCGTCGCCCTCGCCCGCGGCGACCTCGCCGAGGCGCACCGCCTGCAGAGCGAGAACCTCGCCCTGCGCCGCCGCCTCGGCGGCGACCACTGGATCGGGCTCGCCGTCAACAACCTCGCCGACGTCGAGCTCGCGCTCGGTCGGTTCGCCGAGGCCGCGGCGCTCCACCACGAGGCGCTGCGGCGCTACACCGACGCGGGGGACCGGATCGGCGTCGGGTTCGCCCACTACAACCTCGGCGAGGTCGCCCGCCACCAAGGCCGGCTGGACGAGGCGGAGAGCCGCTACCTGGCCGGCACCGCCCTGTTCGAGGAACTGGGCAACCGGCGCGGCATCGCCTACTGCCAGACGAGCCTCGGCATCCTCGCCCACCGGCGGCACGACCTGCGGACCGCCCGCGCGCACCTGACCGCCGCCCTGATCAGCCGGCGCGAGCTGACCGATCCGCTCGGGGTGGCCGAGTGCCTGACCCTGCTCGGGGAGGTGGCGGTCGAGCGCGACGCCGCGCGCGGGGCGCGGATCCTCGGTGCCGCCGCGGCCCACCGGGCCCGACTGCACCACGCCGTCCACCCGCTCGACCAGCCCGCGCTCGACGCGGCGGTCGCCAAGGCGCGGGCGACCCTTGGCGGGGCGCGCTTCGCCGAGGCGTGGCAGGTGGGCGAGCGGACGCCGGTCGCCCTCGTCGTCGAGGAGGCGATCTCGGCGTGGGGTGGCCTCGCCGGCGACCCCCGCCCCGTCGCCGGCCGGCCGTCGGTCGCCCCCGGCGAGCCCCTTGCGGCCCCGGGCAACGAGTCGGCCGAGGACGGTGGCCGACCCGTCCTCACTCGGCGCGAGCGCGACGTGCTTAGGCTGCTGGCCGAGGGGCGGAGCGACCGGGAGATCGCCGACACGCTGGTGATCGGGGTCCGCACCGTCGAGACCCACGCCGCCAGCATCTACAAGAAGCTCGGCGTGCAGAGCCGGAGCGAGGCGACGACGGCGGCGCTGCGGTTCCGGCTGGTCTGACCGCGGCGGTGCCGCTTCCCGGCCCCTTCCCCTGCGGCGCCTGAACAAGGAGAGGCCTCCGGGCGAAAGCG
>JBDHWC010000260.1:0-3743 GCA_039809985.1 Thermomicrobiales bacterium | reverse complement strand
CGCCCCCGCCCGCGCCGGGCCGCCGCGGCCCGCGCCCCGCCGCCGGGGGACCGCCCTTGACCGACGCGACCGAGTCCGCCGCGCCGATCCTCCTCATGGAGGGGATCACGAAGACGTTCCCCGGCGTCGTCGCCCTCGACGGCGCGTCGCTCGGCGTGCTGCCCGGCGAGGTCCACGCCGTCGTCGGCCAGAACGGGGCCGGCAAGTCGACCCTGATGAAGATCGTCAACGGCACCTACCGCCGCACCGGCGGCAGCGTCCGCTTCGGCGGCCAGCCGGTCGACTTCGCCTCGCCCCAGGCCGCGCAGGCGGCCGGGGTCAGCACCATCTCCCAGGAGATCAACCTCGTCCCCTTCCGCAGCGTCGCCGAGAACATCTTCATGGGGCGCGAGCCGCGCCGTTTCGGCCTCGTCGACTGGGGCCGGATGAACCGCGAGTCGACGGCCATCCTCGGCCGGCTCGGGATCGACGTCGACGTCAAGCGCCCGCTCGGCTCGCTCAACATCGCCATCCAGCAGATGGTGGCCATCGCCCGCGCCGTCTCCTTCGACGCCCGGCTGGTGATCATGGACGAGCCGACCTCCTCGCTCGACGAGCGGGAGACCGAGACGCTCTTCGAGGTCATCCGCGGCCTGCGCCGGGACGGCGTCGCCGTCATCTTCATCACCCACCGCCTCGACGAGCTCTACGCCGTCTGCGACCGGGTGACGATCATGCGCGACGGCCGGACGATCGCCACCGAGCCGATGGCCGCCGTCGGCAAGGTCGAGCTCGTCGCCCGGATGCTCGGCAAGGAGACCGGCGAGGTGCGCCGCAGCGGCGCGACCGGCTTCCGCCAGCGCGACGCCGCCGCGGCCGGCGAGACGGTCGCCGCCGCCGCCCACTTCCGGCGCGGCCGCGTCCTCGAGGACGCCAGCGTCTCCGTCCGCGCCGGCGAGATCGTCGGCCTCGCGGGGCTGCTCGGCTCCGGCCGCACCGAGCTGGCCCGCGCCATCTTCGGCGCGGACCCGGTCGAGGGCGGCCAGCTCGCCGTCGGCGGCAAGCCGGTCGCCTTCCGCTCCCCGCGCGACGCCATCCGGCACGGCTTCGGCCTCTGCGCGGAGGACCGCAAGGCGGACGGGATCATCCCGTGGATGTCCGTCCGCGAGAACCTGACCCTCGTCGCCCTGCCGACCCTCGCCCGCCACGGCGTCGTCCGCCGCGACGCGCAGCGCGAGATCGTCGACCGCTTCATCGCCCGGCTCGGGATCAAGACCGCCGGCCCGGAGCAGCGGATCCGCGAGCTCTCCGGCGGCAACCAGCAGAAGGTGCTGCTGGCCCGCTGGCTCTGCCTCAACCCCAAGCTGCTGCTGCTCGACGAGCCGACCCGCGGCATCGACGTCGGGGCCAAGGCGGAGATCCAGGGCCTGATCGACGAACTGGCCGACCGCGGCCTCGGCGTGCTGATGATCTCCTCCGAACTGGAGGAGATCACCGAGGGGTCGGACCGCGTCGTCGTCATGCGCGAGGGGCGCACCGTCGCCGAGCTCGACCGCGCCGAGAGCACGCCCGACCGGGTGATGCACGCCATGGCGCAGGACGCCGCCGGCGACGCCGCGGTCGGCGGGTAGGCGACGATGGCGACCCCGACCAGCCCCGCCGCAACCGTCGACCGCGCCGCCGCCTCGCCGCTGGCGCGAGCGCTGGCCGCCCTGAACCGCTCGCGGGCCCTGGTGGCGGTGATCGTCCTCCTGCTGTTCAACGCGCTCTTCACCGAGCACTTCCTCTCGGTCGGCACCTTCAACGCGCTCCTGACGCAGGTGGCGACCACCGTCATCCTCGGCGTCGGCATGACCCTCGTCATCGCCACCGGCGGCATCGACCTCTCGGTCGGCTCGCTGATGGCGATCGCCGCCGTCGTCGCGCCGCTGGTGATGATGCGGGTCGGCGGGCTGCCGCTGGCGCTCGGCCTGCTGCTGACGCTCGCGCTGCCGGTGGTCGCCACCGGGCTGTGCGGCCTGTTCAACGGCGTGCTGGTGACCCGGGTCGGCCTGCAGCCGATCATCGCCACGCTGGTGCTCTACCTCGGCGGCCGCGGCATCGCGCAGGTGATGGTCAACGGGGCGCTGATCGAGTTCCGCAACCTCAACTCCCCGATCGTGCCGCTCTTCCAGTTCCTCGGCACCGGCAGCGTGCTCGGCGTCCGCTTCCAGATCATCCTGATGCTGGCGATCGTCGCCGCCGGCGCGTGGGCGCTGGCGGCGACCACCTTCGGCCGCTACGTCCTCGCCATCGGCGGCAACGAAGCCGCGGCCCGCCTCGCCGGGGTGCCGGTCCGCCGGGTGCTGCTGACCGTCTACGTCGTCAGCGGGGCCCTCGCCGGCATCGCCGGCATGATCGTCGCCGCCATCAACCAGTCCTCCGACCCCCACCAAGTCGGCCTCTACGCCGAGCTCGACGCGATCGCGGCGGTCGCGGTCGGCGGCACCCCGCTGATCGGCGGCCGGGCGACGATGGTCGGCACGCTGCTCGGCGCGCTGACCATCCAGCTCCTCCGCTTCTCGCTGATCGCCCACAACATCCCGGACGGGGTCGCCCGCGTCGCCATCGCCGCCGCGATCATCGTCGCCGTGCTGCTGCAACAGGAGCCGTCGGCCTAGGCCCGGCGCGCCGGCGCGCGGCCCGCCGCGGCCGCCGAGGGGGGAGCGACGATGTCGTCGAACGCGATCCAGTACCCGAGCGAGGCCGACAACGCCGCGGTGCGGGCCGGGGCGAAGGCCGCCAGCCTGCTGCAACGGCAGGGGGCCCTGATCGCGCTGGTCGCGCTGGTCCTCTTCGGCGTCCTCCGCTACGGCGAGAACTTCTACAGCGCCTACAACGTCTTCGACGCCTTCCTCAACAACAACTCCTACTACGCGGTGATCGCCCTCGGCATGACCTTCGTCATCATCGCCGGCGGCATCGACCTCTCGGTCGGCTCGGTGGCGGCGATGGCCTCGGTGGCCGCGGCCCGGCTCAGCCCGCTGGGGCTCTGGCCGGCCATCCTCGGCGCGGTCGGGATCGGCCTCGCCACCGGCGTCCTCAACGGGGTTCTGGTCGGCCGGTTCCGGATGCAGCCGTTCGTCGTCACCCTCGCCACGCTGCTGGGGGCCCGCGGCATGGCCCTCGTCCTCTCGAACAACGCGCCGGTGATGGTCGACTTCCAAGCCGGCTTCACCCAGCTCGGGATGGCCCACGTCGGGCCGGTGCCGCTGCCGGTCCTGATCTGCGCCGTCCTCTACGTCCTCGGCGCGCTGGTCCTCAACTTCACCCGGTTCGGCCGCCACATCTACGCGATCGGCGGCAACGAGGAGGCGGCCCGCCTCGCCGGCATCCCGATCGTCCGCACCCAGATCGCCATCTACTCCCTCAGCGGGGCGATGGCCGGCCTCGCCGGCGCGTTCCTCGCCGCGCTCTCCTTCTCCGGCTCGCCGACCGGCGCGCTCGGCTGGGAACTGTCGGCGATCGCCGCGGTGGTCGTCGGCGGCACGCTGCTGACCGGCGGCGTCGGCTCGGTCGGCAGCACCCTCGTCGGCGTCCTCCTGCTCGGCCTGATCTTCAACGCCCTCAACTTCGAGCGGGGCAAGGGCATCTTCGAGCTGAACGCCTACTGGGAGAACCTGATCCGCGGCGGCTTCCTGCTCGTCGTCGTCGTCTTCCAGAGCCGCCTCGCCAAACGCCTCGGCGCGACGATGCGTTAGCTGATGGCTGATGGCTGATGGCTG
>JBDHWC010000259.1:0-3754 GCA_039809985.1 Thermomicrobiales bacterium | reverse complement strand
GCCCCGACCGTCGACGCGTCGTCGGCCCGCCGCGGCCGCTCGGCCGGCCGCGGCTGCGGCAGCACCAGCCGCGCCCCGTCGGCCACCGCCGAGAAGAGGAGCGCCATCGTCAGCGCGTGCGCCATCGTCGCCACGAACGACAGCCGGGAGACGATCACCAGACCGCCGACCAGCGACTGGACCAGCACCAGCGCCACCGCCGCGACGGCGATCCGCCACAGGTCGGGCCGGGCCGCCCGCAGGTCGCGGGCCCGCGCCAGCATCCAAGTCAGCAGGAGCACCGCCGCCAGCGCCGCCAGCCGGTGGTTGGACGCGATCCCGACCGGCCCCGTGAAGCCGGGGAAGAGACTGCCGTTGCAGAGCGGCCACGTGTAGCAGGCCATCTGCGAGTGCGTGTGCCGGACGTAGGCCCCGAGGTAGGCGACGACCGTGATCACGACGAGGCTGGACCACATCAGCCGCTTGAAGCCGGCCGGCACCGCGGCGTCGTCCCGCGGCGGTCGGTCCGGCCCCTCGGCGAGCACCCGGGCCATCAGGTAGACGCTCGCCAGCGCCGTCAGCGAGATGCCGAAGTGGAGCGCCAGCACGGTCGGCATCTGCGGCCACATCACCGCCGCCGCCCCCATCCCCGACTGCAGGACCAGGGTGAAGAAGGTGAGGGGGATCAGCACCTTCAGCTCCGGCAGCTCGCGCCGGAAGCGGAACGCTGCGACGCACGCCGCCAGCAGCAGGAACCCCTCCAGCGAGGTGACCAGCCGGTGGCTGAACTCCACCATCGTCGTGAACGCGTACTCGGGGATGAACTTGCCGTGGCAGAGCGGCCAGCTGCGGCCGCACCCCTCCGCCGAGCCGGTCTTGGTGACCGTCGCCCCCATCAGCAGGACGACTAGCATCCCGATCGCCGCCGCCCACGCCAGCCGTCTCGCCAGTGTCAGCACGGTCGGCCCCCTCCCCGTTCGGCTGCTCCGCCGCTTGCCTCGTGGGCGGGATTGTACGCCGCCCGGGCGCGGCGGGGGCCGGGGGCGCGGCGGGGGTGCCGGGATTCCGGCTCGCTCAGTCCTTTTCGCCCGGCAGGTCGGCGAAGACGTCGGCGGGGTCGACGACCAGCCCCGGCACCACCGTCGAGCGCAGCCGCCCGTCCTCGCTCGCGGCCTCCGCGAAGCTCCCGTCCGCGAGTCGCAGCAGCGTGACCGTCTCGGCCCGCGGGTCGAGCACCCAGTACTCCCGCACGCCGGACCGCTCGTAGAGGTCGCGCCGCGCCCCGAGGTCGAGGTCGCGGGTGGCGGGCGAGAGCGCCTCGGCCACGAGGTCGGGCGGACCCAGCACGCCGCGTTGCGTGCTCAGGCTGAGCCGCTCCTTCGCCAGGTAGAGGAGATCGGGCTGCACCACGTCGTGCTCGGAGAGACGGACGTCGTAGGGGGCGAACCAGACCTCTCCTGACGGGTTCGCCCGCAACGCGGCGAGGATCAGCGCGAGGAAGTTCCGCAAAGCCGACTGGTGGTCTCGGTCCGGAGCCGGGGTCACGAACACCTCCCCCCCGATGAGGTCGACGCGGTCCCCCTCGCGCACGGCGTGGACGAGGTCGAGGTCGGCCGTGGTCAGGCGGCGCTGCTCGGTCTGGGGGGCGTCGGGCTGGGTGGCGGCGGCAACGGCCATGGGGCGTCCTCCGGTGTCGCGGGTCCGGCGCAGTGTCAGCCGTTTGGGAGCGCTCCCCGGAAGAGCAGCTTCGGGTTCAGGCGCAGCCCCGGCAGCACGCGGGACTCGAGTCGGCCCTTGACGGGCGGCATCTCGACGTAGCGCCCGTCCTCCAGCGCGAGGAGCGTGACGGTCGACGACTCCGGTTCGACGACCCAGTACTCGCGCACGCCGACGCGCTCGTACAGGTCGCGCTTGGCCCCGAGGTCGCGCTCGCGCGTGCTCGGGGAGAGGACCTCGACCACGAGGTCGGGCAGCGCGTCGACCCTCAGGTCCGACATTGCGGCGGCACGGTCGGCCGGAACGAAGAGGAAGTCGGGCTGAACGACGTCGCTGGCGGAGAGCCAGACGTCCGCGGGCGCGAAGTAGCATCGCCCGAGACGCTTCCGGCGAACCCAGCCGTCGACGCGGTGCACCAGTTCGCCCACGATGTCATTGTGCGAGAGGCGCGGAGCCGGGTTCACGTACACTTCCCCGTCGATCAGCTCCAGCTGGTCGTTCTCGCCCGGCAGGTGGATGTGGTCGAGCTGGTCGACCGTGAGTCGGTGCCCGGCGGCGGGCGCCGCGGCCTCGGCCGGGGGGGCGACGTCGATCGTGGCGGTCATGGGGCCCTCCTCCGCGTGGCGACGCTCTCAATTGTAGGGCTTCAGGACGGGGTCCCCACCGTTCGCGCCCGCGCCGCGACACCCGGGGGAGCGAGGAAGGGCTTGACCCTCTCCCCGCAAGGTTCTCCCCGTCTCCCATCCCAACGACTGACAAGGGGAGGCATCGATCGGGAAGCGGTCGCGCAGCGGCAACCCGGGGGTGCGGGGGAGGGCTTGGCCCTCCCCCGAGCAGATTGCTCCCCCTCTCCCCGCGCACGGGGAGAGGGGGCTGGGGGGTGAGGGCGGGCCCGGCGAGCCCGGCCGCGAGGTGCATGTGCCGCTTCCGAACGGCTGCTTCCCCGTGTCAGCCATCGCCATGGGGGAGGGGGGAGTCCCGGCGAGGCTCAGTCCGCGGCGACGGCCACCTCGGCGTGGACGCGCCGGGCGTTGGCGCGGTCGGTGCCCATCTGGGCGACGAGCGCGTCGAGGGTGGGGAAGTTCTCGTCCGGCCGCAGGTGCTCGAGCAGGTCGACCCGCAGGTGGCGGCCGTAGAGGTCGCCGTCGAAGTCGAGCAGGTGAGTCTCGATCGCCCGCTCGCCGGTGTTCACCGTCGGCCGCCGGCCGACGTAGGTGACCGCCGGGCGTGGCGCGGCGTCGCCGTCGAGCCAGGCCCACGAGGCGTAGATGCCGTCGGCGAGCGGCACGAGGTCGCCCGGCGGCAGCAGGTTGGCGGTCGGGAAGCCGATCGTGCGGCCGACCTTCTTGCCGTGGACCACCGTCCCCTCGACCCGGTGCGGCCGCCCGAGGCAGGCCCATGCCCGCCGCACCTCGCCCGCCCGCAGCGCCCGCCGCACCTCGCTGCTGCTGACCGTCTCGCCGTCGAGGGTGAGGCGGGGCAGGGCGACGACGGCGAAGCCGAGGCCGCGGCCGATCTCGGTCAGGCGCGGCACGTCGCCCGCCCGGTCTTTGCCGAGCGCGAACCCCTCGCCGACCCACAGCTCGCGCAGCCGGGTGGCGGCGGCGAGGTCGGCCATGAACTGCTCGGGCGAGGTGCGCGAGAAGTCGAGGGTGAAGGGGACCACCGCGATCGCGTCGACGCCGGTCGCGCCGATGGCGGCCAGCTTCTCCGCCGGGGTGCAGATCCGGCCGGCGAAGCGGTCGGGCCGGAGGACGGCGGGCGGCAACGGCTCGAACGTCACCGCCGCGACCGGCGCGCCGAGCTCTCGGCCGCGGGCGACCGCGCTCCGCAGCAGGTGCTGGTGGCCGAGGTGGACCCCGTCGAAGGTGCCGACCGAGACGACGTGCGGCGTCGGCGGCAGGCCGTCGAGGGCGACGACCGGCGGCAGGCCGGGAACAGGCTCGCTCACGCCGCGCCCTCCGCCGGCACCACCTTCACCGGCCGCCACGCGCTGCCGTCCGGGGCCGCCTCGCCGATGCCGAGCCAGCGGCCGGCCTCGTCGTCGACCCGGACCCGG
>JBDHWC010000258.1:0-3772 GCA_039809985.1 Thermomicrobiales bacterium | reverse complement strand
GACGCGGCGGCGGCGACCGAGGCGGCACCGGACACGACGACGACCGACGCCGCCGCTCCTGCCGACGCCGCGCCGGCCGACGGCGACCTGCTGGGCGACCCGAGCGCCGTGCCGTCCGGGACGCCGGCCTACGCGACCGACCTTGTGAACCTGCGGGCGGCGGCGGACGACGCCTCCGACGTGCTGCGGGTGCTGCCGCCGGGGAGCCCGGTGACGCTGCTCGGGGGCGACAGCGGCGGCTACACGCCGGTCTGGTACAACGGGACCGAGGGGTGGATCGCCAGTTCCTACCTGACGACGACCGCCCCGGCGGAGCCGGTGGGGACGGCGGCGGAGGGGTTCGACGCGAGCGCGACGGCCCCGGCGACCGACGAGGCCGCGGCAGCCCCCGTCGACGAGCGCTCCGGCGAGGCGACAGTGCTGGAGGACGCGCTGGTCCGCAGCGACCCCTCGCCGACGGCGGGCGTGGTGACGACGCTGGCGACCGGGACCGAGCTGCAGCCGACCGGCGAGCAGGTGAGCGGCTTCTACCCGGTGGCGGTGGACGGGACGGAGGGCTGGGTCTCCGGGGCGCTGCTGGCGTTCAAGGGGGACGGCCGGGGCAAGGGCGACAACGGCAGCAAGAACAGCCCGAACCCACCGAGCAACGGCGGCACGGCCTCCGGGCCGGGGCTGATCTGGCCGGTCTCGGGCGGGACGTGGAGCGTGCTGCAGGGGTACGACGGGAGCAGCCACGAGAACGAGTCAGACCTGTGGCAGTACCAGTACTCGTTCGACCTCGTGCGGGACGACGGGCCGACGGCGGGGCAGCCGGTGGTGTCGCCGCTGGCGGGGCAGATCCGCTGGTTCGACCCGTCGACCGGGGGGATCTCGATCGACGTCGGGAACGGGCACGCGGTGGCGATGTTCCACCTGACGGTCGACCCGAAGCTGAAGGTGGGCGACCAGCTGGACCAAGGGGAGTTCGTCGGGACGATCTCGGACGTCGGCGGGCCGGGGTTCCGGGAGGTGCCGCACGTGCACCTGGCGCTCTGGCAGACGAGCGACGGCGGGAACTGGGACCGGCACGCGGAGCCGTTCGTCGGGGCCTACGCGATCGAGGGGCACGAGTTCCCGGACATCGGCGGGTCGTACCAGTACGACGACTACACGTTCAATCCGTAGACTGGCGGCTGAGGGCTGATGGCGGGGCTTTCGGCCTGCGGCTGCTCCGGGGTTGACGCTTCCCTGTCGCACGGCGTGCGACGCATTGGTAACGAGGCAGGCTGTTGATGCCTGCCGGGGCCTTCTCTCGGTGCGAGCCTGACAAGGCCGGGGGCTGATCGCAATCGGCATCCGCGCCCCGGGGTCGGTCCTGCCGGAGATGCCCTCACCCCCAGCCCCCTCTCCCGCGGCGGCGGGAGAGGGGGAGAAACAGCCTCAGGGGGAGGGCCAAGCCCTCCCCCGAACCCCCGGATGGCCGCGACGCGGCCGCTTCCCGACGGATACCTTCCCCTGTCAGGCCGCCGCGGGAGAGGGGGAGATGCAGGCTCAGGGGAGGGTCGAGCCCTCCCCCGGACCCCCGGATTGCCGCGGCGCGGCCGCTTCCCGACGGATACCTCCCCCTGTCAGGCCGCCGCGGGAGAGGGGGGGTGGGGGGTGAGGGTCGTCCAAGCGAGCTCGGCCACCGGGCGCGGTTCCCACTATCGATCAGATACCTACCCTTGTCAGGCGGCGGCGGGAGAAGGGGAGAAATTGGTCGGGGGAGGGCCAAGCCGGCCCCCGGCTCCCGGCTTGCTGCTGCGCGGCCGCGTCCTGACAGAGAACTCCCCCTGTCAGCCGCGGAGGCGGCGGGGGCGGGGGAGCAACTGAATCGGGGGAGGGCCAAGCCCTCTCCCGGGTCCCCGCGTTGCCGCGGCGCGGCCGCGTGCTGACGGAGGGTTCCCTCGTCAGGGTGCCTGAAGAGGGAGCAGTTCCCCAATTGGAAGGCGCAACTCGGGAGGACCGAGGGAGGGCTTGACCCATCACCGGGCGCGTCCCCTCCCGCTCCCGTAACTGGCCGACAGGCGGGGAGTCCGTTGGGAAGCGACCATGCCGCGGCAAGCCGGAGGGTTCGGGGGACGCTCCGATCCTCCCTCGGCAAGGTTCCCCCTTGCTCCTCTGGCGGCCTGACAAGGGGTGGCTGTCGTCGGGAAGCGGCGACCCCCGGTGGCTCGGCAGGGAGGTTGGCGCTCCCCCGAGCAACGTTCCCCCGCCGCTCACCGGCACGGTCGACTTGGCGAGGGTCCGACGGGAAGCGGCCGCGGCCGCCGGGGCGTTGGAGGAGGGTCAAGCCCTCCCCCGAGCGAGGCGCTTCCCGCCTCCAGATGCGGCAGCGGTCCGTGGGGAAACGGCCATCCGGGGGCCGGAGGGGGCCACGCCTCCCGGCCCCCGGACGGCCGCTGCACGGCTGCGCTCCGACGATGCTCTCCCCCTTCGGGTCGCGCTTGGAAACGGGAAGCCTCCGGCTCGGGGAGAGTCCAGCCCTCCCCCAACCCTCGACGTTGCGGCTCCCGACGGACATCCCCTGTCAGCCGTGGCGGCCGACAACGGGAGGAACCAGATCGGGGGAGGGCCCGCCCTCCCGCAGGCTCCCGGTTTGCCGCGGCGCGAACGCTTCCCGACGGGCTCCTCTCGTGGTCGGCGCGGGGCGGGGGCTTCCGGTCGGGCATGGCGAGAACGCCCCGGCAGGCCTGACGGCGCAGGGGCTTGGGACTTCTGGCGTGGCTTTCGATGCGCTTCGGGTTCGGTGTGAGCGGCCACGGGCGCGGGCCGGCTCGGGCGCGCGTCGGGTGGGCGGGCGGGGGCACGACCGCGATGCGGGGAGCGACGAGGCGGCGCGGGCGGAGGTCCGCGCCGGGTCAGTCGTCGGGGTCGGGCTCGTCGAGGTGCCAAGCCTCGGTCGGCTCGGTGGGCTGGACGGTGCCATCGGCGGCGTAGGCGTAGTAGCGGCCGTCCTCCCCGAGGAGCAACAGACGGCCGGGCTCGACCCGGTGCTCCCCGACGACGGCGAAGACGTTGTTCATCGGCGCGTGCTCCCCTTCCCAAAGCAGCAACGCACGGCACGGGCGGGGTGGTTTCCCGACGGCGCGGCATCCGTTCCGGGCGGGCCGGCACGGGGGCGCGAGTCGACGGGGCGGGGGCAGACACCAGCCTAGCAGAGCGCGGCGGGAGCGCCATCCCCCGACCGGCCTGCAAAGGAGGGTCGGAAAGCGCGACGATGCCGCAAACGGACAACGCGGGGCGCGGCGGGGGCGGGCGGATGCGGGAACGGCGGGAGACGGGGGCGGAGGTCGCGCTGTCGTCGGTGCTGCACGACCCGGCGGGGCGGCTGCTGCCGTGGGCGGAGCGGCACGCGGCGGGGCTCGGGGCGTACGCGGCGGCGGCGGTGGCGGCGACGCCGCAGACGGACCGGCGGGTGCTGGCGGTCCTGCGGCAGGCGGGGGCGGTGCTGCTGCCGGGCGGGCCCGAAGTGGGGACGGCGCGACGACGGGCTCTGGCGGCAGCGGCGGCGGCCCGGCCGGGGCTGCCGGTGCTGACGATCGACTTCGACCGCTGGCTCCACTGGCGGGAGCATGCGCCGGACGAGCTGGCGGCGGTGGCGGGGTTCGCGCCGGGGGCGTGCTACGTCTGCCTGGGGCGGACGGCGGCGGCGTTCGCGAGCCACCCGCGGGTGCAGCGGGTCTGCGAGGGGGCGACGAACCGGGCGCTGTCGCTGGCGGCGGGGCGGCCGATGGACGCGACGGCGGGGGCG
>JBDHWC010000257.1:0-3772 GCA_039809985.1 Thermomicrobiales bacterium | reverse complement strand
GGGCAGGCCGGGAGCGCCGCGCCGTTGGCCGGCATCGCGCCGTCGCCCACCCGGGCAAGCCAGCCGTCGCCGTCGTCCGCGCCGTTGGCCGGGCCGCTGACGTAGAGCGCGCCGTCCGGCCCGAAGCCGAGTCCGGTCGGGAAGTCGAGCCCCTCGGCCACCACCTCCAGACGGTCGGGGCCGGTCTGGCGGACGATGCGGCCGGTGTTGGGCCGGACGTAGGGCTCCTCCAGCGTGTTGCCGGTCGAGAGCTCGGCGGCGTAGAGCGCGCCGTCCGGCCCGAGCGCAACGTCGGCCACCCGCGTCAGGCCCGTCCACGCGTCGCTGACGCTGCCGTCCGGGGCGATCTTGACGACCGTGACGCTGCCGTCGACGTAGGGGGCGGCCGACTCGAAGCCGACGAAGGCGTTGCCCCCGGCGTCGACGGCGATCCCGGTCGGCACCGGGTGCTGGGCCGACAGGTCGGCCAGCAGGCTGATCTCCCCCGACGGCGTGACCCGGATGATCTGGCTGCCGACCGCCTCGGAGAGCAGCAGCGCGTCGCCGGCGGCCTCGAGGTCGAACAGGGAGCCGTCGGAGTTGTAGTCGGGCGGCAGGACCTGCGGCGGGTTGGCCGCGATCCACGTCGTCAGGTCGGCGACCATCGTCATCGTGCCGTCGGCGTTGGCCCGGAAGACGCCGCTGCGGGTGGACGGCGACATCCACGTCGGCCCCGCGCCGCTGGCGAGAACGTAACGCTCGCCGTTCAGCACGGCGACGTCCATCGCGCCCCAGACCCAGTCCGGCTCCGACCACTTGGCCGAGACGAGCCCGAGCGCGACCGGGGCGACGCAGCCGTCGGCGACGCGGACGACCGACGAGGAGAGTCCGATCTCCAGGGTGAACCCCTCGGCGACCGGGAAGCGGGTCGCGCCGCCGTTGCCGGCGAGCGCGAGCAGCAGCGCGCCGTCGTCGTCCCACGCGAAGCCGCGCGGGTTGGTCAGGCCGCCGGCGACCACGGTCACGCTCGCGGCGGGGGCGGGCGTCGCGCCGCTCTGGGCGGCGACTGCGCCGAGGGCGGCGGTCAGGCAGAGGAGCGCGGCGGACGGGGCGAGGACACGGCCGAGGCGCATGATCGGCTCCTTCGCGTGAACGCGGGAGGTTCGGCGCGTGTGCCGAACCTCCCGCAGCGTGCGAAAGAGCGTCGCGCGTCGCATCGTCAGAAGTACGTAGCCCGACGGAGTCGACGGCCGTCCGGCGCAGCCGTGACGGTTGAGTCGAGGGCCGGACCCTGACCCGCCGCGGGACCGGCCCGTTCGGGCCGGTCCCGACGGCATCAGCCCCCGGCCGCCGGCGTCGCCGCGGCTGGCACCGGGTCGAGCGTCATGATCAGGAAGGTGGCCGGCTCGGTCCCCTCGTTGCGGAACTGGCGGGCGAAGACGTTCGGCTCCCCGACCGCGAGCTTGGTCCCCGCCGGCAGCGCGATGGTCCCGGTCGTCTTCTCCGACGCCTCGGGCCGCGCCCAGTCGAGGGTCACCTTCCCGGCCTCGACCCCGAGGTAGCCGCGACCCCGACTGGGCGGGCTGGCCAGCACGCCGCCCGGGGCGAGCGTGACGCGCCGCACCGTCAGGTCGGCCGAGGTGCTGCCGAAGTCCTTGGGGCTGAACATCGTGCAGCCGTTGACCAGCTCGGTCTGGATGTCGTCGTTGGGGTACCCCTCCTCCCCGAAGGGGTCGACCACCCCGGTGTCGATGAGGATGGCGTCGAGCTCCCCGTCGTTGCGCCAGTCGGTGACGATCCCGGTCGGGGCGAACAGGACGTCGTCGGGCCGGAGTTGCAGCGTGGTGCCCGGCGCGACCGCGATCGATTCGGACGTTCCGGCGCGGGTCAGCGTCGTCGCGCCTTCGCTGACGACCGTGAACGTGCCCGACTCGACCCGGAAAGCCATCGGCCCGAGGTAGAAGGACTCCTTGGTCCCCATCCGCATCTTGCCGCCCGGCGGCAGCACCTCGCGCTCGACGATCGGGCAGCCCGCCGTTTCGGGGATGTCGTCGAGCCGCTGCCGGAAGAGCGTCACCTCGGTGGCGGCGGCGGCGGCGGGCGTGGCGTCCGGGGTCGCGGCCGGGACCGGAGCCGTGTCGGTCACGGCTGCGGGCTGGGCGGTGAGGAGGAGCACCTCCGCCGGATCCGGCCCGTCGTTGCGGAGCGTCTTGGCGACGTAGTTCGCGCTCTCGATGTCGACCGCCGCCGACTGCGGGTCGACCCGGAGACTGCCGGTGACGGTGTCCGGGGCCGACCGCTTCGCCCAGTCGACGGTGACCGCGCCCGACTGGACGACGATCTTGGCGACGCCGGTGACCGGCTCGGGGGCGAACGCCGCGCCGGGGGCCAGCGTCACCTCGCGCAGCGCGAGGTCGGCGGTGTGACCGTTCAGGCCGCCGGCCGAGAGCACCTCGGCAAGGCTGAAGCTGACGATCTCCCCGAACTTCCCTTCGCCGATGGTGGTCGCGCCGAGCGTGGCGAGCCGGGCCGCGGCGGCCCCGTCGTTGCGCCAGTGGGTGACGACGCCGGCCGGGACGCGCAGCGTGTCGCCCGCGCCGAGGACCGTGGTGCCGGCGGCCGAGACCCGGGTCAGGTTCGTCCCGGCCATGGTCACCTCGAGCGGCCCCTCGCCGCGCACCACGACCGTGCCGGACTCGACTCGGGCGACCATCGGGCCGACCCCGCTGTCCGCGGGCGAGCCTTGGTCCCAGACGGCCCCGGCCGGCACCGTCCACTCCTCGTAGCCGAGCCAGCTCGCGTTCTCCGGCACGTCGAGGCGCGCCCGCAGCAAGTCCCGCTGGGCGGCCGTCGACGACGCGACCGGCGCGGCGGCGATTGGCGGGACCGCCGCCGGGCGGACCGTCATCAGGACCACGGAGACCGGCAGGTCGCTGTCGTTGCGCAGTTCCGTGGCGACGTACCGGGGACCGTTCAGCTCGACCGTCGCCGTGCCCGCCACTAGTTGGCGCGGGCCGACCTGCGGCAATGGCGTCCCCGGGTCGGAACGGGCGCTCCAGACGAGCGTGAGGGTGCCGTCGTCGACGGAGATCGGGGCGAGGCCGGCGAGCAGCGGGCGCGGCAGGCGCGCGCCGGGGGCGAGCGTCAGCTGCTCCACCGTCAGGTCGAGCGGGGCGCTCCCGAGTTGTGGCAGCCCGGGCTGGTCGCAGGCGAAGACGAGGCCGACGTTGCCGGACCCCGCCTCGGTCGCGAGGTAGGCGCCGCTCGGCTCGACCACCCCGGCGACGAGAATCCGGGCCCCGCTGGAGGCGTTCTCCCAGTGGGTGACGGCATCGGTCGGCGCGGAGAGGACGTCCCCCGACAGCATGGTGACGGCCTGGTTCGCGGGAACCCCGGTCGGCGCGCCGCCGGTCGGGCTCAGCGTGGTCTCGCCGTCGGCGATGGCGACGACCCGGCCGGCCTCGACCCGGTAGACGAGCGGGCCGCGGTAGTCGGTGTCGAGGGAGCCCATGCTCGCCGAGGCATCCCGCCCGAGCGTCGTCCGATCGGCGACCAGGCAGTTGGCAGACGCCGGCACGTTCGTCAGGCGGCCCGAGACGAGCGTCTCCCGCTGGACGCCGACCGGGGCGGCGACGGCCACCGGCGTGCCCGGCGCCGTCGCCGGCGCGATCGCGGCCGGGGTCGCCGCCGGGTCGGTCGGGGCGATCGCCACCGTGCGCCCGGAGTCGTCCGGCCCGGGGCGCAGCAGGCCCCGCTGCATCCCGAGCAGGCCGCCGACCAGCGCCAGGACGAG
>JBDHWC010000256.1:0-3780 GCA_039809985.1 Thermomicrobiales bacterium | reverse complement strand
GTTTTCTCCCCCTCAGTCACGAGCACACGAGTAGACAATGAAGAAAGGAGACCGTCATGTCAGATTCGGATCTGGCCGTTACGACCCGTGACGAGGCGATCAGCGCCCTTGTGTCTGACCTGAAGCAAGCTGGCAGCTTCGCCTACATCTCATCCGGCGGGATGGTCCCAGTGCCGGCACCGATCGATGTCCCCCTCGACCTGATATTCGACCAGCCCTCGGCGGTGGACACGCCGCCTGCCGTGGCAAGTCAGCTCGACTTCGACACCCGCTACATCACCTTCGATGGCGGCGTGCCGGTCGGCGGCTACTCCCACGTGACGTTGTTTCCCGACGGCACGGTGCGATTCACCGGACACTTCCACGTCTCCGGCGCTCCGAGCTACAACGTGTCGTTGGTCTGGGGCATCAAGACTTGCAACAACAGCGTGGGGTTCGCGCTACGTGCCAGCGGGCGCTGCCACGGGACCTTTGAGTCCGGGTCCACCGACTTCAACTGGGACGAGACCACCAACAACGCGCTGATCGCCCAGCACTGGCAGGAACTGTCAGGCTGCTCGGCTTGGAACTGGCACGCGGCCGCCAACGCCGATCTCGAGTCGCTGTTCCGCTCAGCATTCCAAGCCTTGGGCTTCGCCGTCCAACTTGCGACCATCCTGTTCTGAATTTGTCGCCGCTCTGGCCGGGCGGGCGGAGGAGCCCAACTAGGTGGAACGACACCGGCTCCCCGCCCGCCAATCTGGCGACAGGTTCACCTACCCGCTTGGCTAGCGTGGCGGAAACGAAACAACCCCGGATGCGGCCAAGCGGCGTTGCTCCCGAACCAAGTCTGCGAGTCACGGTATTCACGGAGCGAAGGGCGGGGCTGGAGGTGAGGGCGGCACCGGCGCCCCCGACCGACCAGCGCGAGAGCCACTTCCTGCCGCGCACCTCCTCCTGCCAGCCGCCGCCACAGGGGCGAGGGTGCAGCGTGCTCGGGGGAGGGCTTGGTTTCTCCCCAGCGTCCGGGTCGCAGCGACATGGCCGCGTTCTGGGAGACGCCTCCGCCGGTCGGTCCCCCGGCGGGTGCCGCAAGGTGGTGGTCCCGCCAGCGTCTGCCCGACCCGGCGGTCGCGGGCCACGCATCGCGGATCTCGTCGACAGCCGCCGAAGCCCGCGAGCCGGTCCCCGGCCGCCGCAGGGCGGCCCGTCGCCTACCCCTGCTCGGTGGCCCCGTCCGGGTCGAGCCACGCCAGCAGGGGCGGCGTTAGGCGGTCGACCCCCTTGTAGACGCGGACCGCCGGCGCGGTGCTGCGCAGGATGTGGGCGAGCCGGGGCCGCAGGTCGGGCTGGCGGGCGAGGCGCGCCTCCAGCGGGTCGACGTAGATCCGGATCGTGAACAGGCCGCGGCCGAGGTCCGGCATCGGGTAGGTCGTCTGCCGCTCCATGCGGACGAAGGTGGCCGCCGCCACCCGGGCCGGGTCGGCCCACGCGTCCGGCGGCAGGTCTGGACCGACCAGTTCCGGGTGGGCGTCGAGCCCGTCGCTGAGCGAGACGCTCCACGCGAAGCGGACGAACGGCCCCTTGGTCAGCAGCGCCTTCATCACGTTGGCGGAGGAGCCGAGCAGACGGGCGTTGTCGGCGATCGGCTCGTGGATGGCGTGGAAGTCGCGCCCCAGCTTCTCGGCCGGGTCCCAGCCGCTCGGGAAGCAGACCTGCAACAGTTCGGCGGCGTCCGGCCCGTCGCCGCCGCCGCGCATGACCACGATGTCCTCCTGGGCGGCGAGGGCGATCGCGTCGGCGAGGCGGAGCACGCCACGCCGCCCCTCCAGCCAGTCGGCCACCTGCGCCCCGAGGGGGGTCGGCGCGACCCGGCGCACCTCCGGCTCGACCCGCGTCGCGGCGTCGGCGGCGCGCAGCGCGAGCCCGAGCCGAGGCAGCTCGGCCCCGTCGCCGGTCAGCCGGGCGAGACTCGGCTCGTCGGCGGCGAGGAGCCCGAGGACGCGCCAGAGCGCCTCGGCCAGCCCCGCCGGGTCGTCGGTCTCGACCAGGCTGGCCCGCTCGGCCCGGGTCGCCAGCACGCGCAGCTTCTCGGCGACGAACGTCTCCCAGCGGTCGTCGGCGACGAAGTGGGCCCGCTCGACGATCCCGTTGTACTCCGCGCCGAGCGGGAAGAGGTCGGCCGAGACCGTGAACCGGTCGCGGACCATGAACGGCGGCGTCGGCGCGGGCAGCGGCGGGCCCGCGGCCCCGGTTCGGTCCATCGTCTCCCCTCGTGCGACAACGGTGTCGTGTCGAGGGCATTGTGCCGGAAGACGGAGTCGGGGAGTCGGGGAGTCGGGGAGACTGGGCGCGGTGGCTGGCAGCTGGTGGCTGGCGGCTGATGGCTCGCCGCCGGAGGGCGGACCGAGGGCGTTGACAACGTGCGGCGACCGCCGCACTCTCTCCCCGACTTCCCGACTTCCCGACTTCCCGACTTCCCGACTTCCCGACTCCGTAACGAAAGGCCCGCCCGTGGCACTCGACGGACACCGGCTCTCGCTCGCCCGGATCGAGGCCGCGCTCGACGTGATCGACCCGGTCTTCCTCGACTCGCCGCAGTACGAGTGCGAGCCGCTGGGCGAGGCACTCGGGGTCCGGGTCGGGCTGAAGGTGGAGACGGCGAACCCGATCCGCTCGTTCAAGGGGCGCGGGGCGTCGCTGCTGGTCGCCGAGGCCGACCCCGAGCGGCCGCTCGCCTGCGCCAGCGCGGGCAACTTCGGGCAGGCCGTCGCCTACGCCTGTCGGTCGCGCGGATTGCCGGTGACGATCCACGCCAGCGTCAACGCCAACCCGCTGAAGATCGCCCGGATGCGGGCCCTCGGGGCGGAGGTGGTCCTTGAGGGCGACGACTTCGACGCCGCCAAGGCGGCCGGGAAGGCGGCGGCGGCGCGCAGCGGCGCGCGCTTCGTCGAGGACAGCCGCGACCCGGAGCCGTCGGAGGGGGCCGGCACCATGGTGCTGGAGTGGCTGCGCGGCCCCGAGCCGCTCGCCGCCGTCGCGGTCCCGCTCGGCAACGGCGCGATGCTGGCGGGGATCGCCCGGGTGCTGAAGGAACGCTCCCCCGCCACCCGGGTCGTCGCCGTCCAGGCCGTCGGCGCGCCGGCGATGACCGAGTCGCTGCGGACCGGCACGATGATCGTCCACGACCGGATCGACACCATCGCCGACGGCATCGGCGTCCGCGTGCCGGTGCCGGAGGCCTTGGCCGACCTGCGCGGCCTCGTCGACGAGACGCTGCTGGTGGACGACGCGACGATCGTCCGCGCCATGCGGCTCGTCCACCAGCACGCCGGCCTTGTCGCCGAGCCGTCCGGCGCGGTCGGCGTCGCCGCCCTCCTCGCCCACCCGGACCGGTTCCGGCAGGGGCTCGTCGGCACGGTCATCTGCGGCAGCAACCTGACGCCGGAGCAGATGCGAACGTGGCTCGCGGGCTGAGCCGCGCTCGGAGCGTCGCCGCCCACGCCGACTGACCTGACAAGGGGCGGTGTCGGTTGGAGGCGGCACTGGCTCGTTGCGGACGGGCGCGCCGGGGCTCCCTCACCCTCCAGCCCCCTCGCCCCTTGCGAGGGCTGACAAGGGGAGATGTCCGTTCGGAAGCGGCACCCGCACCACGCGTTCGAGCGGGTCGGGACTGCCCTCACCCCCCAGCCCCTCACTGCATGACCGTTTGGGAATCGGGCGGCAACGGGCCCGGCCGCGGCCCCGGTCCGGGCCCGATCGGGGCCGAGCCGCAGGTCCTGCCCCCGTCCAGCGGCCCGT
>JBDHWC010000255.1:0-3833 GCA_039809985.1 Thermomicrobiales bacterium | reverse complement strand
CGCGGCCCGTGCCCAGCGCCGCGACCGCGCCGCCGGCGAGCAGGCCGCCTGCGCCGCGCAGCAGCGACCGCCGGTCGAGCGGCGTGCCACTCACGCCGGCGTTCCCGGGCGGGCGGCGACGTGCGAAGATCGGCCCGCGCGCCTCGCGCCCGAGTCGTCCGCGCCGTGCGGGAAGGAGAACGCCGTGGCACCCAGCGAAGGGACCGAGCACCAAGTCCGGATCGAGTTCTGCACGTCCTGAGGGTACCTCAGCCGCGCCGCCAGTTTGGCGGAGAACCTGCTCCACGACCACGCCGACAGCCTGCGCGGCGGGGTCCTGATCGTCCCCGGCCGCACCGGCGCGTTCGAGGTCACGCTCGACGACCGGCTCGTCTACTCGAAGCTCCAGCGCGAGGAGTTCCCCGAGCCGAACCAAGTGGAGACGGCGATCGGGGCGTTGCTCGAAGGACAGCACGGGGACGGGTGAGGGGGAATCCCCCTTGTCCGGAAACGTCACCCTCGTCGCGCCGCCCGCCATTCCCGCGCGAGGATGTCGAAAACCTGCCAGCCGATGAATCCGGCATGCTGGTCGAGCGCCCAGAGATGGCGCCCTGCCCGCCGGTAGCCTTGGCCGGCCACCGCGGCGACGGATCGGGCGTTCGAGTCGTAGATGTGCGAGCGGAGCGCGTGCAGGCCCAGTCGGTCGAACGCGTACTCCAGCAGAAGATGCTTCGCCTCGCCCCCGAGGCCGCCGCCGCGGTGCTCGGCCCGATAGATCCACGCCGCCGTCTCGGCGGTGCGCGCCACCCAGTCGATCTCCATCAGGTTCACTTCGCCGACCAGCGCGTTCTCGCGCGTGACGACCGCGAGCTCGATGTCGGTCGGCGGCGACGTCTCGCCCATCTTGCCGATCCAGTCGGCCAGCGTGATCGGGCTCAGCGGTCGCCGGCCGCGCAGGAAGAAGGTCTCCCGCTCCTCGAGGAACGACCGGGCGATCGGGGCCGCGTCCTCGACCTGCAACGGCCGCAGGGCCAGCCGGTCGCCGACGACCAGCGCCCCGGCCGGCACCGGGCCACCCGCCCGCCACGCCCGCGGCGCGGGCTTCGGCACCTCCGCCGGCGGCGTCGGCGGCCCCTCGCTCTCGAGGCCGACCCCCGGGTCACCCATCCGCGCCAGCCAGACCGGGTTCAGTTGTTCCCAGCCGAGCAGGTCGTGCCGCTCGCCGCCGCGCCGAGCCGCCTCCCGCAGCCGGATCCCCGGACGCATCCCGATCGCCTCGGCGGCAGCGGTCGTCTCCGCCCAGCAGGCGGGCCACTCGACCCAAACCGACGGCACCCCCCACTCGTCGGAGAGCCACGGCACGACGATCCGGAGCATCTCCGCGGCGACACCGTCGGCCGCCGGCCCGAGCGTCTCCGGCAGCCAGAAGGTCGTCTCGACCGTGACCGGGTACCCCTCGTCGAGGTGGACCGCCCCGAGCAGCGCCCCGTCGGCATGGCGGACGGCGACCAGCGTTCGCCGCCGGGCCTCCGCCGCCTCCGGCACCTCCCGCTCGAGGAGTTTCCCGGCCCGCGCGGTCGAGAGCGGGAAGGGGTGGGGGCGCCACGCGACCGGAGCCGCCGCGTCGGCCGGCTCGAGCATCCGCAGCGCGAGGGTCTCGCCGCTCAGGTAGGCCTGCGCCGGGTGGTCGAGTCGGATCGGCATCGGCTCTCCTCCGCGACCCGGCCCGGCGGTCAGCCGCCGGTCGCGCCGGCCGGCGCGAGATCGCTCCGCAGGTAGGCTTGGTAGATCGCCTTGGTCGCCGGGGCAGCGAAGCTGACCCCCTCGCCGATGTTCTCGAACATCACCACCGAGGCGATCGTCGGCGTGCCGCCGTAGGGGCCGAAGGCGGCGAACCACGAGTGCGGCTTCTGGTTCTTGGCGAGCTGGTTCTGGGCGGTGCCGGTCTTGCCGGCGATCGGCCACGGGAAGTCGCCGAAGACCCGCACCGAGCCGGCCCCGTTCCAGTCGCTCGTCTGGTCGTGCAGCGCGTCCTGCAGGGCGGCGATCGTCGACGGCTGCAGCGGCAGCCGCGAGCGAACGGTGCGCCGCCCGACCGTCTCCCGCCGGTCGCCGGCGTGGACGACGGCCGAGACGACGTACGGCTGCAGCAGGTCGCCGCCGTTGGCGATCGCGGCGTAGGCCGTCGCCATCTGCAGCGGCGTCGCCTCGAGGAAGCCTTGGCCGATGGCGAGGTTGACGGCGTCGCCGGTCGCCCAGTAGTCGCCGAGCGTCGCCTGCTTCCACTCCGGGTCGGGCACGGTCCCGGCCACCTCCGGCAGGTAGGGGATGCCGGTCGCCGCCCCGAGCCCGAACGCCCGCGCCATCCGCGGCAGCGCCTCGGGGTCGTGATCGTCGAGGTCGCGGCCGAGCTGGTAGAAGACGGTGTTGCAGGAGTTGACCAGCGCCTGGTGCAGCGTCAGCGGCCCCTGCGGCCCGAGGCCCTCCTCCACCGTCCAGTCCTGCCAGACCTGTGACGCGCCGGCGAGGCTGAACGTGGACGGGCAGTCGATGACCGTCTGCGGCGTGTCGCCAAGCTCCTCGATCGCCGCCGCGAAGGTGATCACCTTGAAGATCGAGCCGGTCGGGTACGCCGCCTGCGCCGCCCGGTTCAGCAACGGGCGCAGTTCCGCGTCGGCGAGCCGAGCCCGCTCGGCATCGCTGAAGCCGAGCGCGAAGCCGTTCGGGTCGTAGCTCGGGGCGCTCGCCATCGCCAGCAGCGCCCCGCTCTCCGGGTCGAGCACGACCGCGCTCCCCTTCGCGCCCGACTGGGCCGCCAGCGCGGCGGCGGTCGCCTGCTGGAGGCCGGCGTCGATCGTCAGCACCACGTCGTTGGCCGCCGTCGCCGGCCGGGAGGCGATCGTCGCCCGCTCGACCCGCGACGCGCAGCCGACGACCACCAGCCGCACCGCCGGCCGACCCGACAGGAGGTCGTCCGCCCCGGCCTCGACCCCGGCCTGCCCGACCACCTGCCCCGGCGCGAGCGTCGGGTCGGCGGCCAGTTGCTCGGCGGTCGCCTCCTGCACGTAGCCGGTCACCGCCGCCGCCGCCGCCCCGAGCGGGTAGACCCGCGCCGTCGCCCGGTGGACCGAGACGCCCGGCAGCCCGGAGATGACGTTCAGCAGTTCCGGCCCCCGCTCGCTCGGGAAGTCCTTGACCCGGACGAACCAGCCCGGGTCCGCGGCGTCGAACTGCTTCTGCAGGGCGGCGGCCGGCTCTCCGGTCAGCTTGGCCAAGGCGGCCAGCACCCGCTTCTTCTCAGCGGCGGGAATCTGGCCCGGCACGACCCCCACCCGCTGCACCTCGCCGTCGTAGGCGAGCGGGTTCCCCTCGCGGTCGAAGATGGTGCCGCGCGGCACCGGGTCGGAGTCGACGTCGACGCAGCCGTCGCCGCCGAGCCCGCGGAAGATCAGCGACGGGGTCCACGCCACCCGCCACTGCCCGTTCTCCCGCATCAGCGGCACCTCGCCGCTCTCGGAGAAGCGGCCGACCAGCGACGAGTCGAAGTCGACCGTGTACGGCACCGACCGGCCCGGCGTCAGGCCGCCGCTGACCGTCGCCCGCACGCCGGTCAGCCCGGCCCGGGCGGCGATCCCGGCGTAGCGGGCGACGAAGTCGTCCTCGCTGATCGAGCGCTTCGCGGCCGAGGTGAGCAGGCTGTAGAGACCGGCGTAGTCGCCGCCGCTCCACCGTGCCGCCCACGTCGCCGCGACCTGCTCGGGCGACAGGGCCGGCCCCGTCGGCGTCGGCTCCTCGGTCGGCTCCTCGGCGACGGCCGCCGGGGTGCCGGCGGCGGCCGCGTCGTCGCGGTCGGC
>JBDHWC010000254.1:0-3882 GCA_039809985.1 Thermomicrobiales bacterium | reverse complement strand
GGCCGCCGAGGCGCCCTCGCCCGCCGCCGGCCAGGTCGCGAACGGCGGCGCACCCGGCTCGTCGCTCACGGCCGGGCCGGCGCGACCGGCATGTCGCCGCCCCCCTCCGGCGTCAGCCGGCCCCCGATCCGGACGATCATCGGGGTCGGCGCGACCGGGCCGCCGACCAGGCACTCCCCGAGCGCGAACCCCGCCGCCCGCTCGACCATCGCCCCCGGCACGAACGAGAAGGCCCGTCGCAGTTCCTCGAGGTCGGCGAGCGCGCCGGTCCGCATCAGCAGCAGGTTGTCGCACTGCGTCAGCGCGCCGGGGTGCAGCTTCTGCGGCCGCTGCGTCGCCAGCAGGAGGTGGAGCCCGAACTTGCGCCCCTCCGCGGCGATCCGGACGACCCGCTCCGCCGCCGCCCGCTGCACCGCCCCGGTCGGCTCCGCCGGGCAGACGTTGTGCGCCTCGTCGATCACGATCAGCGTGCGCCGCCGCTCCTCGCGCCGGTCCCACAGCTCGCCGAGCACCCGCTCGGCGACGAGGGCGGCCTCGGTCTCCGTCTCGTGGCTGCCGATGTCGAGCACCACGGCCCGCGCGCCGCCGGCCAGCCGCCCGGCCAGCCCCGGGTCGTCGCGCCCGGCCCAGACCGGCCAGTCGGCGACCCGCAGGTTGCCGATCCGCAGCGCGAGCTGCCGGGCCGTCTCGGAGAGCGTGGCGGCCGCCGCCTGCCGGATGTCGGCCAGCGTGTGCGGCGCGTCGCCGAAGGCCGCCTCCAGCCGCCGCAGCTCGGCGAACGCCTCGCGGTCGGCGACCGGGTCGAGCCGCAGCACCAGGCCCTGCGTCTCCGGCGGCAGCCGGTCGAACCGGAGCCGGGTCGCCGCCGCCTCCGGCACCCCCGCCCCTGCCGCCCGCAGGGAGACCACCCGCGGCCCGATCGCCGCCCACCGCTCGCGCAATGCGCCGTCCGCCTCGGGGGTGTGGCCGGGGCCGAGTTCCCGCCGCAGCGTCTCCGGGTCGCGCAGCTCGCCCAGCCGGGCGTAGTCGCCGTTCGGGTCGAGCACGACCAGCCGGAAGTCGGTCCCGAGCAGCAGCTGCTCCAGCAGCACGCCGAGCGAGTAGGTCTTGCCGGAGCCGGACTGGCCGCAGAGGAAGGTGTGCCGATTGAAGCCGCCGACGCCGAGCAGCGCGCGACCGCCCCCCGGCACCTCGCCGACGTCGACCGTCGCCCGCCCCCGTGCCCAGCCATCGAGGTAGGCGGCGACGACCGCCGGGTCGGCCGGGGCCATCGGCGCGCCGTCGACCGCGTCGCCGGGGCCGACGGCGCGGATCCCGTCGGCGTCTCGCGCGCCGAGCAGCCGGCCGTCCCCCTCCAGTTGCGGCACGGTCAGCCGATGGGCGGTGCCGACCACCGGCAGCAGGTCCGGGTCGATGCCGAGGCCGCCGTCGCCGGCGATCTCGACCTCCGGCCCCTCGCGTTCGACGACGCTCGCCGCCGTCACCTGCCCGAGCAGCTCGGCCCCGCCCGCCGGGCGCAGCAGCACGTAGCCGCCGACCGCCAGCGGCTCCGCCAGCGACGCGCGGAAGACGAAGCCGCGCCCGTCGGCCGACCACGCCGTCGGCTCGGGCTGCAGCCGCTCGGCCAGCGCCCGTTGCAGCGCGGCCAGCTGCCGGCGGACGGCGGCGGCCCCGACCTCCCGACCGCGCTTCGGGGCGTTCAGGCCGACGCCTCCCGCCGCCGCCAGGCGAGGAAGGCGACGACCACGCCGCCGATCAGCGCGATCGCCCCGATCAGGCGGAGCCGGTCGAGCCCGGCCTCGCCCTGCGTCGTCAGCAGGAGGAGGGCGAGCACCGCCAGCAACGCCGCGTTGACCACCGGCGGCACCCACCCCTCGGGCCGATCGCCGCCGAGGAAGGCGCGCAGCAGGCCGAGGACCGCGAACGCGAGCAGCCCGATGCCGAGGATGCCGCGCGCCGCGTCGATCGTCAGGTAGTCGCGGAACCAGCCGTCGATCACCACCAGCGCCCCGATCGTCGCCCCGACCCCGGCCTGCAGCAGGCTCCACTGCTCGTCCCGGCTCGCCGACCCGCGCAAGCTGCCGATGACCTGCAGCACGCTCTGGACCAGCAGAACCAGCGCGATCACCTGCAGCAGGATGCCGCCCGCGCCCCCGGGGCTGGCGAGCACGAAGAGCCCCATCAGGGCCAGCACAACCCCCTCGGCCAACGTCACCCACCACGGCGACGACTCCGCCACCGCCAGCCGGTTCTTTGCCGCGTCCATGCCGTTGCCCCTCCTCGCTCCCGAACCCCGCCGCCCCCGGCCGCCTACCGGCCGGCGAGCAGCCTTGCCCCCGTGACGGCGATCACCAGCCCGGCCAGCTGCGTGCCGTAGCGCGCCAGCCACCCCTGCCACGCCGCCAGCCAGCGCTGCGCCGTGGGGTCGCCGAACGCCTTCATCAGCACCGGCACCAGCAGGCTGGCGGTCGCCAGCGCGACGAAGCACGCGTAGGCGAGCAGGCTGCCGACGAGCGACAGGTCGCTGCGGGCCACGAGCAGGGCGAACCCGGTGACGAGCAGCACGTTGCGCAGGCTGAACATCGCCAGGCCCGCCCCGAGCGCCGCCGCCCCGCCGGTCCCCGCGCCGTGCAGCCGCCGCGCCCAGCGCGGCGGCTCGGACGCCTCGGGCCGACGGCGCGGCCAGAGTGCCACCAGGCCGCCGACCACCATGCCGGCCCCGGCCACCTGCCAGGCCCGGTGCAGCAGCTCCCCGTGCGTCGCCTGCCCGCGGTGCCAGCCGGTCGCCAGCGCCAGCCCGACGGGGACCAGCAGCAGCGTCAGGCCGAGGACCCAGCCGAGGATGAACGCGCTGCCGTTGCGCCGCTGGTCGGGCCCGCCGATGATCAGCAGCACGGTGGCGACGGCGACCGGGTTGAGCGCCACCCCCAGCCCGAGCGGCAGAAGTTCCCCTGCGAGCCTGAGCATCCGTCTCGTTCCCCCGTCACCGGTGCCTGCCGGGATCATAGCGTGGCCGCTGCCCCGACACCGCCGGCGCCGTCCCGCGCCGCCGCGGTCCCGTCAGGGCTCGACCGGCGGCACCGCCCGGGTCGTCGAGCGCAGCCGCTCCTGCACCAGCCGGGCGGCGAGGACGCCGGCGACGCAGACCACCCCCGCCAGCGCCCCCGGCACCTGCAGGCCGAGCGTCAGGAGCAGGTAGGCGACGCAGCCGACGAGGACGGTGACCGCCTGCGGCGGCCCCGGCCGCAGCAGCGCCGGCGGCTTGCCGAGCAGCAGGTCGCGCAGCAGGCCGCCGCCGAAGCCGTTCACCACGCCGACCAGCAGCCCCGCCGCCGGACCCAGCCCGGCCTGCAGCGTCAGTTGCATCCCGAACAGCGCGAACGCCGCCGTGCCGACCGTGTCGGTCAGGTCGACCACGTGCGGCAGCCGGTGCAGCACCATCGCCCGCCGGCCCGCCAGCAGCACCAGCAGCGTCGCCAGCGCCACGATCTCGATGTAGACCGGGTTCCGCAGCAGCAGCGGCGGTCCTTGGTGCAGGAAGATGCCGTCGCGCAGCAGGCCGCCGCCGGTCGCCGAGACGAGCGCGATCGCCGCCACCCCGGTCGGGTCGCAGCCGGAGCGGGTCGCCAGCAGCGCCCCGGAGAGCGCCCAGATCGCCGTCGCCCCGTAGTCGAGCGTCACCGGCACCTGGTACTCGCCGCCGAGCACCGCCGACCCCCAGCCGAAGTCCATCCCGTCTCCCGCCCAGTCCCGCCGATCGCGCGGCAGCGTACCCGAAACCGCGAACGGTCCCGCCGCGGCCACCGAGTCGCGCGGTCCGAGCGGGCGACCACCGGCGACGGCTGGCCCGGGTGGCGCGGGGTGTGCCGGCGGCGCGGAGCC
>JBDHWC010000253.1:0-3908 GCA_039809985.1 Thermomicrobiales bacterium | reverse complement strand
CATCTACCTCGGGGCGGGGGTGGCCTTGGTCTGGGTGGTCGACCCGGGACGGCGGACGGTCTCGGTCCACCTGCCGGGCCGGGAGCCGCAGGTGCTCCGCGGGGACAACGTGCTCGAGGGGGGCGAGGTGCTGCCGGGGTTCGCGGTCGCGCTGGCGTACCTCTTCGCCTGAGCCAAATGGGGCGGCGCAGCCCCGCCCCGGACCGAGGGGCCGAGGGGGCCGATCGGGCGCGGGCGGTCGCGCTAGACTCGGGGCGAGACGACGCGGGGTCGAGCCCCGCACGGGGGAGGAGCACCGATGGTGTCGCACATCGCCGATCTGCGGAAGGAGTACCGGCTGGCCGGGCTGAACGAGGCGGACCTCGCCCCGGACCCGTTCGCGCAGTTCGCGGCGTGGTTCGCGGCGGCCGAGGACGCCGGGGTGCCGGAGCCGAGCGCGATGACGGTGGCGACGGCGACCAAGGACGGGACGCCCTCGGCCCGGGTGGTGCTGCTGAAAGGGGTCGACGGGCGGGGGTTCGTCTTCTACACGAACTACGAGAGCCAGAAGGGAACCGAGCTGGCCGAGAACCCGCAGGCGGCGCTGACCTTCTTCTGGCCGGGGATGGAGCGGCAGGTGCGGGTCGTCGGCACGGTCGAGCGGGTCTCGCGCGAGGAGTCGCGGGCCTACTTCGACAGCCGCCCGATCGGCAGCCGGGTGGCGGCGGGGCTGTCGCCGCAGAGCCGGCCGGTGGCGAGCCGGGAGGAGCTGGAGGCGGAGTTCGCCCGCCAGCTGGAGGCGCACGCCGATGGCGAGGTGCCCCTGCCGGACGGCTGGGGCGGCTACCGGGTGACCCCGAGCCGGGTCGAGTTCTGGCAGGGGCGGCCGAGCCGGATGCACGACCGGCTGCGCTACCGGCGGGAGACGCCGGACGGGCCGTGGACGGTGGAGCGGCTGGCCCCGTAGCGACCGTTGCCGCCGGCCTCGTCCGGCCGCGGCATCTCACCCGTCCCGGTCGGGGACGATCTCGAGGGGCGCGAGTGCCTCGCGGCGGCGGACCGGTCGCGGCTCGCGGCTCACTCGTGCCGCGGGATCGGCGGCGGGAAGCGGAGGGCGCCGGCGATCCGGTTCCAGGCGTTGATGTTCGCGATGGCGACGGTGAGATGGGTGGCCTCGTGCTCCGTGAAGTGGGCGCGGAGGGCGGGCCACGCCGTCTCCGGCACGCTGGCGACGGGCATCCGGGCGAGCTGCTCGGCCCAGGCGAGGGCGGCCGTCTCGCGCGGGGTGAAGACGTCGACGGTCTCGGGCCAGACGGCGACGAGGCCGAGCTTGGACTCGGGGACGCCGATGCGGCGGGCGATGTTGAGGTGGAGCTGGAGGCAGAAGGCGCAGCCGTTGATCTGGGAGACCCGGATCTTGACCAGCTCGGTGGTCGACTCCTCCAGCGTGGCGTGGTCGACCGAGTCGCCGAGCGCGATCATCGCGCGGTAGGCGTCCGGGGCGGCCTCGCGGAACGAGTCGCCAGTGTGGGGCGGGGCGAGTTCGGTGGTCGACATGATGACAGACCTCGAAGCGAGCGGCCGACGGCGCGGCCGGGCGGTGACCAGACCCTAGACCTCGTCGGCGCGGGTGGCGACCGGGCGGACGGGAGTCGATTCGGCGACCTCGCGCCGGAAGCCGGCGACGCCTTGGCCGAGCGCCTTGGCGATCTGCGGCACGCGACCGGAGCCGAAGCCGAAGGCGACGAGCGCGACGCCGAGCACGAGCAACAGTTCCTGCCAGCCGATGTCCATGGGGGCACGCCTCCGATGCCGGGCCCCCGGGGACCCGGCGCTGCCGTCGCGGACGTCCCGTGGCGGCGGTGTCCGGACGAGCGTAGCACGCGGGGCGGCCGGGGCGGGTGCGACGGACGACTGGCCAGACAGCGGCTCGACGACGGCGGGCCGGGACAAGCGGGCGATGACGTCCCCTCCTCCCCTGTCCCGCTGCCCGGTCTGACACGGAGTCGCCCGGGCGAGAGCGGCGCGGGGTCCGCGCGACCGGGCCCGCCGGGATCGCCCTGACCCCCACGCCATGGGTGGCACCAATCGCGAGGAGTGGCGTCCCATTAGTGGCGGCTTCCGTTCGAGCGGGAGGTGCCGAGACACGCGGGCGACCCTTGCCCATCGAACGGCAGGACGACGAGGCGGCGCTGCGGTCTCCCCGTGCGTGAAGAGGGCGTTCGTTCGCGTCATGGCATGACAAGGGGGGATGTCTGAGTCGAAAGCGGTTTTCGCGCCTCGCGGCCGGGCCCGCCGGGATCACCCTCACACCCCCAGCCCCTCACAACATGACCGTTTGCCTGCCCGAAGATGGATGCCCCCGTCACCGGGGCTAGAGCGGGCCGCTCTGGCCGACGGCGGCGGCCGGTGATTCCTCCCGACCGCCCTCCGTCCGGCTCGGCGGGGCCGCCCGACGCCCGCGCGGGGTTCCGGCGGGCCGTCGGTTTCCCAAAGTGTCATGTGGTGAGCCCCCAGCCCCCTCTCCCGCGGCGGCGGTTGACAGGGGTACATAGCCGTTGGAAAGCGACCGAAAAGCCGCCGCGCAGCGGCAACCCGGGGGTTCGGGGGGAGGGCTTGGCCCTCCCCTGGGCTTGTTTCTCCCCCTCTCCCGCCGCCGCCTGACAGGGGGAGCATGTTGATCGGAGAGGGTTTGCCCCCCCGCACCCCCGGATGGCCGCCGCGTGGCCGCTTCCCGGCGGGCACTGCCACTCGTTGGGGGGCGGGAGCGGGGAAGCCGCGGGCCCGGAGCCGAGTCGAGACTTCCCCAGATCCCCGAATCTGACAAGGTGTGGTCCGCCTCCCAACCGGAACGCCAGCTGGTCGGGTGGCGGGAGGGGGGACCCGTCGACCGGTGGCGAATTCGGGGCCCCGTCCCCTCCGGATCGTCGGGGCACGGGCGATTTCCGGCAGACGCGTCCGCTCGTCGGGTGGCTCGGGCCGATCGGCGGCGGCGGGGGAAACGGGAGGCGGGGGTCGGGCGTGGATGAGGGCGGCAGGGGTCGCGACGGCGGGACGGGCGGGGCGGGTGGACGAGCCGACGGGGACGGCGGGCGGCGACACGGTCCGCCTGTGGCTGGCGGGGGCGCTGGTGCTGGTGCCGGCGGTCCTCTTCGCCGCCCGCTACCCGCTGGCCGGGCGGACCGGGGTCCTGACCGACATCGGGAAGATGGCCGACTACGGGCGGGCCGAGTTCGCCGGGTACGTCGGCGGGGTCGCGGCGATGTTCGCCGGCTGCGTCTGGGGTGCACGGCTGAGCCGGCGGGTGCCGGCGCGGCGGGCGGTGCCGATCGTGCTGACGGTCGGGGCGCTGGCGGCGCTGGCGTTCGCGTTCATGTACCCGGCGACGGCGATCGACCTGTTCATCGCGACGGTCCGTTCGCGGGAGTTCACGGCGCACGGGGCGAACCCGCTGGCGGTGCCGCCGAACGCCTTCCCGGGCGACGACCTGATGCGCCTCGCCTCGGCCGAGTGGGCGGACAACGTCTCCCCCTACGGGCCGCTCTGGACGCTGGTCGCCGCACCGGCGACCGCGCTGGCGGGGGACAGGTTCGGGCTGGCGCTGGCGCTCGGAAAGGCGGTGGCGCTGGCGGCGACGCTCGGTTGCGCGTGGGCGGCGGCCGCGGCGGCCGAGGCGGCGCGGCCGGGGGACCGGGCGCGGGGCGCGCTGCTCTGGCTCTGGAACCCGCTGGTCCTCTGGGAGGGGGTCGGCAACGCGCACAACGACGTGGTGATGATGCTGCCGGTGCTGCTGGCGGTCCTGGCGTGGCGGCGGCGGCGCGACCCGCTGGTGCTGCCGCTGCTGGCGGCGGCGGCGCTGGTCGAGCGGGCGGCGGTGCCGCTGCTGCCGCTGGCGCTGGTCGCGCTCTGGCGGCGGGGGGCGGCGGGGA
>JBDHWC010000252.1:0-3911 GCA_039809985.1 Thermomicrobiales bacterium | reverse complement strand
CGAGCGCGGCCGCCGCGGCAAGCGCGGCGGCAAACTGCAGCAACTGGCGACGGTTCCGGTTCGACATGGGCTCGGCTCCTTCCGGCTGGCGGCGGCACGGGATGGCCCCGCGCCCGAGGCGCGTCCCGAAGCACCGGGCCCGCGCCGCCGGGAAGCCTACCGACTTCGTGACACCCCGATCAAGCGGGAAGCGGGTCGTGCGCCGCCGTCGCATCCGGTACCATCCCGGCACGCGCCCCCGGTGCCCGGCGCCCGCCGCCGGACCCCGACCGACCCGAACCGCCGGCCGGGCCGCTCGCCGTGCCCGGCGGCCCCGCCACGGAGTGCCGATGACCGGACTGACCGCCACGCCCCGCGAGCTGACCGAGGCGGAGATCGCCCGGCTGCTCGCGCCGCGCCCGGCGTGGACCCGCCCCGACGTTCGCCGCTCGGCGCTGATCGCGGTCGTCAGCACGGTCGTCGCGATCGCGCTCCTGACGACGGTGGTCGGACGGTCGTCGGGCTGGGAGGCGATGCAGGCGTCGTTCTTCAGCTGGCCCGACTTCCAAGCCTCCCTGCCCAAGGTGATCGACGGGTTCAAGCTCAACTTCAAGATCTTCATGATCGCCGAGCCGATCATCCTCGTCGCCGCGCTCCTGCTGGCCATCGTCCGCAGCAGCCGGAACCCGGTCCTCTTCCCGGTCCGGGCGGCGGCGGTCGGCTTCATCGACATCTTCCGCGGCGCGCCCTCCCTGCTGGTCGTGCTGACGCTCGGCTTCGGCGTGCCGGCGCTGCAGCTCCCCGGCGTCCCGAACACCGCGCTCTTCTGGGGCTCCGTCGCCGTGATCCTGACCTCCGCCGCCTACCAGGCCGAGGTCTTCCGGGCCGGGATCGAGTCGGTCCACGGCAGCCAGCGCGCCGCCGCCCGATCGCTCGGCCTCTCCGGCTCGCAGGCGATGCGCTACGTCGTCCTGCCGCAGGCGATCCAGCGGGTGATCCCGCCGACGCTGAGCGGCTTCGTCGCCCTCCAGAAGGAGACCGCCCTGATCTCGGTCCTCGGCCCGCTCGAGGCGACCCGGCAGGCCCAGATCTACGCCAGCCTCAACTTCAACTTCACCAGCTACCTCGCCGCCGGGCTGATCTTCATCCTCTTCACCATCCCGCTGGCCCGCTTCACCGACTGGCTGATGGCGCGCGAGTCGGGCCGCCGCACGATCGGCGGCGCGGTGTGAGCGCGAACGGCACCGGCGGCCCCCTCCTCCAAGTCGAGGGCCTCTACAAGGCCTACGGCCAGCACCTCGTGCTGCGCAACATCAACCTGACGGTGCGCCAGCACGAGGTGGTCAGCCTGATCGGCGCGTCGGGCTGCGGCAAGTCGACCCTGCTCAAGTGCGTCAACCTGCTGGAGGAGATCCAGGCCGGCACCATCCGGCTGAACGGCGAGCCGATCGGGGCCGACCTGCCGAACGCCGACCGGGTCCGGCAGCGGGTCGGCCTCGTCTTCCAGCAGTTCAACCTCTTCCCGCACATGTCGGTACTGGACAACATCACCCTCGCCCCGCGCAAGGTGCTCGGCCAGAGGAAGGCTGAGGCGAACGAGACCGCCCTCGCCCTGCTGGCCCGCTTCGGGCTGGAGGAGAAGGCGACCGAATACCCCGACCGCCTCTCCGGCGGCCAGCAGCAACGGGTGGCGATCGTCCGCGCCCTCGCCCTCAACCCCGAGCTGGTCCTGCTCGACGAGGTGACCTCCGCCCTCGACCCGGAGATGGTCGGCGAAGTGCTGGAGATCATCCGCGACCTGCGGCGCGACGGGATGACGATGATGCTGGCGACCCACCAGATGGCCTTCGCCCGCCAGATCTCCGACCGGATCGCCTTCCTCGACGCCGGCAGCATCGTCGAGATCGGCCCCCCCGACCAGCTCTTCGACCACCCCGAGCACGAGCGCACCCGCCACTTCCTCGAGCGGGTGCTGACCACCGAGGGGTAGCCTCGCTCCCGACGCCCGACTGGCGACGCTCTCCCGCCCGAGGGAACCCTGCGCCACCGCCAATCGCCTCATGCGGTGAACGGCACGCATCGGCGACGGGGCGCGGAGGTGGCGGCGATGGCGATGGGGGTCCTGATTCTCGGGGGCGCTGGGGGCCTTGGGCAGCGGCGACTCCTTCATGGCCGGCCTGCCGGCGGTGCCGGCCGTTGTCGTTGGGCTCCCCGAGGCCGCCAAACCATCGCCCGGCGGCGATTCGGGCATCGACGACGACTCCTCGCGCCGCAACCGCGGCGCGGCTTGGAACTACTGGCGGGAGTACGGCGGCGGTCCGTTCGACTGGCCGCCCCGCAACGGCGGCGGCTAGCATCGCCCGGGAGCATGGCGAGACCACCCTGCGCCGGGCCGGGGAGCGCGACGCGCCCCCCGGCCCGACCCCTCCCAAACGTCCCGGTTCGTGGTGCTATTCCATAAGCCCATTAGGTCGTAACAGCGGCTATTTCATCGGGATATTGACATCGTGTCAATTACTCAAGTCACTAGCGAGACTTGACTCCCTCACCAAACGTTGCTAGGGTCGAGGCACGCATCCGTCCTTCGCGGCGTCGTCGGCGCGGCGGAACCGACGGGATGCGCCGCACGGTGCGGCTGGGAAGGCCCGGGCGGAGGGAGGGGACGGATCGTGACCATCATCCGGCGAAGCCGTGGCGTGCTGGCCTTGGCGACGGTCGTCCTCGTGACCGTTGCCGGCGGCCCCTCGCGCCCGGCGGGCGCGGCCACGCTCGGCCCGTTCGAGCCGTCGGCGGCAAGCCATCCCCCGTTGCTCGCCCACGACGGCACGCCGGAGCCAGCCGGCGACTCGGGAGGCGACACCTCGGGCAAGCGCAAGAAGTCGAAGGGCGACTCCCAACCAGACTCGGCCGACCAGACCGACAACGGCAACCCGGAACCGGCCGAGCCGACCGGCGACGAGGCCCCGAGCCCGGCGGCGAAGGAGCCGGCCCCGGCCGACCCGCCGGCAGCGACGGAGGCCCCGACCGAGGCCGCCCCGGCCGACGCGGCGAGCCTGCCCGCGCCGGACCAAGCGCCGCCGCCGACCGAGACCGCGCCTGCGACCGAACCCGACCCCGCGAGCGCGGAGGCACCGGCTGACGCACCCTCGGCCGGCGACCCGGCACCGGCCGGCGACCCGCCAGCGGAGACGGCCGACGCAACCGCCGAGCCGACGCCCGCGGCCCCGGACCCATCCACCGATGCGCCGCCGACTCCCGCGCCGGACCCCGCCCCCACCCCACCGGCTGACGCCCCGGCCCCAACATCGGACGCCTCGAACGTGATCGGCACCGTCTGGATCGTCGGCTCCGAAGGCGCGGCCTGCCACGCCAGCATGGACGTGGCCTCCCCCACCGTCGCCGTCTTCCCCGAGGGCACCGAGGTCGACGTCGTCGGCAAGACCGTCGGCGACTGGCAGCCCGTCGCCTGCAACGGCCAGACCGGCTACCTGCGCGCCTCGTCCATCTCGTGGTGGCCCCCGGCCGACGACGCCACCGCCGCCACCCCCGCCGCCGCCGCACCCACCAGCGACGCCACCCCAACCGCGGCCACTGGCGACCAGACGCCGGCAGCGGACGCCAACCCCGGCAAGGCGATCGTCGACGTCGCGATGCAGTACGTCGGCTACCCCTACGTCCACGCCGCGGAGGGCCCGGACGCCTTCGACTGCTCCGGCTTCACGATGTTCGTCGTGCGGCAGGCGCTCGGGCTGAACCTGACCCACGACATGGTCGTCCAGTGGGACATGGGCACCAAGCTCGATCGCGACCAGTTGCAGCCCGGCGACCTCGTCTTCTTCCAGAACACGATCGAGCCGGGGCTCTCGCACGTCGGCATCTACATCGGCCACGGCGAGTTCGTCCACGCCGAGAACGAGCAGACGGGCGTCGTC
>JBDHWC010000251.1:0-3917 GCA_039809985.1 Thermomicrobiales bacterium | reverse complement strand
GTCTACAACCAAGTCGCCGGCCGCAGCGTCGAGCGCCTCAACGCGCTGAGCGACGGCGTCTTCGCCATCGCCATGACCCTGCTGGTGCTGGAGTTGCACCTGCCGGCGTCGGAGGCGATCGTCAGCGAGGCGGGGCTGCAGCAGGCCCTGCGGGAGACCGCCCCCGCCTTCGCCGCCTACTTCCTCGGCTTCCTCACCCTCGGCATCTTCTGGATGGGCCAGCAGGCCCTGCTCGCCCGGCTCGAGCGGAGCGACCGGACGATGTCGTGGCTGCAGATCTTCTTCCTCTCGATCGTCTCCCTGATGCCGTTCGCCACCAGTGTCCTCGCCGGCCACATGGGCCTGCGGACCGCGATCGGCCTCTACTGGGTCGTCCTCGCCCTGCTCGGGCTGACGCTCGGGCTCGGGCTGCGCCACGCCGTCCGCAACGACCTGCTCGGCGACGACCCGCAGGCGGTGGCCGCCCCGCTCGGCCGCCGGATCGCGTACGCCCAGGCGCTCTACGCGGTCGGGGCGCTGCTCTGCCTCGCCAGCCCGCTGCTCAGCGTCGGCTTCATCTTCCTCGTCCAGCTCAACTTCGCCGTCGCCCCGCGGGTCCGGCTGCTCGGCTCGTTCTGAGGTTCTGAGCCGCCGCCCCGGCTCAGGGGGCGGCCACCGTCGCGGCCGGGGGCGCGTCCGTGCCGCGGGAGCGGTTCCCGTAGCTGCCGATGTTGAACGCGCCCATCAGCACGCCCATTACCACGAACAGGAGCGAGATCAGCAGGAACGTCAGCAACTGGCGGCGGTCGTCGCCCTGCATGCCGCGCTTCCCGGTTTCCGTCGCCATCACGATGTGCTCCCCGCGGCTCAGCGCCGCTCGTACGTCAGCAGGCGCAGCGCGTTGGCGATCACCGCCAGCGTGCTCCCCTCGTGCAGCAGGACCGCCACCCCGATCCCGATCAGCCCAGTCAGGCTCGCCACGATCAGCAGCGCGATCACGGCCAGGGCGATGCCGACATTCTGCCGGATCACCCCCCGCGCCCGCCGCGACAGCCCGACCGCGAACGGCAGCATCCCGAGGTCGTCGGCCATCAGCGCCACGTCCGCGGTCTCCAGCGCAGCCGCCGTGCCCGCGCCGCCCATCGCGATCCCGACCGTCGCCCGGGCGAGGGCCGGGGCGTCGTTGACGCCGTCGCCGACCATCCCGACCTGCCCGTGCTCGCGCACGAGCGCCTCGATCGCGCCCACCTTGTCCTCGGGCAGGAGGTCGGCCATCACCGCGTCCGCGCCGACCGCGCGGCCGACCGCCTCGCCCACCAGCCGGTGGTCGCCGGTGAGCATCACCACCGGCCGCACGCCGAGCGCGTGCAGTTCGGCGATCGTCGCCCGGGCCGCCAGCCGCGGCTGGTCGGCGAGGCCGATCGCGCCGAGCCAGCGGCCGCCCGAGCGCACCGCCATCGCGCTCTGGCCGTCCGCCTGCAGCCGCTCGACCGCGGCCCGCACCGCCGGGTCGACCGCCACCCCGTCGTCCTGCCAGAGACGGAGGCTGCCGATCTCGACCGGCTCGCCGCCGACCGTCGAGCGCACGCCGCGCGACGTGACGCTCTGCAGGTCGCCCGCCTCCGGCAACGGCAGCGAGGCCGCCTCCGCCCGGCGGACCACCGCCCGCGCCAGCGGGTGCTGCGAGCGCCGCTCGACCGCCGCCGCCACGCCCAGCAGCTCGTCGGCGGAGACTCCCGGCAGGGGGGCGAGCTCCGTCACCTCCGGCCGCCCGTTGGTCAGGGTGCCGGTCTTGTCGAGCGCCAGCGCCCGCAGGGTGCCGAGCGCCTCAAGGTACTCGCCCCCCTTGATCAGGACGCCGCGGCGGGCCGCCTGCGCGATCCCCGCCAGCACGGCGGCCGGCGTGCCGAGGGCGAGGGCGCAGGGCGACGCCGCGACCAGCATCGTCATCCCCCGGTAGAAGCTCTCCCGCCACGCCAGCAGCCCGAGCAGCGGCGGCGCGACGATCAGGGCCGCGACCGCGACCAGCACGACCGGCACGTAGACCCGGGCGAAGCGGTCGGTGAAGCGCTGGGTCGGGGCCTTCTGCGTCTGCGCCTCCTCGACCAGCCGCACCACCCGGTCGAGCGTGCGGTCGCCGGCGGCGCGGGTGGTGACCACCTCCAGCGCGCCCTCGCCGTTGACCGTGCCGGCGTAGACCTCCGCCCCCGGCCCCTTCTCGACCGGCACGCTCTCGCCGGTGATCGGGGCCTGGTTCACCGAGGACGCGCCGGAGCGCACCGTGCCGTCGGTCGGCACCCGCTCCCCCGGCAGCACCAGCACGACCTGGCCGACGCGCACCTCGCCGACCGGGACCTCGGCCTCCCGCCCGTCGGCGACCACCCGGGCCGTCGGCGGCGCGAGGTCGGCGAGGGCGGTGATCGCGTGCCGGGCGCGGCCCATCGCGTAGTGCTCGAGCGCGTGCGCCAGCGAGAAGAGGAAGAGGAGGAAGGCGCCCTCGGCGTAGGCCCCGATCGCCGCCGCCCCCGCCGCCGCGACCAGCATCAGCAGGTCGATGTCGAACGAGAACGAGCCGGCGGCGATCTCCCCCAGCCCGTGCCGCAGCAGGTCCCACGCCCCGAGGGCGTAGGCCCCGGCGAAGAGCGCCAGCACCGCCGCCTGCGGCACCGCGCCGCTCCGCTCGGCCAGCACCGCCGCCAGCAGCAGCGCACCGGAGGCCAGGCTGCGGGCCAGTTCCGGGTTGCGTGCCAGCCAGTTCCCCTCGGCGAGGCCGTGGTCGTGGTCGTGGCCGGCCGCGGCGGGGAGCGCCGCCGCCGGGGCGGGGGAGGCCGCGTAGCCGAGCCGGTCGATCAGCGCGAGGAGGTCCGCCTCCGACACCTTCGCCCGCTCGTACTCGACCCGGGCCTGCTGGGCCGGCAGCGAGACCGCGGCCGCGCTGACGCCGTCGCGGGCCAGCAGCGCCCCCTCGATGCCGCGGGCGGCGTCCTCGCCGTCGATCGCCCGCAGCCGCAGCAGCGCGTGCCCCCACGCGCCGGTGAGGTCGACCCCCGCCGCCCGGACCAGTCCCTCCACCCGCGCCGCCGAGAGGAGGTCCGGGTCGTAGTGGACGCAGAGCCGGGCGGTGCCGTCCGACCCGTCGAGGTGCGCCTCGCGGATGCCGCGCCGCCCGACGAGGAGGGCCGTCAGCCGCGCCACGCAGCCGTCGTGGGCGTCGGGCGCGTCCGGCAGCACGACCGGCAGTTCCATCCGGACGAAGGGGTCGTCCGGGGCCACGGCGCACCGCCCCGCCGCGGGGACGGTCGCCGTCACCGCACGTCCTCGGCGGCGTGGGCGACGTGGGCCAGCCCGAGCGCGAGGAGCTGCTCCACGTGCGGGTCGTCGAGCGCGTAGTAGACGCGCCGCCCCTCCCGCCGGGGCCGGACGACGCCGAGCGAGCGCAGCCAGCGGAGCTGGTGCGAGGTCGCCGACTCGCTCAGCCCGACCACCGCCGCCAAGTCGCAGACGCAGAGCTCGCCCCCCTCCAGCGCGGCGGCGATCCGCAGCCGGGCCGGGTCGCCGAGCGCGGCGAAGAAGGGGACCAGCCGCTCCAGCTGGGCGGCCGAGGGGAGCCGGTCCCGGGCGGCGCGCACCTCCGCGACGTGGACGATCCCCTCGTCGCAGGTCGTGTCGGCCACCTCGCCCATCCGGGCCGCGTTGCGTGGTCTCGGCATCGTGGCACCCTCCCGTTTCCCCCGGAGACGCCTGAGTAACAACTCCAGCGTCGCGCAGTGTAGCAGGCGTCGCGCCGGAGCGGGTCGGCCGAATCCGGGGGCTCCCATCGGGAAGCAACGGCGTCGCGGCCACCCGGTGGCTCCGGGCACGGCTCGTCCTGCTTCCGGGCCAGCAGCTGCCCCTCCCGTCGTCGCTCGACGAGGGAGGGGGTGTCCGTTGGGCAGCGG
>JBDHWC010000250.1:0-3927 GCA_039809985.1 Thermomicrobiales bacterium | reverse complement strand
CGGGCGGCGGCGGACCTCGCGGCCGACCCGACGATCCGGGAGTACAGCGGGCCAGTCGACCTGCTCGTCCCCCACCTCGCCGAGGTCGACGCGCTCGTCGTCCACCTCGCGCCGGTCTCGGCGGCGGCGGTGGCCGCGGCCGGGCGGCTGCGGGTGGTCGGCTGCGCCCGCGGCGGCGCGGTCAACCTGAACATGGCGAGCCTGAACGCGCGGGGCGTGCCGGTCTTCCACTGCCCGGGCCGGAACGCGCAGGCGGTCGCCGAGTACGTGATGGGGGCGGTGCTCAGCCTGGCGCGGGGGATCGCCGCCGGCCGGGCCGCGATCGCCGAGCGGCTCTGGCGGCTCGACCTCTACACCTACGACCTCGTCGGGCCGGAGTTCGCCGGCCGGACCTGCGGCCTCGTCGGCTTCGGGCTGGTCGGGCAGGCGTTCTCGCCGATCGCCCGCGGCTTCGGGATGCGCCTGCTGGTCCACGACCCCTACGTCGACGACGCAGTGCTGGCGGCGGCCGGGGCCGAGCGGGCCCCGCTCGACGCCCTGCTCGCCGACTCCGACGTCGTCGTGCTGGCCGCCCGCCTGACCGAGGAGACGCGCGGCATGGTCGGCGCGCGCGAGATCGGCCTCCTCTCGCCCGACGCGATCTTCGTCAACGCCGCCCGGGCCGAGCTGGTCGACGGCGCGGCCCTGCGCGAGGCACTCGCCCGGCGGGCGTTCGCCGGGGCGGTCGTCGACGTCTTCCACCCGGAGCCGCTGCAGGCGGACGACCCGCTGCTCGGGATGGAGCATGTCCTGCTCACCCCGCACATCGCCGGGGCGACCAAGGGGGCGGCCGAGCGCGGGGCGGAGGTGGTCGGCCGCAAGGTGGCCGCCTTCCTCGCCGACGGCTCGACCGCCGGCAGCCTGAACGCCCGCGACCTCGCGGCGGCGAGTCGGGAGGTGCCGGCATGAGCGCGCCGCTCGTCCCGCCGGCGGTGCTGACGGTCGACGTCGGCTCCGGGTCGTGCCGGGCCCTCGTCTTCGATGCCGCCGGGACGCTGCACGGCATCGCCCAGCGGGAGTGGACCTACCACCCGGTGCCGGACGCGCCGGGCGGCTTCGACTTCGACACCGCCGACGGCTGGGCGCAGGTCGCGGCCAGCGTGCGCGAGGCGCTGGCTGCGGCGGCGGTGCCGCCGGAGGCGATCGCGGCGGTGGCCGCGGCGAGCATGCGCGAGGGGATGGTCCTCTGGGACGCCGACGGGCGCGAACTCTGGGCCTGCCCGAACATCGACGCCCGGGCCGGGGCGGAGGCGGTCGAGATGATCGCCGAGGGCCTGGCCGAGCGGCAGTACCGGCGCGGCGGGGACTGGACCTCGATCACCGCCCCGGCCCGCCTGCGCTGGCTGGCCCGGCACCAGCCGGCCACCCTCGCCCGGGCCCGGCACCTGACGATGCTGGGCGACTGGGTGGTGGCCCGCCTGAGCGGGGTCTACGCCACCGACCCGTCGCTCGGCTCCTCCTCGAACCTGTTCGACCTCGCCCGGCGCGCCTGGTCGCCCGAGTCGCGGGCGGAGGTCGGCCTCGCCGACATCCTGCCGCCGGTCTCCGAGTCGGGAACGGTGGTCGGTGCGGTGACGCCCGCGGCGGCGGCGGCCACCGGCCTCCGCCCCGGCACCCCGGTCGTCGCCGGCGGGGCCGACACCCAGCTCGCGCTGCTGGCGGCGGGGCTGACCGACGGCCTGCGGTTCGCGACGGTGGGCGGCACCTTCTGGCAGAGCGCGGCGATCACCGACACGCCGGTGATCGACCCCGAGTTCCGGCTGCGGACCCTCTGCCACGTCCTCCCCGGCACGTGGATGATCGAGGGGATCGGCTTCCTGCACGGGATGACGACGCGATGGGTGCGGGACGGGTTGCTGCGCGCCGCCAACCCGTCGATCGGCGCGGCCGAGGGGTACGCGCTGCTGGAGTCGATGGCGGCGGCGGTGCCGGCCGGCTCGGAGGGGCTCGTCTTCCTCGCCTCCAACGTGATGGACGACAAGGCGTGGCGGCACCCGCCGCCGTCGCTGGTCGGGCTCGACATCCTGCGGCCGGAGGCGGTCGGGCTCGGCGCGATCTTCCGCGCGGCGCAGGAACAGGCGGCCTACGTCGCCCGCGGCCACTACGAGATCCTGGCCGGGGTCTGCGGGGCGGCCCCGGACGGCATCCGGTTCGTCGGCGGCCCGGCCCGCGGCACCCTCTGGCCGCAGGTGCTGGCCGACGTGCTCGGCGTGACAGTCGAGACGCCGCCGGTGCGGGAGGCGACCTGCTTCGGCGCGGCGCTCTGCGCGCTGGTCGGGGCCGGGGCGTTCCCGGGCCTTCGCGAGGCGGCGGCGGCGACCGCCCGGGAACCCGGCCGGTTCGAGCCCGACCCGGCGACGCACGCGACGTACGACGAGGCCTACGCCCGCTGGCGCGGGCTGAACGACCATCTGCTGGCAGCGGCCGACGCCGGGCTGGCCCCCCATCTTTGGAAGGGGGCCGGGGCGTGAGCCGCCCGGACCCCACCTTCGCCCACGGAGGCAGCGACACCGCGCATGACACCCCCTGAGCAGCAGCCCGGCACCGTCGCCCGCGTGCCCGGCGCGACCGACCTCGAGCGCCTCGTCGCCCGCTCGCGCCTGATCGGCGCGGACCCGACGCTGGTCGTCCACGGCGGCGGCAACACCTCGACCAAGACGCGGGAGACCGACCACCTCGGCCGCGAGCGCGACGTGCTGCGGATCAAGGGGAGCGGCACCGACCTGCGGACGATCGGGCCGGACGGCTTCCCCGGCCTCTACCTTGACGACTTGCTGCCGCTGCGCGAGCGAGCGACGATGAGCGACGAGGCGATGGTCGCCCACCTCGCCCACTGCATGGTCGAGCCGGGGTCGCGACGACCCTCGATCGAGACGCTGCTGCACGCCTTCCTGCCCGCCAAGCACGTCGACCACACCCACGCCGACGCGATCTGCGCCCTGACGAACACGCCGCACCCCGAAGCCCGGGTCCGGGAGGCGCTCGGCCCGGACGTCGCCGTCGTCCTCTACCTGCGCCCCGGGTTCGCCCTCTCGAAGCAGGTCGCCGACCTCGCCGGCGCGCGCGGCGTCGTGCTCGCCCGGCACGGACTGGTGACGTGGGGCGAGACGCCCGAGGCCTCCTACGGGCGGACGCTCGAACTGGTCGGGGCGGCCGAGGCGTACCTGCGCCAGCGGGAACGCCGGCCCGCCGCCGGGCCGCGTCCCGACCTCGACCCCGAGACCACCGAGGCGTTGCTGCTCACCCTGCGCGGCCTCCTCTCGCGGGAGCGGCGCGTCGTCCTGCGGGTCGACCGCGGCCAGCGCGCCTTCGCCGACCGGCCCGACGCGGCGCAGGTGGCGACAGCCGGCCGCGCCACCCCGGACCACATCCTGCGGATCGGCCCCCGCAGCCTGCTGCTCGCCGACCCGGCCGACGCCGAGGCGGCGGTGGACGCCTTCGCCGACGCCTCCCGCGCCTACTTCGCCCGCCACCGGGCGACGCTGCCGCCCGACGCGCCGATGCTCTCGCCCTTGCCGCGGCCGCTGCTGGTGCCCGGCCTCGGCGCGGTCGCCGCCGGCGCGGACGCCGCCGCCGCCCGGGTCAACGCCGAGATCGCCCACCGCAGCCACCTGGTGACGAGCCGGGTGCTCGACGCCTTCGGCGCGGTCGAGTGGCTGGCCGAGGAGGATGTCTTCGCCTTCGACTACTGGCCGCTGGAACTGGCCAAGCTGATGTCCGCGCCGCCGCCGCGCGCCTTCTCCGGTCGCGTCGCCATCGTCACCGGCGCGGGCGGCCCGCTCGGCCGGGCGGTCGCCGCCCGCCTCGCCGCCGACGGCGCGCACCTCGTCCTCCCCGGCGGCGACCCCGCCGAGCGCGAGGCGTCGGTCACCGCCGCGCCGGCCGGCA
>JBDHWC010000249.1:0-3938 GCA_039809985.1 Thermomicrobiales bacterium | reverse complement strand
GCCGGGCCCCGGCGCGGGGCCGGCCGCGCCCCACCCCCGAGGAGCCGCCGCGTGCCCGAACCCGTCCTGCCGGCCGTCCCCGTCGGCATCCCCTCGCCGACCCTCGCCGTCATCGGCGTCGGCTTCGGCCGGACCGGCACCCTCTCCCTGCGCGGCGCGCTCGAACGACTCGGCTTCGCCCCCTGCGACCACATGAGCCACACCCTCGACCACCCGGAGCGCTTCGCCCTCTGGCTCGACGCGCTCGCGCGGAAGCGAGCCGGCCAGCCGATCGACTGGCGACCGCTCTTCGCCGGCTACCGCGCCACGGTCGACTGGCCCGGCGCGTTCTTCTGGCGGGAACTGGTCGCCGCCCACCCGGCGGCGAAGGTGGTCCTCACCGTCCGCGACCCCGAGCGGTGGTACGACAGCACCGCCGCCACCATCTGGACGATCGAGCAGGCGCGCGGCGGACCGCCGCTCGCCCGCCTCGCCGTCTGGCTGGTGGGGAAGGCGCGCCCAGACATCGGCCGCGGTTTGCAGGTGGTCAGCGGCACGGTCTGGGACGGCGCGCTGCAGGGCCGCTTCGCCGACCGCGAGGCGGCGCTCGCCATCTTCCGCGACCACGTCGCCGCGGTTCGGGCGGCGGTCCCGGCCGACCGCCTGCTCGTCTTCGAGGTCGCCGAGGGATGGGACCCGCTGTGCGCCTTCCTCGGCGTGCCGGTGCCGGACGAACCCTTCCCGCACGTCAACGACGCGGCAGACTTCAACCGCCGCCTGCGAGCCGAGCTGCTGTCCATCGCCCGCCGGGGCGTCGCCGTCGCCAGCGCGGCCGGTGCGGTCGTCGCGCTCGGCCTGACGCTCCGCCGCCGCTGACGTCCGGCCGGGCGGTCCCCGGTGCCCGGTAAGGTGCTACGCCGGCAGGCAGGGCGGCGAGCAGAATGCCCCGCCGCCGCACGGCCGGCAGAAACTGCCGAGCGGGCAGTCGGCGTCCGTGGCGCACGGGACGACCCCGATGTTGCACGACCCGCCCGGGCCGGCGCACGCGGCCGAGGGAGTCGGCACGGGGTCGCCGAACCGCGCGCCGCAGGCGCAGCCGTCCGGGCAGTCGGGGTTGCCGCCGCAGGCGCAGGTGCCGTGCACGCACCCCTTGGCGCAGGCCCGGCCGCAGGCGCCGCAGTTCGCGGCGTCGCTCTTCGTGTCAACGCAGCGCCGCCTGCCGCTCGCGTCGGGGCAGCGGACCTTTCCCTGCTTGCACTTCTTCCTGGCGAAGGTGTCGTCGGCCTCGGCCGCGGCGAGCAGGGCCACGCCCCCGACCAGCGCGCGCCGCGTGCCGATGCGCCGCGCCAGCGCGTCGAATCGCCCAGCGTCCACGTCCACCCTCCTGCCGGGGCCCCGTCCGCAGGTCGCGGTGTCCGCAGTATTCGGGCATGGATGCTCGAAGTCAATCGGGTCGCCGCAAGGTTCGCTGCCGTGCGGGACCGGGCCCGAAACCGGGCCGACCGGACCGCGGGGCGTGCGTCCTGCGGTGTCGGGCTGGCGCGCCGCCCCCCGGCGCGCCGCGCGGCCAGGGCGGGTCGCGCCGTGCCAACGGAAGGGAGCGTCGGTGCCATCGACCATGAAGCTCGAGCTCGTCTTCGTCCCGGTCGCCGACGTCGACCGGGCCAAGGCGTTCTACGTCGACCGGGTCGGCTTCCACGCCGACCACGACCACCAAGTCAACCCCAAGCTGCGCTTCGTCCAACTGACGCCGCCCGGCTCCGGCTGCTCGATCGCGATCGGCACCGGCCTGACCGAGATGGCCCCCGGCATCCTCCGCCACCTGCAACTGGTCGTCGACGACTGCCGGGCCACCCGCGCCGAGCTCGCCGCCCGCGGCGTGCCGGTCAGCGAGGTCGAGGAGCTCGCGTGGGGGGTCTTCTGCTACTTCGCCGATCCCGACGGCAACACGTGGGCCGTGCAGGAGATGCCGTACCGTCGCGCCTCGTCGTGACCACGGTCGGGTTGCCTGCGGCAATCCCGGATCCCGCGGCGGTGTGCGGCCACAGCCGCCCGTCGCCGGCGGAACGCACCCACTCCCCGCTGTCGGACGGAGGTGCGCGCTCCGCCCCCCGAAAGATTGCTGCGGGCAACAACACCTCGCGCTGCGGCGTGTCGCCGGCGGTCCGCACCTCGCGCGCCGAGCGCGAGGTGCCGCTGTTGAATGCGGGCAACGAGTGACAGGGACGAGGGGTGAGGCTCGCCCCCTGCCCCGTCGTCACCGCGCGACCGACTCCGCCGTGATCGTCGTCGTCAGCTCGGGCGGCTGGCGCAGCGTGGCGGCGACCACACAGAACTGCTCGGCCCGGCGGGCGAGGCGCTCCAGCCGGTCCGCCGGGGCGTCGGCGGCGATCCGGACATCGGTCGCGATCCGCCGGAAGCCGACCGGCACCGTCGGGTCGAGGCCCATCGTGCCGCGGAAGTCCATCTCGCCCCGGACCTCGACCGCCACGGCGTCGAGCGCGATCCCCATCGCCGCCGCCACCATCCGGACCGTGATCTCCTGACACGCCGCCAGCGACGCCAGCAGCAGATCGCCCGAGCAGGCGAGGTCGCCCTCGCCGCCCGCGAACGGGTGCGCCCCCACCGGCCAGACGACCTCGTCGCCGTTGCCGCCCGGCAGGGCCGCGACCGCGCACCGGGTCGGCGCGTCCCCCTCGGTCACGCTGCGGACCGTGATCGTCAGCGCCGCCGACGCCGGGTCCGCCGCGTAGCGTTCCTTCAGCGGCGCCTGCCGCTCGCGCAGCGTCGGCCGGGCAGGCCCGACGTCGGGCGGCGGGAAACCTGCCGCCGGACCGTCCCCCGACCGTGGCTCGCCGACGGGTGATTGCTCGGCCATCGCGGCCTCCTTCCTGGCAGTGTCGCGAGTCAGCGTTGGGATTCGTCAGCGGCAGCCGCAGAACCCGTACCGCGAACGCTGGCGGGAAGCGCGGCCCGTGCGCTTGCCGCCCCGGGGAGCCGTCGCTACGATGCGCCGTGGTGGAGCACGACCGTCGTCGACGCGCGCACGCTGAGGAGTGTCGCAGGATGACCGGCAACGAAGCGTCCCCACCGTTCGACCCGGACCGCTACAAGGCCACCACCCACGACCAGTGGCAGAGCGCCGCCGAGGCGTGGGACCGCTGGACGCCGACGCTCCAAGCCTGGCTGGGGCCGGCGACGGAGGTCATGCTCGACCTCGCCGCGATCGGCCCGGGCGACCGCGTCCTCGACGTGGCGGCCGGCACCGGCGAGCCGGCGATCACCACCGCCAAGCGGGTCGGCCCGACCGGCTCGGTGCTGGCCACCGACCTCTCCGCCAACGTGCTCGCCTTCGCGCGACGGGCCGCCGCCGCCCAAGGCGTGACCAACCTCGAGACCCGGGTCATGGACGGCGAGCACCTCGACCTGCCGGACGCCGCGTTCGACGCGGTCCTCTCGCGGGTCGGCCTGATCTTCTTCCCCGACCGGCAGCGAGCCCTCGCCGAGATGCGGCGCGTCCTGCGGCCGGGGGGCAGGGTGGCGACGATGGTCTACTCGACCGCCGAGCGTAACCCGTTCTTCTCGGTCCCGATCGCCGTCATCCGCCGCCGTGCCCAACTGCCGCCGCCGGCGGCGGGCCAGCCCGGACCGTTCAGCCTCGGCGGCCCCGGCGTGCTGGAGGACGCCTACCGGCAGGCCGGGTTCGGGCAGATCGTCGTCCGCACCCTCGACGCGCCGCTGCGGACGGCCTCATTGGACGAGTACGTGCGCTTCGCGGACGAGGCCTTCGGCGCGCTCCACCAGATGCTGGCCGACATGACCGAACCGGACCGCGAGGCCACGTGGGACGAGATCACCCGCGCCCTCCGCCAGTTCGAGGGGCCCGAGGGGTTCGTCGGCCCCTGCGAGATGATCGTCGGCGTCGGCACCAAGGCGTAATCGCCCTCACCCCCCAGCCC
>JBDHWC010000248.1:0-3942 GCA_039809985.1 Thermomicrobiales bacterium | reverse complement strand
TCCCCAGTCCCAAACGAACCTACCGCGGGTGCCGCCGGGTCGGGACGTGCCAGCCGAGGCGGTAGCGGTAGGTGCCGTCGGGTTCCTTCCGGCGGCTGACCATCCGGAACCCCGCCTGCTGGTAGGTGCGGGCCGCTTCCTCGGTCGTCTCGACCACCACCGGCCAGCGCCCGGCCAGTTCGACCGCGTCCTTCAGCGCCCGCCACTCATCCCACGCGGACGCCGCCGCCAGCAGCGGCAGCGACATCGTCAGCCCCTCGCGCCGGAGGGCGAAGACGGCGGCGAGCCGCCCGTCCCGCTCCATCCCGAAGAGCAGCGCGGCCGGGTCTCCGCGGAGCTCGGCCACGAGTTCCGGCGGATGACCCTCCGCGCCGGCGACGATCGCCGCGGCGAGCGCGTCCTCGGCGGCGGCGAGCGGGCGGGAGCCGTTGCTGCCGACCCGGATCGGCTCCGGCTGGGCGGCGGGCCCGACGGTCCCCTCTGCCGAGACCGGTCGCGGCTGCTCGGGGTCGCCCATCAGAAGTCGAGCAGGCGCTCGAAGGCGGCCTCGTCGGAGTAGGGGCCGACGAGGGCCACGCTCATCCTGTCGCGCCTGAAGAGCTCGCCGGCGAGTTCCTGCACCTCGGCGACGGTGACCGCCTCGATCCGCTCGACGACCTCCTCCGGCGTCTTGATCTCGCCGTAGGTCGCCTCTTGGCTGCCAATCCACGACGCCACCGAGCGGCTGTCCTCCATCCCCATCAGCAGCCGGCCGGCGCGGAGGTCCTTGGTCCGCCGCAGCTCGTCCTCCGGCACGGGCTCGTCGCGCAGCTTCCGCAGTTCCTCGACGATCGCCGCCAGCGTCTCCTCCACCCGGTCGACGTCGCAGCCGGCGTAGACCACCCCCTGACCGATGTCGGCGTAGGTGCGGAAGTCGGCGTAGACCGAGTAGACGAGGCCCCGCTTCTCGCGGATCTCCTGGAAGAGCCGCGAGCTCATCCCGGCCGAGAGGACCGCCTGGATCGTCCCCTGCACGTAGCGCCGCTCGGTCAGGTACGACAGCGCCGGCATCGCGAGGCAGAGGTGCGCCTGCTCGGTGTCGCGCTCGACCAGTCGGACCCGCGGCGCGCTCTGGTCGTCGACCGCCGGCTGCCACGTGTCGGTGGCCGGCGGCGGCGCGAGGTCGCCGAACGCCGCCTCGGTCAGCGCCACCGCCTCCTCGTGGCGGACGTCGCCGCCGACCGCCACCACCAGCCGGTCCGGGGTGTAGTTGCGCTGCCAGTAGCCGAGCATCGCGTCGCGGTCGATGCGGGCGACGCTCTCCTCGGAGCCGGCGATCGAGCGGCCGATCGCCTGCGTCCCCCAGACCACCTCGTCGATCACGTCGTGGACGAGGTCCTCCGGCGAGTCCTGGATCGAGCGAATCTCCTCGTCGATGACGAGCCGCTCCTTGTCGACCTCGGCCGGGTCGATGACCGAGTTGCGGAGGATGTCGCCGAGGACGTCGAAGGCGGTGCCGAGGTGCCGGCTGGGCACCTTCGCCCAGTAGCTGGTCCCCTCCCGGCCGGTCGCCGCGTTCAGGAAGCCGCCGATCCCCTCGACCTCCTCCGAGATCAGCTTCGGGTCGGGCCGCCGCTCGGTCCCCTTGAAGAACATGTGCTCGAGGAAGTGGGAGACGCCGGCGATCTCGTCCGGCTCGTACCGGGACCCGACGTTGTAGCTGAGGATCAGACTGGCCGACTTGACTCCCGACATCGGGCCCGTGACGACCCGCACTCCGTTCGGCAGGGTCGTCTTGTGGTACGGGACGGACAACGTGCACTCCTTCTGCCCGACGGCGGTTCCTCGCAACCGTCCGCCGACGGGAGCGGGTGCCCGCCGACGGTCAATCCGTCCATAGTACATTGCGTTGCGACCACCTCGCGCCCCGCCCGGTGCCGACCGGCGGGACCCCAGACCGGAGGACGCCGCCGATGCCCCCGACCGACCCGACGCTCGAGACGGTTGTCAGCCTCTACAAGGAAGTCCACGACGGCATGCGCGAGGCGGTCCGCGGCCTGACGCCGCAGCAGCTCGCCTGGACCCCCGCCCCGGAGACCAACTCGGTCGCCGTCCTCGTCGTCCACACCCTCGGCTCGGAGGCCGAGGTCTTCCGGGTCGCCCGCGACGCCGCCGGCAGCCGCGACCGCGACGCCGAGTTCCGGACCAAGGGGGTCGACGCCGCCGACCTGCTGGCCCGCCTCGACGCCGCCGACCGCCTGCTCGACGAGGCGATGCCGCAGGTCACCCCGGCCGACCTCGACGCCGCCCGCCCCCGCCGCGCCAACCCGCCGGCCCCGGTCCGCCTGATCCTGATCCAGAACTACGGCCACGCCCGCGAGCACCTCGCCCACATCCAGCTCACCAAGCAGCTGATGGCGGCGGCAGGCGTGTAGGGCCGACCGCCCCCGAACCCGGGCCTACGTTCCCACCTGCGACCGCAGCCGCAGGAAGTGGATGATCTCCTCCCGCGTCAGCAGGCCGACCAGCCGGTCGCCGTCGACCACCGGCAACTGGCCGAAGCGGCCGGCGTCCATCAGGTGCAGCGCCGCCATCAGGTCGGTGCCGGGCGCGACCCGTTGTAGCCGCGACCACGGCGTCATCACCGCGGCGACCGAGGTGGCGTCCCACTGCTCGCGCGGCACCGCCGTCAGGTCGCGCAGGGTGACCACGCCCTGCGGCACCCCGCCGTCCACGACGAGGAAGACGCCCTGGCCCCGGGCCAGCACCTGCTCCTCGACCGCCTCGTGGACGGAGGTCCGGCTCGGGATCGTCGGCTCGACGGTCAGCCCCATCGCCTGCGCCACCGTCGTCCCGGCCAGTTGCCGCGACAGCGTCGCCGAGGCGCGCTCGGCGGCCGCCGCGTTCTGGAGGAACCAGCCGATCAGGGCGAACCAGAGGCCGTTGCCGACGTCGCCCTGGACGACCGACCAGATGCCCCAGCCGACGAGGGCGAAGGCGAAGATCTGGCCGCTGGCGAAGGCGGCCTGCCAACCCCGCTCCTCGCTGCCGGTCAGCTGCCAGACCGCCGCCCGCAGCACCCGCCCGCCGTCGAGCGGGAAGCCGGGGATCAGGTTGAAGAGGAGCAGCGCCAGGTTGATCCGGGCCAGCCAGCGGGCCGGCGCGTCGACCACCGGCACACCGGCGAAGAGCCGGTCGAGGACCGAGAAGAGGACCACCAGCGCCAAGGTGACGAGCGGCCCGCCGACCGCGACCCGGAACTCCGCGCCGGGCGACTTGGCCGACTCGCCGATCTCGGCCACGCCGCCGAAGATGAAGAGCGTGATGCTGCGGACCGGGGTTCCCTCCCGGGCGGCGGCACGGGCGTGCCCCAGCTCGTGCAGCAGGATCGAGGCGAAGAAGAGGACGCTGGTGACGAGCCCGACCGCCCAGCGGGTCGCCGGGCCCATCCCCGGGTACTCCAGCGGCAGGTAGCCGCCGGCCAGCGACCACGCGACCAGCAGGAAGACGAGGACCAAGGTCCAGTGCAGCCGGACCTCGATCCCCCGGACCTTGAAGATCGTCACGCTGCCGGCCATCGCTCGCTCCGCCCCGCCGCCCGCTGCGGCGCCGCGCCGCGCCGGTCAACGCTTGCCGCCTATTGTCGTCCAGAGCAGACTGAACGGCTCACGCCGTGGCCGGGCTCGCCGAGAGTTCCCTTGCCCCCACCCGAGCGCCCGCGACGGTTGGCCGTGGGAGAGTTCGGTTGGGCGACGCCCGCGCCGCGGCAGCCACGGGGTTCTCCCCCTGCTTTCTCGGCACCTGACAAGGGGAGGAGTCCGCCGAGCAACGGCCGCGCAGCGGCATTCCGGGGAGCGGAGGGGAGAGCCAGGTCCTCCCCCGGTCAAGCACTCCCCTCACCGGTCGCCGCCTGACACAGGGAGGTTTCCGTCGGGAAGCCGCCGTGCAGCGGCAATTGGGGGG
>JBDHWC010000247.1:0-3958 GCA_039809985.1 Thermomicrobiales bacterium | reverse complement strand
CACGTGAGCGGCCAGCTCGGGATCCTGATGGCGGACGGCACCGAGCTGGTCGCCCGACCCGGGGATGTCACATCGTTGCCCGAGGGCCACGATGCGTGGGTGATCGGCGACGAGCCGGCGGTGGTGGTCGACTGGTGGGGCGCGTCGAACTACGCCAAACACTGAGCCGTTCAGCAGTCCTACGATGGCCACGTGACCGAACTCGCGGTGCGTGTTCTCGGGGGACTGTCGGTCAATGCCTTCGATGTCGCACACCTGGACAAGAAGGCACGGAGCCTGCTGCTGCTCCTTGCCCTGGCGCGGGGCAGTCCGGTCCCGGTCGACGCGTTGGTCGACGCACTGTGGGGCGACATCCCACCCAGCCGGCCCCACGATCAGGTCGCGGTTCTCGCCAGCCGGGTGCGACGTCTGCTCGGCCGTAGCCGAGTGGAACGTACGGATCAGGGCTACCGGCTGCGCGCCGACTGGATCGATCTTGTCGAGTTGGACGTCGTGGTGCGCGAGGCGGAACGGCGGCTCGAGGCGGGCGAGACAGGCACGGCGAGCGCAGCGCGGGCAGTGCTCGCGCTGCTTGGTGGATCGGTGCCGGAGGTGCGATCCGAAACAACCTGGGCCGCTGCCGAGTACGCTGCGGCAACCCGCCTGGTCCAGCGCGCCCGGCGGGTCGCGGCCGCCGGTCTGCTGGCTGCCGACGAGTGGCGCGACGCGCTCGACCTCGCCGCGGCCGATTTGGCTGCCGACCCCTTCGATGAGCAGGCGGCCCGCGCCGTGATGCTGGCCCATACTGCAGGTGGGCGACCCGCCCAGGCGCTCAGCACGTACGCCACACTGCGCACCACCCTCGCCGACGAGCTCGGCACCGACCCGGCTGCGGAGACCGCCGAACTGCACACTGCGATCCTGCGTGGCGATCTGCCGGTCACCCGGCCGGCGATGCCCGTGCCGACGTTGGTCGGCCGGGACAGCCAGCTCGCCCACCTCGACTCGTTGGTGCCACGGGCGGCCGCGACCCGGGTGCCCAGGGTCGCGCTGGTTTCCGGCGAGGCCGGCATCGGCAAGACCACGTTGCTGACCAGCTGGGCGGCCAAGCGGCGGTCCCTCGGCGACCGAGTGCTCCTCGGGACGTGTGGACCGCTGGACCGGGCTGCGCCCCTGGACGTCCTGCTCTCGGCGCTCGCCGCAGATCTGCGGGAGGTCGACACCAGCGCGCTGCTTGGCGCAGACGCGGCCGTCCTCGCGCCGCTGCTGGGAACGGCAGAGCCGACCACCAGATCGGTCGACCCGGCGCTGGGCCCCGCCGTGCTCTACGGCGCTGTCACCCGGGTGATCGGCCGGATCGCGGGCGACCGGGCGGCGGTCGTGGTCATCGACGATGCGCATCTGGCCGGCCCGACGCTGGCCGACTGGCTGACCTATCTGCGCAGACGTCCCCTGCCGATCGTCGTCGTTCTCGGCGCACGCCCCGAAGAGTGCCCAGACCTGCCGGTCACCGATCACGTCGGGCTCGGCCCTCTGGACCGGGCGCATGTCGCGGCCCTGGTCGGCGAACAGCGAGCAGACGAGCTGCATGCCCGGTCCGGCGGGCACCCACTCTTCCTCGCTGAGCTCGCGAGCGTCCCCTCCGGTGAGCTACCCGAGTCCCTCGTCGCCGCGCTCACGGCGCGGTGCGACCAGCTGCAATCGGCGGGCGGGCTGGTCCGCACGGCGGCGGTGCTGGGCGACGAGCTCGACATCGACCTGCTTGCGGGCATCCTGGGCCGTGGCACCTTGGACGTGCTCACCGATGCGGAGCGCGCGGTTCGCGGCGGGCTACTGATGGAGACCTCCGGCAGACTGCGGTTCCGTCATGACCTGGTCCGGACGGCGCTGGTCTCCGGGACGAGCTTGGGCCGCACAGCCGCCCTGCACCGGGAGGCCGGGCGGGCCCTCGCCCGGCGCCGGGACGTGGACCCGGCCATGGTCGCCGAGCACGCACTGCTCGGTGGCGACCGCGACCTCGCGGCCCAGTGGTTGCGGATCGCAGCCGACCGTGCGGCGGAGCGCTTCGACTACGCGACGGCGGAAGACCTGCTGGACCAGTCGCTCGCTCAAGCCCCGGACGACACCACCCTGCTCGCCCGTGCCCGGGTACGGATCCAGCGGCGGCGCTATCGCGACGCGGAAGCGGACGCCGTGGCCGCGCGCGATGCCGGCCCGCTGCGGTGGGAGGCAGCCGCCTGGGCGGCGTATTTCGACCGGCGCTTCGACGACGCCGCGTCCTACGCCGACGACGGCGCCCTTGCCGCCGAGGACGCGGCCTCCCGCGCCCGCTGCCTGGTCGCCTCCGGACGGATCCTGCACGCACGCGGGGAGCTCAGCCGGGCCGGACAACAGCTGGACGCTGCGCTGCACGAAGCGAAAGGCGGGGACCGGCTCGAGGCCGCCGCCTGGCGAGGCGTGCTGCACGCTCATCGCAGCGAGATCGACCAGGCGCTGATGCTGCTCCGCCCGGCCACGAGACCCGGCATCGGCGTTGCACACACCTCCGCGTCGATGCACGCGCTGCTTTTCACCGGGCACACCTTCGCCGCCGCCGGTCGGGCTCAGGAGGCACTGGCCTGCTTCGCCGACTACACCGCCGAGGTGGCGCGACGCGACGTGCCGCGATTTGCCGGCCGGGGCGTCAACTTCTCCGGATGGGTGCTGCGCAACCTGGGTGCGGTCGAGGCCGGCGTCGATGCGCACCAGGAGGCGGCTGCCGACGCCGTCGACGGCGTGGTGATCCCGGAGGTCCTGGTCGCCGCGCTCGAAGACCTCGCCGAGGAACGGATCCGGGCCGATGATCCCGACCGGGCGGCACAGCTCCTCGACCAGGCTCGGGCGGCGCTCGTCGGCGACCTCGTCTTCGGGTGGCGGCTGGCGATGAAGCTGCAGTTGCTCGAAGCGCAGGTCCAGCTACTCCGCGGCGAGCCCGAGTCGGCGCTGCGCGTGGCAGCGGAACTGGCGAGCGCCGCGGCGCGAGCTCTTGTCCCCCGGTACGAGGCCTGTGCTCGTCTCCTCGTCCATCGGGCCGCGCACGCGCTGGGCGAGCCGGTCGAGACCACGGCGGTGCGGCGAGACCTCGGCCGGGTCGAGCGTGCGGTCGGGATCGAAGCGTGGTGGTGGGCGGGCAGCACTGGTGCGGCGCTCGGGGACGAGCGGTGGCTGGCCCGGTCGGAGGAACTGGTCGCCGACCTCGCTCGCCGATCCGGTGACCACGGTGACGAGTTGCGGGCCGGGGCAGCTCGGCAGCTCGAGCAGTGGCGATCCGCTGTAGCGGTCAGGTCGCGATGAGTCCCAGGACCGGCACCACCAGCGGAGGTGCGTCCGCGAGCTCCCGCTCGGCCTCGCTCCGTACCGTGTCACGGGTGGCGGGGCTCAGGGTCGCCAGGAACGGCGCGTGGTGCGCCATGCCGAGTCGCCAGGCCACCAGATCGCCGGCCGTTACTGCTCCGACGGTGACCTCGAACTGCTCGACCCTGACCTCTGCATAGCCGGTGGCCCGGGCCAAGGAGATCAGTCGGGCGGGATCCCCGACGTACCGCTCACTGCCTTCCTTGAAGGCGACATACCAGGCCGGTGGGCGGTAGCCGCGCTCGGCGAGCACCTGCTCGACGACTCGCTTGGCCGGATGACTCCAGCCCTCGGCGAACGCCGACGCGACCACCCCGGCGGCGACCCGGCGCAGCTCCCGCAGGCCTGCCTCCGGTTTCGACAGGTGGCCCAGCACGAAGCCGGCGAGGGCGAGGTCAAACGCGCCGTCGTGGAACGGTAAGTGCACCAGATCAGCAACGACGGCTGGTGCGGACAGCATTGCCGGCGCCAGATCCGTACTGACGACCCGGGCCGCTCCTCGCTTCCGGGCCGCGTCTCCCATCGCTCCCGTCCCGGCTGCCGCGTCGAGCACGACCCGATCTCGGACGAGGCCCGGCGAGCGATC
>JBDHWC010000246.1:0-3970 GCA_039809985.1 Thermomicrobiales bacterium | reverse complement strand
CCTGTCAGCCGCGGCGGCGGGAGAGGGGGGAACACAACAGGCTCAGAGGGGGTCAAGCCCTCCCCCGGACCCCCGGATTGCCGCGGCGCGGTCGCTTCTCGACGGGGACCTGCCCCTGTCAGCCGCCGCGGGAGAAAGGGCCGGGGGCGAGGGCAGCCCCAACAGGCCCGGTCACGAGGCGCGCAGGCCGCGTGCGCTTGGGTCGCTCTCCTTGTCAGCCGCCGCTGGAGGACAACCGAGAGACGGGGCTGGTCCCGATGAGGCCGGCCGCGAACTGCGGATCCGCCATCGACCAGGCACCCCGCCCCCGGTCAGGCGGCACCCCGGGAGCGGCGCGAGGGCGACCCTCACGGGTCGCCCTCGTCGTCTCGCCAACGATCGCGGGCCGGACCCGGCCGCGAGCGGCCGGGCCGGGGCTAGAGGGCGCCGTCCTCCTCTTCGCCGTCGGCCCCGTTGGCGGGCTCGACCCCGCCGTCGAAAGCGATCCGGCCGGCCAACTCGGGGGAGGCCATCTTGATCGCGCTGCGGATCCCTTCCAGCACGTCCGGGTTGTGGCGCAGGAACGCCTTGGTGTTCTCCCGTCCTTGGCCGAGCCGCTCGTCGCCGAGGTAGAACCACGCGCCGCTCTTGCGGACGATGCCGAGGTCGGTGCCGACGTCGAGCACGCTCCCCTCGACGGAGATGCCTTGGTTGTACATGATGTCGAACTCGGCCTGGCGGAAGGGCGGGGCGACCTTGTTCTTGACGATCTTGACCCGGACCCGGGAGCCGACCGCGTCCGACCCCTCCTTGATCGTCTCGATCCGCCGGATGTCCATCCGGACCGAGGCGTAGAACTTCAGGGCGTTGCCGCCGCTGGTCGTCTCCGGGTTGCCGAACATCACCCCGATCTTCATCCGCAGCTGGTTGATGAAGATGACGCAGGTCTTGGAGCGGCTGATCGCCCCGGTCAGCTTGCGCAGTGCTTGGCTCATCAGCCGGGCCTGCAGGCCGACGTGGGAGTCGCCCATGTCCCCCTCGATCTCGGCCTTCGGCACCAGCGCCGCCACCGAGTCGATCACCACCACGTCGAGCGCGCCGGAGCGGACCAGCGTCTCCGCGATCTCCAGCGCCTGCTCCCCCGTGTCGGGCTGGGAGATCAGCAGCTCCCCGAGGTCGACCCCCAGCCGCGAGGCGTAGATCGGGTCGAGGGCGTGCTCGGCGTCGATGATCGCCGCCATCCCGCCCGCCTTCTGGGCCTCGGCGATGATGTGCAGGGCCAGCGTCGTCTTGCCCGACGACTCCGGCCCGTAGATCTCGATGATCCGCCCCCGCGGCACGCCGCCGATCCCGAGCGCGAGGTCGAGCGCGATGCTGCCGGTCGGGATCGCCTCGATCTGCATCGGGTTCGTGTCGCCCGGCTTCATCTTCATGATCGAGCCCTTGCCGAACTGGCGCTCGATCTGGGCGATCGCGGTGTCGACCGCGCGCTCCCGTTCCGTCATCGGCTGGCCGTCCTCTCCGAGGTTGGTCCGTCGCGCGTCGTTCCGGCGACTCGGAACTAGAAAACTTGTTCTATTCCCCGGCCCGAATTCTAGCCCATCCCCCCCTGCCGGTCAACGGTCCGCGGCGAGCCCGGCTGTGGCAAGATGCCCGCTCGGCGCGGGCTCGCCGCGGCGCGTGGTGGGGAGCGCAGCGTGGCCCTTCGAACGAGGCCGACGGCCGACGAGGGCCGCCGAACCGACTCGGCCGCGGCCCCCGGGGCGCTCGCCGCGTGGGCGTTGCTGGAGTTCGCCCTCACCGCCTGGGCCGCGATCGTCGTCGTCGTCCACTTCCCGCTCTGGCTGGCCCGCAACGCCGGCTCCCCGGACGCCCGCCTCGCGCTGGCGACCGCCGCCGCGACGCTCCTGCTGCTGGCGGTCGGCCCGGTCGCCGGCGCCCTCTCCGACCGCTCCTCGCGACGGCCGTTCGTCGTCGCGGCGGTGCTGGTCGCCGCCGTCGCCACCGCGGCGATCGGGCCGACCGGCCTGCTCGTCTCCACGGTCGCCTTTGTCGTCGCCTCCGCCGCGCAGGGGCTCGGCATCCTGATGCTCGACGCGCTCCTGCCCGCGCTCGCGCCGGCCGGCCGGCTGGGTCGCACCAGCGGGCTGGGGATCGTCGCCGCCTTCGTCGGCTCGCTGCTCGGCACCGCGCTCAGCCTGGTCGCCATCGTCCGGCTCGGGCTGCCGCAGGAGGCCAGCTTCGCCGTAGCCGTCGGCATCCTGCTGCTGCTCGGCCTGCCGGCGGCCTTCCGCCTGCCGACCCGGAGCGGCGAGCCCGCGGCCCTCTCGGCGGCGAGCCTGAGCGGCGGCTTCGCCCGCGTCCGCCGCTCGCCGCACCTGACCCGGATGCTGGCGATCCACCTCTGCGCCTTCGAGGCCGGCGGCACGATGGTGCGCTTCGTCGCGCTCTACGCGGTGACCGAGGTCGGGCTGAGCGCGACGGAGGCGCAGGCGGTCGTGCTGCTCGGGATCGTCGGCGGGCTGGCCGGGGGGGCGCTCGCCGGGCTGGCCGCCGACCGCCACGGCGGCAAGGCGGCCCTCGCCGCGGCCCTCTGGGGCTGGGTGCTGGTCACCCTCCTGACGGCGGCCGTGCCGCTCCTCGCGCTGCCGACGTGGGCCTTCTGGGCGACGGTCTGCGTCGCCGGGGCGACCCTCGCCGCGACGCAGGCGAGCGACCGGGCCCTGCTGCTGCGGCTGGTGCCGCCGGAGGCGGTCGGCGAGGTGGTCGGCGTCTTCGCCGCGGTCGGCCGGGCCGCGCTGCTGATCGGGCCGCTGCTCTGGGGGCTGGTGGTCGACGGCCTCGGCTGGGGCCGACCGGCCGCCATGCTCTCGCTCGGGGCCGTCTGCCTGATCGGGCTCGCCCTGCTGCGCCCGCTGCCCGATCCCGACGCCGAGCCGCGGGCCACCACGCCGCCGGGGGCGACGGACCCGGCCTGAACGAAGGAGCCGCCGCCGCCTCGGCGGTCGAGGGCAACGAGCGAGGGGAGAGCGCAATGCCCTCCCCCCGCTCCCAACCGTTCCCGTTAACGCGAGTCGTCCCTACCGGCGCACCCTGACCACCACCTTGGGCTTGACGATCCACGAGAACTCGCCGACGCCGCCGTCCGGCACGGTCACCACCAGCGTGATCCCCTTCACCTTGTAGGGGGAGACGATCTGCTTCATCTGGTCGTAGGTGACCGGGATGCTGCTGCCGGTGAAGGCGCTGACGTCGAAGTTCTTCGTCGTGCCGCCCGGCCGCACCAGCTCGACCGTGCGGGTCGTGCTGCAGTTCGGCTCCGTCGTCGGCGAGAGCATGCCGACGACGCTGCCGGCCGTCGTCGCGATCACGAAGCGCGGCGTCGTCGCCGTGCAGGGGATCGCCGCCGCGGTCGAGTTGAACGTTGCCTGCAGGTTGTTGATGTGGCCGATCTTCAGCTTCTGGTTCGGCAGCCGGAAGCGCAGGTACGACGAGGCCCCGCCGGAGGCGGTCGTCGCCCGCATCCGGACGTTGCCGTTCCCCTGATTCGTCACCCCGGACGACCGCCGGAAGCCGAGCGTGCTCAGCCGTCTCCGTCCGGCCAGCGTCGTCGATTCGAGCCGCGCCACCACCGGCAGCGCCAAGACCGCGGCGAGCACGCCCCGCCGCGTCCGGTTCGCTCCTTGCATCGTCATCCTCCAAGCCTGCTGCCCGCCCAGCGGGGCACGAGCGACGCAAGTCGCCCCCGGCGCCCAGTAAACAATGGCCACGGGGCCCGATTCACCGTCCACGGGCAGGCAACGGTCACGGTTTCGCGCAACCCCGACCTTTCGGGGGAGTCCGGGCAGGTGGCCCGACCGGGCCAGCGAGGCTCGGCCCGCCCGCGCGGGCCACGCCATTGCCCCTGGGCGCCCGCGAGGCAAGAGGCGAGTGGGCGGACGGCGGGCGGCACCCGGCCCGGCGAGCCGCCCGCCGGGCGCGGCGTCGCCGC
>JBDHWC010000245.1:0-4003 GCA_039809985.1 Thermomicrobiales bacterium | reverse complement strand
CGCGCAAGGCGGAGCGGGCGGCGCGCAGGGCGCTGAGCCCGGAGGAAAGGAAGCAGGCTCGCCAGAACGCCCAGAACTTCGTCGACCGCTACCACGACGGCCACCCGGCCGAGGGCTACAGCGACGAGGAGGCGCTCGCGAACTTCCTCGCCGCGACCAAGAACGCCTCCCCGGAGCAGGTCGCCGAGGCGACCCGGATGGCGGTCGCCAACCTGCCGAGCGACCAGCGGGCCCAGTTCAACCAGATGCTGCAGCAGCGGCAGCAAGGCACCGGGACGGTCGACATCCAGCGCTCCGGCCAGATCGGCCAGGGCAACCCGGGCGGCGCGCCGGCGGCCGGCAGCCTCGACGACGTCTTCGGCGGCCTGCTGGGCGGCCTGCTCGGCGCGGGCCAGCCGGGCGGTGTGCCCCAGACCACTCCGAGCGGCCAGATCCCGAACGCCGGCAGCCTCGGCGACCTGTTCGAGCAGATGATGCAGAACGGCGACGCGCAGGTCTACACGTGGTCCGGCACCCCGGGCGACCTGCAGAAGCAGATGCAGGAGCACGGCGGCGGCCTCGGCGGCTTCATCAACACGATGATGCAGAGCGGCCAGCCGGCGCAGCCGGGCCAGGCCGGCACCTTCGGCGACATCCTGAACCAGATGATGCAGCAGCAGGGCGGGGCCCAGTCCGCGCCGCAGGGCGGCGGCCTCGGCGACATCCTCGGGCAGGTGCTGGGCGGTGGCCAGGCCCAGCCCGCGCCGCCGCAGGGCGGCGGCCTCGGCGACATCCTCGGGCAGGTGCTGGGCGGCGGCCAGGCCCAGCCCGCGCCGCAGCCGCAGGCGCAGCCGGGCGGCGGCCTCTTCAGCAGCCCGGTGACCAAGGCGGTCCTCGGCGGCATCGCCGCGATCCTGATGAAGCAGATGCTCAACCCGGGCCGGAAGGCCTAGGCAGGGACCGGGGGCGCGGAGCCCGCGCCCCCGACCCCGCTCCCGGGAGGTCGAGATGGTCGAGTCGTTCAAGGGACTGTTCGGCGGCGGCGAGTGGGAGAAACCCCCGGCTCCGGCCCCGAAGCCCGCACCGTGGACGCAGCGGCCCGACGTCGTCAAGCAGGCCGGCGATTTCTCCGACCGCTACACCGCCGACCCGGGCGGCAGCACGTGGACCGCGGCCGAGGCGAAGGCGATGCTCGACCAACTGGCCAAGGTCGCCTCGCCCGACGTGATGCGCCGCGCCCTCGAGCAGACGCTGGAGCAGATGAGCCCGGAGCAGCGGGCCGAGCTGTTCCTGCTGATGATGGGCGACCAGTCGGGCGCGGCCCCCGCCGCCGACCCCGGCGCCGACAAGCTCGCCGAGATGGTGGAGGAGGCCGCCGAGGCGGCCCCGGGGGGCGCCAAGGCGAACCCCCTCGACGGGGTGATGGACAGCCCCCTCTCCAAGATCCTCGCCGGCGGCGTCGCCGCCTTCGCGATCAAGGAGATCCTGAAGGGAATGGGACGCTGAGCCGCGGCCCGTCCGCGGTGGTGGCACCCTCTCTGCGAGAGGGCAACCCGGTTCGGGCAGGACGGCCCGGACGAGAGGAGGACCGACGATGATCGACTCGCTCCTGGGCGGCGGCGGCAACGACGACCGCGAGGCCCGCCGCGCCGAGCGGCAGGCCCGCCGCAGCATGCGGCACGACCCCGAGCTGCGGCAGCAGGCGGAGCAGTTCCACGCCCGTCACGTCAGCCCGGACCCGAACGAGACCAACTCCCCCGCCGACATCTGGAAGATGTTCCAGCAGGTCCAGCACGACGCGACGCCGGACCAGATGCAGACGGCGATGCAGAAGACCATCGACAGCCTGACGCCGGAGCAGCGGGCCGAGCTCGGCAAGCTGCTGCAGCAGGGCGGCAAGCCCGCCGCCGCGCCGACCGCCGGCGCGGCCGGGGCCGGCGGCCTGCTCGGGATGCTGCAGGGCGCGCTCGGGGCCGGCGCGCCGGCCGAGGCCGGGCACGGCGGCAGCGTCCTCGACACCATCTTCGGCCAGAGTGGCCATGCCGGCCACGGCGGCCACGTCCCCGTCCCGGTCCCGAGCCAGCCCGCCCCGCAGCCGGCGGCGAAGGACGACGAGAGCCTCTTCCCCGGCTTCCTCGACAACCCGCTGGCCAAGATCGTGCTCGGCGGCATCGCGGCCTACGGCGCGAAGACCGTCGCCGACGCCTACAAGCAGCAGCAGAGCCACTAGCGCGAGGCCGTCGCGGCCCGGCCCGGGCGGCCTGCCCGGGCCGGGCCGCGACGGCCCGCCCGAGCCGAGGAGCCGATGCCGACCTACGACTTCCGCTGCCCCGCCTGCGAGGCCTTCTGGGAGGTTGAGCGCCCGCTGGCCGAGGCCGCCGACCCGGCCGCCTGCCCCGTCTGCGACGGGCCGGGCGAGCGCGTCTTCACGATGCCGAAACTCCTCTTCAAGGCCGACCCGAGCGACGTCCGGCCCGTCTGGCACAACCACGACGGCTACGCCCACGCCCACCCCCCGCGCCGCGGCCGCCACCGGACCCCGAGCGAGGACCATTAGAGGGAGTCGCCCGGGCTCGGCCCGATGTTGCTGACCGAGTCCGGGCGACCGGGCTCCGGTCTCGTCGCCCGGCGCATCATGGACGTGCCACCCGCGGATGGCCACCGCGCCGATGGGGGTCTCCGCTCGCGCCTTTCGTCCGAGAGGGAAGTTGAGCGGCAGGCGCTGAGCGTTGGGCGCGGGAGGGATGCCGCGTTCCCGAGGGTGCCCGGGCCGTCCCGGTGTCGCGGTCAGGGGCCTCGCGCTACACTCGGAGGACGAGGGCGAAGGCGCGGCGGCGGGCGGGGCCTGGCAACCGGCTGCGCCGCCCGCCCGGGCGACGCGCCGGGTCGGGGCAGGAGGCGGCAATGTTCGGCACCGCGCTCAGCGCGCTCGGCGACCGCCTCGACACGAAGTTCCTGACCGCCTACTGGACCCCCAGCTTCGTCGGGGCCCTCCTCGGCCTGGCGCTGTACGCGCGCGTGGCGGGGCCGGCCGGGGTGCGGGACTGGCTGGGCGGCCTCGACTCGGTCGGGCAGGGCCTCCTCACCGTGGTCGTGCTCCTGTGCGTCACCGTGCTCGGGTTCGTGCTGCAGGCACTCTCCCACACGGTGGTCGCCTTCTTCTCCGGCGCGCTGGCGCCGCGCGCGGTGGTCGGCTGGATGCGGCAGTCGCAGGCGGGGCGACAGTCGCGCGCGGCGCGGCTCGCCGCGGCCGGGCCGCTGCTCGCGGGCGGCGGGCTGCCGACCGCGGTCGAGGTGCAGGCGTGGCTTGGGAAGCAGTACCCCGACGACGCGGCGGCGACGATGCCGACCCGGCTCGGCAACATCCTCGCCGCCGCGACCGAGCACCCGCGGCGCGCCTACCTGATGGACGGCCTGGTCTGGTGGCCGCGCCTCGCGGCGGTTGCGCCGGCGGCGTTCGGCGAAGCCCTCGGCAGCGCCCAGGCAGCGATGATGGGCCTGCTCAACCTCTCCGTCGTCCTCGCGCTCTGGGCCGTCGGCGCGGCGGTCGTCCTCGGGCCGGGCACGGGCGACTGGCGCGTCGCGGCCGGCTGCCTGGTCGTCGGCCTCGCCGCCGCCAACCTCTGCCAACGGGCGGCGCTCGGCCAGGCCCAGGAACTGGGGACGCAGCTCCGGGTCGGCTTCGACCTCTACCGGCACGAGATCCTGCGCCAAATGGACGTCGACGTGCCGGCCGACCCGGACGACGAGCGCGCCCTCTGGCGGCAACTGACCCTCGAGCTCCTCGGCGCGCCGGACGCCGTGCCGGCGGCCCCCTCCAAGGCGCCCGATTCGGGGGCGGCGTCGGCCTGAACCCTCACTGACGAGGAAGACGCACCGTTTGGGTCGACGGGCGACCCGACCCGCCGTCTCCGAGCTGGAGTCGGAGGCGTACAAGACCTTCGCCCCTAGGGTGCAGAAGGCGGCCGCCGCCGCCCTCTCCGGCGCGTTCGCTTGGCCGACCATCCCGCAGTCGCCCGACCTG
>JBDHWC010000244.1:0-4010 GCA_039809985.1 Thermomicrobiales bacterium | reverse complement strand
GCCGTTCTTCGTCGAGGTCTGGAGCGTGGCCGGGGACCCGACGGCGGCGGCGATCGCGAGCCGGGTGGCGGCGGCGTGGCGGGCGCTGGGGATCGTCGCGGTGCCGCGCTCGGCGGCGGCGGCCGATCTCTGGGGGGCGCTCGGCTACCAGTTCAGCGACCGGATGACCGCCTGCCTCTACGCCTGGACGAACGGCAACGACCCGGACAACCGCTACTACTGGCACGCCTCGCAGGTCCCGAAGAGCCCATGGGGCAGCGGCGGCAACCTGATGGGCTTCTTCCACCGGTTCGCCTTCCAAGAGCAGATCGACGGCCTGATCGAGGCCGGCATCGCCGCCGCCTCGGTCGCCGAGCGGACGGCGACCTACCACGCCTCGCAGGCGCTGCTGGCCGAGCAGGCCCCGGCCCTCTTCCTCTTCTGGGAGGAGGCGTTCCCGGCGGTGGCGGCCCGGCTGCACGGGCCACGGCCGAACCCGCACACGGGGCTGCTCTGGAACGCGGGCGGGTGGTGGCTGGGGTAGCGGCGAAGGGGAGGGCCATGCCCTCCCCTTCGCCGCAGGGTCGGCGCGGGGGCGCGGTTCCCGGTCAGGCGCCCTTCGGGGCGGCGGCCGCGCCGGAGGCGAGGAGGGCGGCGATCGCCGGCTCGTCGTAGCCGAGCTCGCGCAGCACCTCGGCCGTCTGCTCGCCGAGGACGGGGGGAGGAGTCCGGGCTGCGACCGGCTCGCCGTCGAAGTGGTACGGCGCGCCGGTGAGGACGATCGGGCCGACGGTGGAGTGGGCGACCTCCTGGACGAGGTGCTGGGAGCGGACCTGCGGGTCGCCGAGGACCGTGCCGACGTCGCGGATCGGGCCGCAGGGGACCGCCGCCTCGTCGAGCCGGCGGACGACCTCGGCGGTCGGCAGGGCGGCGAGGGTCGGCACGATCTCGGCGTAGAGGGCGGCCTTGTGGGCGACGCGGGTCCGGTTCTCGCGGAAGCGCTCGTCGTCGACCAGCTCGGGCCGGCCGACCGCGGCGCAGAAGCGGCCCCAGAGGGCGTCGTTGCCGACGGCGATGTTGACGTGGCCGTCGGCGGTGGCGAAGGTGTCGTAGGGGACGATCATCGGGTGGGCGTTGCCGAGCTGGGCGGGAGGGCGGCCGGTCGAGAAGAAGTAGCCCGCCTGGTAGGTCAGCAGGGCGACCTGGCCGCCGAGCATCGAGGTGTCGACGTAGCACCCCTCGCCGGTCCGCTCCCGGCGGAGGAGGGCGGCGGCGATGGCGTAGGCGGCGAACATCCCGGCCCCGAGGTCGGCGATCGGGACGCCGAGCCGGGTCGGCATCGAGCCGGGCTGGCCGGTGATGCTCATCATCCCGCTCATGCCCTGCACGATCAGGTCGTAGGCGGTGCGGTCGTGCTCCGGGCCGGACTGGCCGAAGCCGGAGATCGAGGCGTAGACGAGGCCGGGGCGGCGGGCGCGGACCGCCTCGTGGCCGAAGCCGAGGCGGGTGACGGTGCCGGGGGAGAAGTTCTCGAGGAGGACGTCGGCCCCGTCGATCAGCCGCCAGAGGACCTCGCGGCCGCCGTCGCTCTTCAGGTCGAGCGCGATCGAGCGCTTGTTGCGGTTGACCGACATGAAGTAGACGGACTCGCCGTCGATGAACGGCGGCCCCCAGGCGCGGGTGTCGTCCCCCTTCCCCGGCTGCTCGACCTTGACCACGTCGGCCCCGAGGTCGGCGAGCATCAGCGAGCAGTAGGGGCCGGTCATCACCCGGGTCAGGTCGACGACGCGGATGCCGGCGAGGGGGAGGTTCGGATGGTCGGCGGCCGATGGCCGCGGGTCGACGGCTGGGCTCACGGGGGCGCGCTCCTCGGTGGTTCGGGCGGCGGTCGGTCGGCGGCACACTATAGCCGGGTTCGCGCCGGCGGGGGAACCGGGGCGGGACCGGGACCGGCGACGGGTCGGCGGGCGCACCGCGGCGGCGCGGGCGGGTATGCTGCGGGGAACGCGACAGTGTCACGACACTGGCCGGAAACGTGACAGCGATGGTGTCTTGACACCGTGACAGCACAGGTGTAATGTATGGGCATGGACCGTGACCGACGCTTCACGGACGGCGAGGGGGGCGGCCTGAGGGACAGGCCGCGCGAGCGCTTCTCCCTGGCCGAGCTGACGGAGGCGTCGGGGGTGTCGGTCCGGACCGTCCGGTACTACATCGCCGAGGGGTTGCTCCCCCCGCCCGTTGGGTCCGGCCCGAAGGCGTACTACACCCGGGACCACTTGGACCGGCTGACGCTGATCGGGCGGATGCGGGCGAACTACCTGCCGCTGAAGGAGATTCGGCGGCGGCTGGAGGAGATGACCCCGGCGGAGGTGCGGCGGGAGGCCGCGGAGCCCGGGGACGGGGTCGGGGAGGCGACCCGGACGACCCGCACGTCGTCACCCCCGCAGGGCGAGCGCGGCCGGGACGAGGCGAGCGCGACGGGGGCGCGGCCGAGGCATCGGCTGGAGGAGGCCGGCGACGAGCCGCTGGACGCGCTCCCGGACGCGACGATGCGGCAGCAGGTCAGCCCGGCGACTCCGTGGGACGCGGAGCCGGGCCTCTTCGACCTCGACGCGGACGCCGCCGCCGACCTTCCGTTCGACTTGGACGAGAGTCTGGTGGGCGAGGAGGCGGCGACCTGGCGGCGCGTCAGGATCGGGCCGGAGGCGGAGCTGATGGTCAGCGAGCGGCTCTACCAGCGGCGGCGGGAGGCGGTCGAGCAGTTGCGGAAACTCGGCAGGCTGCTCTTCGGGTAGCGAGCGGGCGGCGGGGCGACGACGCGGTCGCCCCGGCGGGTGCGGAACCACCAGGCACGACAGGACGGACCGCGGAACGACGGGCCACGGCGAAACGGTCGCCGACGGCTGGGGAGCGCGTGTGCCACGGCCGGGGTGTTGGCCGGGCGACACGGATGATGACCAGTGGAGGGTTTGGCGATGGTTGACGACGAGGGGATGCCGGGAGAGCGGGGCGCGGCGCTCAAGCTGCGCGCGGTGTGGCTGCGGCCGGTGGCGGCCGCCTCCGGCGGCGAGGCGACGCTGCTGCTGCGGGTGACCGCCGCGGCTCGGCCGGGGGCGCGGACGCCGGTCGACCTGGCGATGGTCCTCGACCGCTCCGGCTCGATGGCCGGCGGCAAGCTGGACCTCGCCAAGGCGGCGGTCCGGCTCGTGATGAGCCGGTTGCAGCCGGAGGACCGGGCGGCGGTGGTCGTCTTCGACGACGAGGCCGACGTGGTCGCGTCGCTGGCCCCCGTGACGCCGCGGCTGGGCGCGCTGACCGCGCTCGGGCTGCGGGAGGTCGAGCCGCGCGGCTCGACCGCGCTCGCCGACGGCTGGGCGCTGGGCTGCGACGAGCTGGCGAGCGATGCGCGCGCCGGTCGGGCGGGCGGGCGGCGGCGGCTGCGGCGGGCGCTGCTGCTGACGGACGGCCAGGCGAACGTGGGCGAGCAGCGGCCGGAGCAGCTGGCCGCCCGGGCGATGACCCTGCGCCGGCACGGGATCGGCACGACGGCCCTCGGGCTCGGGCTCGGCTTCAACGAGGAGTTGCTGGCGACGCTGGCCGAGGCGGGCGGCGGCAACTTCGAGTTCGTCGCCGACCCGGCGACGCTGGCGACCTTCTTCGCCCGGGAGCTGGGCGACCTGCTGGCGACGAGCGCGCTCGGGGCGACCGTCCAGATCGACCTGCCGAAGCGGGTCGAGGCCGACCTGCTGAACCACCTGCCGTGTGAGCGGCGGGGCGACCGGCTGACCATCCAGCTCGGCGACCTGCCGGCCGGGGCCGACCTCGACCTGGTCCTGCGGCTGCGGCACGCGCGGTCGGCGGTCGGCTCGGTGCGCCGGGTGACGGCGATCCTCCGCTGGGAGGACGCGGCGACCGGGCAGTCGGGACGGGACGGCGTCGCGACGCCGCCGCTGGCCACGGTCGCCGACGCCGAGGTCGCCGGGGTGGCGGTCGACCCGGTCGCGGCCGAGGCCGAGGCGCTGCTGGTG
>JBDHWC010000243.1:0-4033 GCA_039809985.1 Thermomicrobiales bacterium | reverse complement strand
GATGACGGTTCGGGTCGGGGTGCTCGGGGCGGGGTTCATGGGAAGCACCCACGCCCGCGCCTACCACGCCATGCCGGGGGTGGAGGTCGCCCAGATCTACGCCCACTCCGGCAACCGGGCCTCGACGCTGGCCGAGGAACTGGCCACCACGTGGACCGACGACCTCGCCGCCGTCCTCGCCGACCCGGTGATCGACGCGGTCGACATCTGCCTCCCCTCGCCGCAGCACCGGCCTGCCGCCGAGGCGGCAGTGGCCGCCGGCAAGCACGTCCTGCTCGAGAAGCCGATCGCGATGACGCTGGCCGACGCCGACGCGCTGGTGGCGCTGGCGGCCTCGACCGGCAAGGTCTTCATGGTCGCCCACGTCCTCCGCTTCTGGCCGGAGTACGTCGAACTGCAGGCCCGGGTGGCGAGCGGCGAGCTCGGGCCGACCGTCTCCGGCTTCGCCAGCCGGCGGCAGGCGTTCCCGGCGTGGTCGGCCCTCTTCAGCCAGAGCGACCTGACCGGCGGCGCGGTCGTCGACATGATGATCCACGACTACGACGCCCTGAACTGGGTCTTCGGCGCACCGACCGCGGTCAGCGCCCGTGGCGAGCGCAACCCGCGCTCCGGCGGCTTCGACCAAGTGCAGGTGCTGGTCGACTACGCCGGCGGCGCGTCGGCGCTGGTCGACGGCGGGATGACGATGCCGGAGTCGTACCCGTTCAGCTCGCGGTTCGAGGTTCTCTGCGCCCGCGGCGCGGTCGAGTACGAGTTCCGGGCCGGCGGCCGCAGCGTCGAGATGGGGACCGGCGTCAACGCGCTGACCGTTTACCCGAACGCGGGCGACCCGGAACGGGTCCGCCCGGAGCAGGCCGACCCCTACTTCGCCGAGTGCGCCTACTTCGTCGAGTGCGTCCGGGAGGGGAAGCCGGCCAGCCGCGCCACCCCCGCCGACGCCCGGGCGGCCCTCGCCGTCGCCCTCGCGGCGCGGGAGTCGATCGACCGCGGCGGGGTGAAGGTCGGGCTGTAACCGGGCGGGGTGGCTGGGACTCCCTCGCCCGCGGCGCGCTCTCCCCTCGCGAACTGACAAGGGGAGGCATCCGTTCGGAAGCGGCACACGCGTCATCTCGGCCGGGCCCGCCGGGGACTCCCTCACCCCCAGATCATTTGCTCCCATGGTGATTTGGCAAGGAGAGGTCCCCGGCGGGGGACCTCCGCGCCGCGGCCACTCAGGGTCTCGGGGGGAACTTGGTTCCCTTCTCCCCTCGTGCGGCTGACAGGGGGAGGTATCGGTTGGGAAGCGCCACCGCACGTCGCGGCCGGGCTCACCGGGACCGCCCTCACCCCCAACCCCCTCTCCCATGGCGACGGGAGAGGGGGAGAAACGAATCCGGGGGAGGGCCAAGCCCTCCCCCGGACCCCCGGATTGCCGCTGCGCGGCCGCGTCCCGATCGACACCTCCCCCTGTCGGCGATGCTCGTTAGGGGGCCGCCGGGCGGCGGCCCCCGTTCTGCCGTCGCCCGACGGCGGCGGGGCGGCTCAGTTCAGGAAGCGCTCCCCGCGCCGCGCCTCGACGTAGCCCTCGCGCGCCTCGACGACGCCGGGGACGGTCGAGACCTCGGCCACCGGCACGTCCCACCAGCTCTCGAAGCCGGGGACCCGCTTGTCGCGGTTGACCGGGACATGGATGAGCGTGGTTCGGGTCTCCCGCTTGGCCTGCTCGAGGGCGTCGGCCAGTTCCCTCGCCGTGCGGGCGCGGTAGGCCGCCGCGCCGAGGCTGGCGGCGTTGGCCGCGAAGTCGATCTGGAGGTAGTCGCCGTCGAGGGCGCCGGTGGCCGGGTTGCGGTAGCGCAGCTCGTTGCCGAAGGCGGGCGATCCGCACGACGTCTGCAGGCCCTTGATGACTTGGAAGCCGCCGTTGTCGATCAGCACGATCGTCAGCTTCATCCCCTCCTGCAGGGAGGTGACGATCTCGGTGTGCATCATCAGGTAGCTGCCGTCGCCGACCATCACGTAGACCTCGCGGCTGGGGTCGGCCAGCTTCGCCCCGAGCGCGCCGGCGATCTCGTACCCCATGCAGGAGTAGCCGTACTCGAGGTGGTAGCTCTTCGGGTCGACCGGCCGCCACAGCTTCAGCAGGTCGCCCGGCAGGCTGCCGGCGGCGCAGACGACGACGTCGCGCGGGCCGGCGGCGGCGTTGACCATCCCGATCGCGTTCGCCTGCGACAGGTCGTTCGGCGCGTCGACGGCGATCAGGCGGTCGACCGTGCCGTCCCACTCCGCCTTCAGCCGCTCGGCCACGTCGCCGTAGGCGGCCTCGGTCTGGTAGCCGTCGGCGCGCAGCGCGCCGAGCAGGGCGGTCAGCGCCTCGCGGGCGTCGGCGACGAGGGCGAAGCCGCCGAGCTTGCGGGCGTCGCGGCTGTTGACGTTGATGCCGAGGAAGCGGACCTCCGGGTTGGCGAAGGCGCTGTGGGAGGCGGTGGTGAAGTCGGAGAGGCGGGTGCCGACGGCGATCACGAGGTCCGCCTCGCGCGCCAGCCGGTTGGCGGCGAGGCCGCCGTTGGAGCCGACCGGGCCGGCGTTCCACGGGTGGTTCCACGGCAGCGCGCCCTTGCCGGCCTGCGTCTCGACCACCGGGATGCCGAGGGCGTCGGCGAAGTCGCTGAGGGCGGCGGTGGCCTCGCTGTAGATGACGCCGCCGCCGCAGACGACGATCGGCCGCTTGGCGGCGCGGACCAGGTCGGCGGCGGCGCGCAGCTCGCTCTCCGCGGCGGCCGCGCGCGGGATGCGGTGGACCCGCTTCTCGAGGAAGCTGGCCGGGTAGTCCCACGCCTCGGTCTGGACGTCCTGCGGCAGGCAGATCGTCACCGCGCCGGTCTCCGCCGGGTCGGTGAGGATCCGCATCGCCTCCGGCAGGCTGGCGACGAGCTGGTCGGGCCGGTTGATCCGGTCCCAGAAGCGGGAGACGGGCTGGAAGGCGTTGTTGGCGGCGACGTCGAGGCTGAGCGGGTACTCGACCTGCTGCAGCACCGGGTCGGGCCGCCGGCTGGCGAAGATGTCGCCCGGCAGCAGCAGGACCGGCAGCCGGTTGACGGTCGCGGTCGCCGCGCCGGTGACCATGTTGGTCGCGCCGGGGCCGATCGAGGAGGTGCAGGCGAAGGTCTGCAGCCTGTTCTTCATCTTGGCGTAGGCGGCGGCGACGTGGACCATCCCCTGCTCGTTCTGGGGCCGGTAGTAGGTGATCAGGTCGCGGTACTCCTCCAGCGCCTGCCCCATGCCGGAGACGTTGCCGTGCCCGAAGATGCCCCAGACGCCGGCGAAGAAGGGCTGCTCGCGTCCGTCCCGCTCGACGTACTGCTGGGCGAGGTAGCGGACGACCGCCTGCGACATCGTCAACCGTTCGGTGCTCACCGTTGCCTCCGATCTTGCGCGCGGCCCGCGCCGGCCGCCCCCCCGGTGCTGGCGGCCATCTTACCGGGGTCGCCGGGCGGCGTGGCGAGGCGCGGGCGACGGCGGCCCGATTCTGCGACAGTGCGGGTCGCGCACGGGCACGGCGGGAGGAGAGCGGGGCGTGGCGGCGGGTGCGGCGGCGAACGGGGAACGGACGGCGGCGGCCCGGCGCGGGTTCCTGCTGCTGCTCGGGACGGGGCTGCTCTGGGGCACGATCGGGGTCGGGGCGAAGCTCGCCTACGCGGCGAGCAGCTTCGACGCGGTCAGCGTCACGTGGCTGCGGGCGGCGGTGGCGGCGGCCGTCTACCTGGCCGTCGGCTGGGCGACGCTCGGCCGCGGCCTGTTCCGGGCGAGCCGGGGCGACCTCGGGCTGATGGCCGGGCTCGGCGGGATGATGCTCGTCTACCAATGGTGCTACTTGGCGGCGGTCGACCGGCTGGGGGTGGCGGCGGCGACGCTGGTCGCGCTCTGCGTGCCGCCGGTGATCGTCGCGCTCGTCTCGACGCTCTTCCTCGGCGAGGCGATGACCCCGACGCTGGGCGCGGCGCTGGCGGGGGCGATGCTCGGGGTGGCGTTGCTGGTCGGCGCGCCGGCGGCGGCC
>JBDHWC010000242.1:0-4050 GCA_039809985.1 Thermomicrobiales bacterium | reverse complement strand
GACGATCACGCCGTTCCTCTGGTTCGACGGCAAGGCCGAGGAGGCCGCGAACTTCTACGTCTCGATCTTCCCGGACGGTGAGATCTTGCAGGTCAGCCGCTACACCGAGTGCGGGATGGGCGAGACGGGGGCCGTGCTGACGGTCAACTACCGGCTGCAAGGGCAGGAGTTCGTCGCCATCAACGGCGGGCCGGAGTTCTCGTTCACCGAGGCGGTCTCGTTCGCGATCCAAGTCGACACCCAGGAGGAGATCGACCACTACTGGGACGCGCTGACCGAGGGCGGCGAGCCGAGCCAGTGCGGCTGGCTGAAGGATCGTTACGGGCTGTCCTGGCAGGTGGTGCCGCGCATGGTCATCGAGAAACTGCACGATCCCGACCGCGAGCGGGTCGACCGGTTCACCACCGCGTTCCTGCAGATGCAGAAGATCGACATCGGGGCGCTGACGCGGGTCTGGGACGGGGCGTAGACCGCCGCGCCCCCGGCGCCCCGCCCGGCAGGTGCTACAGTCGCCGCGCGGACGACGACGGGCACGGAGGTGCGGGGTGGGCGAACGACTGAGTCAGTTCGCGGCGCTGCTGCTGGTGGCGGCCGGCCTCGCCGGCGGGCTGCCGACGGCACGGGCGGATCAGGTCGCGCCGCCTCCGGTCGACTGCACCGCCGGCAGCAGCGGTCGCGGCGACGGGCTGTTCGCCTTCATGGGGAACGGCGGCTACGACGTCCGCAGCTACGCGATCGACCTCGACATCGACGTCGACGCCGGATCGATCCGGCGCGGCGCGACGACGATCCAAGCCGCGGCGACCGCCACGCTCTGCCGCTTCAACCTCGACTTCTTCGGGCTCGAGGTCGACCGGGTCGCGGTCGACGGTGCGCCGGCGACGTGGGACCGGCAGGGGCAGGAACTGGTCGTCACCCCGGCCGCCCCGCTCGCCGCCGGCAGCGGGTTCGCGGTCGAGGTCGTCTACCATGGCACCCCCTACACGCTGACCCCCCTGACCCGCGACCAAGTGCTGGGCGCGGTCGCCGCCGCTCAAGGACTGGCGACCCCCGCCGCCACGCCGGAGGCCGCCGCCATGCCCGAGACCGCCGCCACCCCGGAGGCCGGCGGGCGCGAGGTGGTCGTGCTCGACGGCAACGAGCAGGAACTCGGCTACGGGCCCGACACCCCCCGCTACGGCTGGAGCCTCGGCGGCTGGTGGAAGGAGCCGGGGGCCGTCTTCGCCGCCGGCGAGCCGCGCGGCGCGGAGACGTGGTACCCGGTCAACGGCCACCCGGCCGACAAGGCGAGCTACACCTTCCGGCTGACGGTCGACGCGCCGTACGTCGCCGCCGCCAACGGCGAGCTGGTCGGCGTCGAGGAGCGGGACGGTCGCCTGACCTCCACGTGGGTCGTCCGCGAGCCGATGGCCAGCTACCTGACCACCCTCTTCGCCGGCGCGGGCGAGATCGTCCAGCGGACCGGGGACGACGGCCGCGCCTACCGCTACGTCTACGCCAGCCGGGTGCCGGCCTGGCAGCGGCAGGAACTGGAGCGGCTGACGCCGGAGATCGTCGACTTCTACGAGACGCGCTTCGGCCCGTACCCCTTCTCGGTCGCGGGCGGGGTGGTGGTCGACTCGCCGCTCACCTTCGCGCTGGAGACGCAGACGATGCCGCTCTACGGCGGGCTGCTCGACGCGCCCGAGCTCGGCATCCCGCGGGCCGAGCAGGAGGCGTACTTCGAGGGGATCGTCGCCCACGAGCTCGGCCACCAGTGGTTCGGGGACAACGTGACGCCGCTCCGCTGGCAGGACATCGTCCTCAGCGAGGGGATGGCGACCTACGCCGCCGACCTCTGGATCGAGCGGACGCAGGGCGAGGCCGCGCTCGACGCCCAGCTCCGCCCGACCTACGAACGGCTCGCCGCCCAGAGCCGGATCGAACGGCTGGCGAGCGACCCGGAGGCGCTGGCGTCGACCGCCGCGACCGACCTCTGGGCCGATGTCGAGGCCGCCTTCGGGCCGCTGCCGCCTGACCTCGAGGCGGGGGTGTTCGCCGCGGCCGGCGTCGGCGACGCCGCCGGGCTGGCCGGGAAGCCGGCCGCCGACCTCGTGCCGGCGCTCGAGGCGGCGCACCTGCCGATCACCGCGCTCGCCAGCCTCGCGGTGCTGCCGGGGCGGCCGGACGCGAACTCGCTCTTCTCCAGCGACGTCTACCAGCGCGGCGCCCTGGCGCTGCACGCGCTGCGGCTGGAAGTCGGCGACGCCACCTTCTTCGCGATCCTGACCGCGTGGGGGCAGACCTTCCGCCACGGCAACGCGACCGTGCAGGACTTGGTCGCGGTCGCCAGCGAGGTCAGCGGGCGCGACCTGTGGGCCTTCTTCGACGGCTGGCTCTTCCAGCCGGAGTTGCCGCCGCTGAGGTTCCCGGACGCCCCGGCGGCCACACCCGCGGCCTGAGTCCGTGCCCCGGCCCGCGCCGACGGGCGTGGGCCGGAGACCCGCGCGACCGGACCGCCGACCGTCTGCCTGCGGCTCCGCCTACGCCTTGCCGTCCGAGCCGAGGATCCGGATCCGGTGGCGGGCGGCCTGCTCGACCGCGGCGCGGGCGTCGCCGAGGACGGCGCGGGCGTCCGTCTCGTGGCCGGGGAGGACCGCGCTGGCCCGCAGGGCGTCCATGAAAGCGTGCTGGAGGGCGGTCGAGAGGTTCACCTTGGTGATGCCGGCCCCGATCGCCGCCACCAGCGTCTCGTCGTCGACGCCGGAGGAGCCGTGCATCACCAGCGGCACGTCGACCGCGGCGCGGAGGGCGCGGACGAGGTCGAGGTCGACCTTGGCCCCGGTCTGCTTCATGCCGTGGACGGTGCCGATCGAGACGGCGAGGGCGTCGACGCCGGTGTCGGCGACGAAGCGGGCGGCGAGTTCCGGGTTGGTCCGCTCGTGGTCGTCGTGGCCGTCGCCGGCGTGGCCGACCTGTCCGAGTTCCGCCTCGGCGCTGGCGTTGGCATGGTGGGCGCACTCGACCACCTTGCGGGTCCAGACGACGTTCTCGTCGAACGGCAGGCTGGCGCCGTCGTACATGACCGAGGTGAAGCCGACGTCGAGGGCGCGCTCGCAGGCGTCGATGTCGTGGCCGTGGTCGAGGTGGAGGACGACCGGCACCGGCACTGGGTCGGCCAGCGTCTCGGCGATGGCGGCGATCGGGCCGAGGCCGTGGATGTCGCCAAGGCTGGCGTACTCGATCGTCCGCGGGCTGACTTGGATGACGACCGGCGACCGTTCCGCCACGGCCGCTCCGAGCGTGGCCTGCAGCATCTCGAGGTTGAAGATGTTGAACGCCGGGACCGCGTAGCCGTGCTCCCGCGCCGCCGCGAGGATCTCCCTGCCGCTGACCAGTGCCATGAACCTGCCTCTCCCCTCCGCGGTCGCGGCCGACCACCGCCGCGGCGCCGGTATGATAACGGTCTCGGCGGAACAGACGAGGAGACGGCGGTGGTGACGGAGCGGGCGGGCGGCGACCTCGACGTGCTGGCGCTCGGAATGATGATGGGCGAGGTCGCCCCGCCGCGGGCCGGCCGCGCGGTCGAGGACGCGGGCGGCCTGATCCTCTTCCCCTCCGGCTCGGCGACGATCTTCGCCATCGCCCTCGCCCGGCTGGGAGCGCGGGTCGGCGTCGTCTCCCGGGTTGGTGACGACGATCTCGGCCGCTGGATGCGGGGCGAGGCGGAGCGGGCCGGGATCGACACCGCCGGGGTCGTCGCCGTGCCGGGCCAGCTGACCCCGCTTGCCCTCGCCAGCGTCGACGAGCGGGGGGCGAAGCGCTTCGCCTTCTACCGGTTCGACGGCACCTGCGACCCGCTGGCGACCCTGCGCGCAACCGAGGTGCCCGAGGCCCTGCTGCGTCGGGCCCGCGTCTTCGACGTCGGCGAGGCGAGCCTCCGCTCGCCGACGATGCGCGGCGAGACGCTGGCGCTGGCGGCGCGGGCCCGCAACCTCGGGCTCGCCGTCTGCTACACGCCGAACTACCGGCCGGCGGCGTGGCGCGGCGGCGCGGCCGAGGCGGTCGCCG
>JBDHWC010000241.1:0-4062 GCA_039809985.1 Thermomicrobiales bacterium | reverse complement strand
GATCGTCTGCGTGGCGACCACCGCCGCGCCGATGCCCTCCCGGAAGAGCGGGCCGCCCGAGTTCAGGTTCCGGTCCCAGTGCGGGAAGTCGCTGCTGGCGACGTCGAGCCGCAGCCGGTGCCCGGCCGGCACCCGCGTTCCGACCGGCCCGAGCGCGATCTCGTAGCGCACCGCCTCGCCCGGCGCGATCGGCGTCGGCGTCGCGGTCGAGGCGCGGGAGCGGGCCCGGACGATCCCGGCCTTGATGTTGACCGATCGCCCGGCCGGGTCGACGTGGCAGAGCCGCGCCGTCCAGTCGGTGTCGGCGGCCGAGGTCGCCGCCCAGAGCGTCACCGACGCCTCGCCGACCAGCAGCAGGTCGGAGCCCAGCGGCTCCCCGGTGTAGACCACCATCCCGTTCCACTGCTCGGCCGGCCCTTGGTCGACCGGGCCCATCGGCGAGATGAACGGGTAGCAGCACGACTGACCGCCGAGGCTCGGCGTGGGGATCTGCGGGTCGTAGGTGAAGACGTCGACCGGCTCGGACCCGGCCGGCGCGTCGCCGGAGAGGGTGCCGTCCCCCTGCGCCGAGTTCGCGCGTCCCTTGCTGTGCAGGTAGAACGGCGTCGGCGTCGAGCCGGGCGGCGGCCAGTCGGCGTAGTGCCGCCAGCGCGTGTCGTTCATCAGGCGGACGCTGACCGGCGCGTCCGGGCCGCCGAAGGCCTCCCCCTTCAGCGTGTGGTCGAACCACGCCAGCTGCCAGTCGTCGACGACCCCGGCCCCCGCCGGCTCGCCCCCCGCGCTGTCGAGCGGCACCCACGGCATGTGGTACCACGGCCCGATCAGCAATCGCTGCGACGCCGCGTCGGCCCCCGGCCCGGAGCGCATACCGAGGAAGTTGCGGACGGTGCCGGCGAGGAAGATGTCGTACCAGCCGCCGATGTGCAGGCTCGGGTAGCGCCGCAGCGGCGCGTAGTCCTCGTCGACGCTCCAGCGCCGCCAGTAGTCGTCGTAGGTCGGATGGTCGAGCCAGTCGAAGAACCACGGCGTGCTCGCCCGCTCCAGCGGCGGGAAGCCGTCGAGCGGCAGCGCCCGCAGCAGGCCGGCCGCGTTGCCGAGCGCCGCCCCCAGCCGCGCCAGCTCCGCCTCGTCGCCGGCCCGGCGGGCCTGCCCGGCCGCGAGGTCGAGCGCCCACGTGCCGACGAAGGCCAGCTCCAGCGCGCCGCCGTTGTAGGTCCACCCCTCGTACGGCTGCGAGGCGGTCATCCCCGGGCAGAGCGAGACGAGCGACGGCGGTTGCAGCACGGCCGGCAGCAACTGCGTCTGCCCGACGTAGGAGAAGCCGTACATCCCGACCTTGCCGTTCGCCCCCGGCAGCCGGGCCGCCCACTCGATGGTGTCGTAGCCGTCCTCGGCCTCGTGCGCGAAGGGGTACCACTCCCCCTCGGAGGCGCAGCGGCCCCGCACGTCCTGGACGACGACCACGTAGCCGTGCCGCGCGTACCACGAGGGGTGGGCGTAGGCGAGGTTCTCGGCCTGCGTCTTGTCGTATGGCAGGCGCATCAGGATCACCGGCAGCGGCCCGCCGGCGTCGGCCGGCCGGTAGACGTCGGCCACCAGCACGACGCCGTCGCGCATCCGGCACGGCACGTCCCGCTCGACCGTCACCGACGGGTCGCCCGGCATCGCCACCGCGTTCCCCGCTTCCGGTCCCCCGCTCATCTCGCGTCCCCCCACCTTGCGGCCCTGCGTCCGTTCTGAGCGGCAGGATCGGCTCGAACGCCGGCGGCGTCAACCGGCGCCGTGGCGGACGGGCGCGCTTTCCCGCCGGTCGCCGCCTCCCGTCACCGGAAGAGGTGCGTCATCCACGTCCAGCGCTTCTCCGCCTCCGGCGGCTGCGGCGGCAGCGGCGGCATCAGGTCGCGAATCGCCGCCGCGAGCGACGCCGTCCACGCTTCCGCCTCCCGCCGCGACGCGCCGGGGGCGGGCGGGTCGAGCGGCGGGCCGTAGGCGATGCGCACCGTCATCCCGCGCCAGAGCGTCTGCGTGCCGGCGATCCCGGCGGGCACCACCCGGCAGCCGGAGTGCTGGGCGATGAACGCCGCGCCCCGCTTGATCGGCTGCAGTTCGTCCGGTGGCGCGTCCATCTGGTCCCACCCCTCGGGGAAGAGCGCCAGCCGGTTCCCCGCCGCCAGCACCGCCACCGACCGCCCCAGCGACTCGCGGTTCGAGTCGCCGAGGGTGGAGACCGGCACCATGCCGCCGAACAGCCAGATCACCGCCCGGTGGAACGGCGTCCGCGAGGTCGCCTGGGCCGAGCCGAGGAAGTAGACCCGCGGCACCGCCGGCAGCGTCGTCATCACCACGAACGGGTCGAGCCAGCCGCGGTGCGGCCCCGCCGCGACGATCAGCGGCTCGCCCGGCGACAGGTGCTGCAGGCCGCGCACGTCGATCCGGACCCGGAAGAACCAGCGCCGCAGCCCGCCGACCAGCGCGTGCGCGACCTGCGCCTGCAGCCGCCGGGCCGGGGTCGCGGCGTAGTCGCCCGGCGCGACCGCGTGTCCCTTCGGCGGCTCAGGCATCGCGCTCGCCCGGCCGGGCCGCGGGCGCGGCCCCGAGGTCGTACGAACGGAACGCCAGCCAGCCAGCCGCGACCAGCAGCGCCGCCACCGGCCCGACCAGCCGCACGCCGAGCGACTGGCTCGGCGTCGCCCCGAGCAGCAGCAGGCCGCCCAGCACCAACGGCGAGAAGGCGCTGGTCAGCCGCTCGACGCTGCCCTGCACCCCGACGAACATCCCTTCCCGCCGCTGGCCGTCGGTCGCCGCCGCGCTGTCGATGATGTCCGCCGAGAGCGCCCCGGGGAAGAGCGTGACCCCCGCCATCGGCGCGCCGACCGCTGCCATCACCAGCAGCACCTGCGCCAGCGGCGGCACCCCCGGCAACAGCCCGGCCACCGCCAGCAGCGGCAGCGATGCCGCCGAGAGCAGCAGGGCCAGCCGGTAGGCCGTCCCGGCCGACGTCTTCCGGGCGAACCGCGTGAAGAACGGCACCGCCGCCACCGTCGCCACGATCCCGACCCCGGCCATCAGCGAGACCGCGACGCCGAGGTCGGCCGGCCGCAGGATCGCGGCGGCGTAGAACGGCAGCGCCCCGGTCAGCAACTGGAACCCGGTCGAGAAGAGGACGAACGCCGGCAGGAAGGCGAGGAAGTGGCGGTTGCCGAAGGTGGCCGCGACCGACTGCCGGAACGAGGCCGTCACCGGCGGCGCGTCGCGGTCGACCCGGTCGCGCACGCCGACGACGCCGAGGCCGCGGGTGACCAGCGCCAGCGCCGCGACGGCGACCATCATCCCCACCATCCCGACGTGGTCGACGAGCGGCCCGCTGCCGACCAAGCCGACCGCCGTCCCGGCGATGCCGAAGTAGGTCCGGGTTCCGACCAGCGCCAGACGGTCGACCGTGCTCCGCGCCACCTCCGGCAGCAAGGCGTCGTAGGGGACGCCCGACACCGTCCCGAACAGGTTGAACAGTTCGAGGGCGATCCCGATCGCCAGCGCGGTCGTCGCGGTCGAGGTCGTCGGCGGCGGCAGGATGCTGACCACCGCGAACATGGCCCAGAGCGGGGTGCCGACCAGCACCCACGGCAGGCGGCGCCCCCACCGCGACCGGCTCCGGTCGCTCATCCAGCCGATCAGCAGGGGGTGGAACGCGTCGACGAGGCGCGTCGCGGCCAGCACGACGCCGACCACCGCGACCGGCAGCATCGCCGGCCGGCCGCTCTCCGGCGGGGGCGCGTAGGCGTAGAAGAGCCATGCGGACCGACTCTGCGTCAGCGCCGCGACACCGAACGACGCCGCGGCGTACAGCATGCGGCCGCGCCGCGGGAGGGGCGTGTCGGCTGGGCCGGCGCGAGCCGCCGGCGGCATGGCGACGCTGGTCACGGGTGTCCTCCCCGACAGCCCGGCGGCTCGCCACACCGCCAGCCAGCCCGTCGCGCCCGATCGCTACTCCCGATTCTGCCGCCGCGCGCGGCGCGCTTCCCGCCTCGCGGCGCGGTCCGCGCCGGCGCGTCGGTCCCGTCC
>JBDHWC010000240.1:0-4079 GCA_039809985.1 Thermomicrobiales bacterium | reverse complement strand
TGGCCGTGCCGTCCGGGCCCGCCGCGGGTCGGGGCACTGGCCGAACGGCGCGTTTGGCGCGATCATCCGCGGTGCCGCGACCGCACGGCGGCGGCCGGGGCGAGCCGGCCCCCGGGCGGGCCGGGCGGGCTTGGGGAACGAGCGCGCATGAACACCCAACTCGTCGTGGCGACGGCGTTCCTCGCCTCCGCGGTCGAGGCGGTCGAGGCGGTGACGATCGTCCTCGCCGTCGGCCTCACCCGCGGCTGGCGGGCGGCGATCGTCGGCACCGTCGCCGGCCTGCTGGTGCTGACGGTGGTGGTCGCCGCGCTCGGGCCGGCCTTGGTGACCTTGGTGCCGCTGGCGACGCTGCAGCTGGTGATCGGGGCGCTGCTGCTGGTCTTCGGCTTGCAGTGGCTGCGCAAGGCGGTGCTCCGCGCCAGCGGCCGCAAGGCGCTGCACGACGAGGACGCGATCTTCGTCGCGGAGGTCGCCGAGCTGGGCAGCTCGGCCCGCAGCCCCGGCTTCGACTGGCTCGGCTTCACGGTCGCCTTCAAGGGCGTCTTCCTCGAAGGGCTGGAGGTCGCCTTCATCGTCCTCACGATCTGGCTGCACACCGGGCGGCTGCGGCCGGCCGCCGCCGGGGCGCTCGCCGCGGTCGGGCTCGTCACGCTGGTCGCCGCCGCCCTGCACCGCCCGCTCCGCCGGGTGCCGGAGAACGCCGTCAAGTTCGCCGTCGGGGTCGCCCTGACCGCCTTCGGCACCTTCTGGGGCGGCGAGGGGGTGGGCGTCGAGTGGCCGCTCGGCGACGCCGCCCTGCTCGTCCTGCTGGCGTGCTACGCCGGCCTCGCCCTGCTGCTCGCGCAGGTCGGCCGGCGCGCGCCGGCGCCCGCCACCTCGCACGGAGGCCCGGCATGAGCTGGCTGCGACGCTTCGGGGCGTTCTGGTACGACTTCATCGTCGGCGACTCCGTCGTCCTCGCCGTCGGCACCGTGGTCGCCCTCGCGGTCGCGGCCGTGCTCGTCCGGGCGGGGGCGGGAACGGCCGCCCCGGTCGCGCTTCCGCTGCTGGTCGCCCTGACGCTGGCGGCCAGCCTGCGCTAGCCCCTCGGTCGGCGCAGCCGGCGGGCGGGCTTCATCGTCGCTTCATCTCGCCGGCGGACGATGCGTCCGGCCGTCGCGCCGGGCGCGACCGGAGCGAGCCGGACAGGGGGGCGGCCGGGCCGCATGCGCGTGCTGGTGGTCGAGGACGAGGCGCGGCTGGCGGCGCTGGTCCGCCGCGGGCTGGCCGAGGAAGGGCACGCCGTCGACCTCGCCGGCACCGGCGAGGAGGCGCTCGACTGGGTCGGCGCGGGCGACTTCGACGCGATCGTGCTCGACGTGATGCTCCCCGGCATCGACGGCCTCGCCGTCTGCCGCGCCCTGCGCCGACAGGGGGCCCGGACCCCGATCCTGCTCCTCACCGCCCGCGACGCCGTCGCCGACCGCGTCGCCGGGCTCGACGCCGGGGCGGACGACTACCTCGTGAAGCCGTTCGCCCTCGCCGAGCTGGCCGCCCGCCTGCGCGCCCTCGGCCGCCGCCCGCCCGAGACGCTCGACGCCGTCCTCCGGGTCGGCGACGTGACGCTCGACCCGGCGGCGCGCCGCGTCTGGCGCGGCGAGGCCGAGATCGCCCTCGCGAACAAGGAGTTCCGCATCCTCGAGGTGCTGATGCGCCGGCCCGGCCGGGTCCTCACCCGCGGCATGATCGCCGAGCATGTCTGGGACTACGACTTCCCCAGCGTGACCAACGTGATCGACGTGCACGTCCGCCAGCTGCGCCGCAAGCTCGGCGACCCGTACCCCGGCGAGCTGATCCAGACCGTCCGCGGCGCGGGCTACCGCTTCGTCGCCCCCCCGTGAGGCGATTGCCGGCCCGCTGGCGCCTCACGCTCTGGGTCGCCGCCCTGCTGGGGGCGGTCCTGCTCGCGTTCGGCGGCCTCCTCTACCTCGGGCTCCGGCAGCGGCTGCGGACCGCCTTCGACGAGGGCCTGCTCAACCAGACGGCCGTGGTGCTGGCGGCTGTCAACGTCGAGGGCGATCGCCTCGCGCTCGACTTGCAGGCCGGCGTCGGCCGCAACGACGAGTACGTGGTCCGGCTCTTCGACCGGCAGGGCCGCGAGATCGGCACCGACGGATCCGCGGGCGAGGCCGTCCCCGACGACCCGGCCGACGTCGCCGCCGCGCTCGCCGGCGAGACCCGGCTCGCCACCCTGCGGGTCGGCGGCGACGACCCGGAGCACCTGCGGGTTGCCACGGTGCCGGTCCGGCAGGGCGGCGACGGCCCGGTGGTCGGCGCGCTGCAGGTCGGCCTCGACCGGTACGCGCAGGACCGCGCGCTGGACCAGCTGCTGCTCGCGCTGACGCTCGCCGCCCCGCTCGCCCTCGCCGCCGCCGCGGGGTCCGCCTACCTGCTGGCCGGCCGGATCCTCGCGCCGGTCGCCGACGTCACCCGGCTGGCGGCCGCGGTCCGGGCCGACGACCTCGGCGCACGGCTCGGGCTCGACCTGCCGGACGACGAGCTGGGCCGCCTCGCCCGCACCTTCGACGCGATGCTCGCCCGGATCGAGGACGCCTTCGAGCGGCAGCGGCGCTTCACGGGCGACGCCGCCCACGAGCTCCGCACCCCGCTCAGCCTGATCCGGTCGCAGGTCGACCTCGCCCTCGCCCACCCGCGCCCGGCCGACGAGTACCGGGAGGCGCTGGTGGCGATCGACGCCGACCTCGCGCGCCTCACCGGCCTGGTCGCCTCGCTCCTCGCGCTCGCCCGGGCCGACAGCGGCCGCCTGCCGCTCGACGCCGCCCCCTGCGACCTCGCCGAGGTCGTCGCCCCCGTGCTCGAGCAGTACGCCCCGCTGGCGGGCGAGGCCGGGCTCGCCCTGGGCAGCGAGACCGCGCCGACCCCGGTGGTGGCCGACGAGGACCTGCTGGTGCAGGTGCTGGTCAACCTGCTCGACAACGCCCTCGCCCACACCCCGGCGGCCGGGCGCGTTGTCGTCGGCTGCCGACCGGCCGCCGACGGCGGGGCCCGCCTCTGGGTCGCCGACACCGGCCGCGGCATCCCCCCGGCGCATCGCGATCGCGTCTTCGACCGCTTCTACCGCGTCGACCCCGGGCGGGCCCGGGCGGCCGGCGGCACCGGGCTCGGGCTGGCCATCTGCCGGGCCATCGCCGATGCCCACGGCGGCACGATCGCCGTCGGCGACGAGCCCGCCGGGGGCACCCGGGTCGAGGTGCGGCTCCCGGCGCGCCCCCCGGTTCCCGACCTCCCGTGCCCGCCCTGAGCCGCTGCCGACGAGCATCGGCCGTGCGGCGCGGCAGATGCCTGCCGCCGGCCGCTGCGCGACAATCGCCCCGGGTTGCGTCGGCCCGGACCGGGGCGCGGTCGGGGTCGCGAGGCGCGGCGTTCGTCGAGCCGAGCCCCGCGGGGCTCGGCTCGACACCATTTCGGAAGGGGGCGGCGGGATGGCCACCAACCAAGGGTCGACCACCGAGCGGCACGCCAGCCAGCGGATCGGCTGGCTGCGGGCGGCGGTGCTCGGCGCGAACGACGGCATCGTCTCGACCGCCAGCCTCGTCGTCGGCGTCGCCGCCGCCGCCGCCGCCCGCGGCGACATCCTGCTCGCCGGCAGCGCGGGGCTGGTCGCCGGGGCGATGTCGATGGCCGCCGGCGAGTACGTCTCGGTCAGCTCGCAGGCCGACGCCGAGCAGGCCGACCTGAAGCGCGAGCGGCACGAACTGCGCACGCAGCCGGAGTTCGAGCTGGAGGAGCTGGCCCGGATCTACGTCGGGCGCGGCCTCGACCCGCCGCTGGCCCGCGAAGTCGCCGCCCAGCTGATGCAGGGCGACGCGCTGGCCGCCCACGCGCGCGACGAGCTCGGCCTGTCGGAGATCACCGCCGCCCGGCCGGTGCAGGCGGCGCTCGCCTCGGCAGTGGCGTTCACGGCCGGGGCGGTCGTTCCCCTCCTCGCGGCAATCGCCGCCCCGGAGCAGGCCGTGATCCCGGTGGTCGCCGCCGCGTCGCTGGCCTGCCTCGCCGTGCTCGGGGCGCTGGGGGCGTGG
>JBDHWC010000239.1:0-4090 GCA_039809985.1 Thermomicrobiales bacterium | reverse complement strand
CGGCGGCCGCGCCGATGGCGATGGCGATGGCGACGCCGGCGGCCGAGGCGGTCGCCACCCCCGGCGACGCGGCGCTCGGCGACGCGGCGGCGCAGGCGGCGGCGAACGTGGTCGCCTGCTGGAACGCGGGGGACCTCGACGCCTTCACCGCGCTGGTGACGCCGAACTTCCTGATGCAGCAGTTCGGGGCGAAGGACGCGGCGGCGGCGAAGGCCCAGCTCGGGGAGATGGGGGCGCCGCCCCAGATCGCCATCGTCGGCACCAGCAACCCGGCGACCTACGACGACGGCCGGGCCAGCCTCGACGTGATCTACACCTTCGGCACCTACCAGTACACCAACGCCCGCTGGTTCATGGTCAAGGAGGGCGACCAGCTGCTGCTCGACTCGGAGCAGCCGCTGCGGCCGCAGCCGTGGGGCGACACGTCGATCATCAGCTTCACCGCCGCCGACGACGCGACGGCGGCCGCCTTCGACCAGCGCAGCGAACTGCCCGTCAACGAGGTGCTGATCCTGCACGGGACCAACAACGGCACCAAGGCGCGCAACCTCGCGCTGCTGAAGATGCCGGAGGGGACGGCGACGCCGCCCGCCGACATGGCCGGGGTCGAGGTGGTCGGCACGCTGGTGATCGAGCCGGGGCAGGCGGCCGACATGGCGCTGGTCAACCTGCCGGCGGGGGACTACGTGCTGGCCGACCAGGCGACCGGGGCCACGGTGCCGCTGAAGATCACCGCGCCGTCGGAATAGGCGGCAGCGAGAGCATCCCGTACACTGCGCACACTCGCCGGGGCGGCGTCCGCGTGGCCGTCGCCCCGGTCGGAGCCGGCATCGCCGCCGGCCTGCGGGAACGGCGGGCCGGACGGCGCGACGTAGCAGAGGAGAAACACTCGATGGGCGACACGGCACCCAAGGGGCAGTTTGCGACGCTGCACGAGGCCCTGCAGGCCGGCCGCATCTCGCGGCGGCAGTTCACGCTCCGGGCATTGGCGCTCGGCGTCGGGATGCCGGTGATCTCGTTCGTGCTGCGGGCCGAGGGGGTCCGGGCGAGCGGGGCCGAGACCCACCTCGGCTGGGGCGTGGCCGCGGCGCAGGGCGCCGCCGGCCGGCCGGCGGAGGGGATGGACGGCCGGAAGCGGGGCGAGGGCGGCGAGCTGAAGCTGATCCAGTGGCAGGCGGCCACGGTCCTCAGCCCGCACGTGGCGCAGGGGACGAAGGACTACCTGGCGGCCTCGATCACGCTCGAGCCGCTGATGAACTACCTGCCGGACGGCACGCTGCTGCCGAACCTGATCAAGGAAGTGCCGACCGTCGAGAACGGCGGGCTGGCGAAGGACCTGACCAGCGTCACCTACAAGTTGCTCGAGGGCGTGAAGTGGAGCGACGGCGAGCCGTTCACGGCCGACGACGTGGTCTTCACGTGGCAGTGGGTGATCGACCCGGCCAACACCGCCACCTCGGCCGGGGTCTACGCCTCGATCAAGAGCATCGAGGCGGTCGACGCGACCACGGCGAAGGTGACGTTCAACCAGCCGCTGGCGACGTGGTTCGAGCCGCACGCCGGCACCATCTGGGGCTACGTCTACCCGAAGCACGTGCTCTCGGCCGGGAAGGACGCGAACGACAAGTTCATGAACTCCCCGGTGACGACGGGGCCGTACGTGGTCGACTCGTTCTCGCCGAACGACACGGTCGGCTACAAGATCAACGACAACTACCGCGACCCGAACAAGCCGTACTTCGCGACGATCAACCTGAAGGGCGGCGGCGACGCGGTCTCGGCGGCGCGGGCGGTGCTGCAGACGGGCGACTACGACTACGCCTGGAACCTGCAGGTGGAGCCGCAGATCCTGGACGAGCTGGCCAAGGGCGGCAAGGGGAAGGTGGTCACCGCGCAGGGGACCAGCGTCGAGCGGCTGATGCTCAACTTCTCCGACCCGAACAAGGAGGTCGACGGGCAGCGGTCGGAGATGCACACGCCGCACCCGTACTTCTCGCACAAGGAGGTGCGGCAGGCGCTCAACCTCTCGGCCGACCGCGAGATGATCTCCAAGCAGTTCTACTCGCCGGAGGAGCCGCCGACGGCGAACATCCTGACCGGCATCGCGCCGATGGAGTCGAAGAACACCAGCTGGGCGTTCGACGTCGAGAAGGGGAAGCAGATCCTCGAGGACGCCGGCTGGAAGATGAACGGCGACGTGCGCGAGAAGGACGGGGTGCAGCTGAACCTCGTCTACGCGACGACGATCAACCCGGTGCGGCAGAAGACGCAGGCGGTGCTGAAGAAGGCGCTGGAGGAGATGGGCTTCAAGGTCCAGCTGCAGCAGATCGACTCCGGCATCTTCTTCGACACGGCGCCGGGGAACGAGCAGAACTTCGGGCACATGTACTACGACATGAACATGTACACCAACAACTCGACCACGCCGATCCCGATCGCCTACATGATCGGCTGGTACGCCGGGCCGGAGGGCGAGAACATCGCCCAGAAGTCGAACGGCTGGAACGGGCAGAACGCGCAGCGCTACAACAACCCGGAGTACGACAAGCTGTTCGACCAGGTCCGGCTGGAGACCGACTTCCAGAAGGCGGCCCAGTTGTTCATCCAGCTGAACGACATCCTGATCAACGACGTGGCGGTGGTGCCGCTGGTCAACCGGGCGGCGGACAAGTACGCCACCGCGAACTCGCTGGTCGACGGCAACGTCGCGGTCAGCGACTTCGAGGTGAACTACTGGAACATCGCGAACTGGAACCGGACCCCGTAAGGGGGCGGCTCCCGGTCGCGGGCTGGAGGATCGGCGGGGTCCCGGGCGGCTGCCCGGGGCCCCGTCGGCCGTTCCGGGGTGTGCGAAGATCGGCGGCGCGAGGGCCGGGCACGGCGGCGCGACGGCAGGCGGCGGGGAGGCGAGGGCCGCCGCGACGGAGGACGCGATGAGGCGGATGCTGAACGAGGCCGCGAACTTCCGCGAGGAGATGATCGACGGCTACGTCGGGGCCTACGGGCAGATCCTGCGGCGGGTGCCGGGGGCGTCGGGGGTGGTGGCGCTCGGCGCACCGGCGGCGGGCAAGGTGTCGGTGGTGGTCGGCGGCGGCAGCGGCCACTACCCGGCCTTCTACGGCCTCGTCGGCGAGGGGATGGCCTCGGCGGCGGCGATCGGCGACATCTTCACCAGCCCCTCGGGCGAGCAGGCCTACCGGGTGGCGAAGGCGGTCGACGGCGGCGCGGGCGTCCTCTTCACCTTCGGCAACTACAGCGGCGACGTGATGAACTTCGGGATGGCCGAGGCCCGGCTGCAGGCGGAGGGGGTCGACGCGAGGACGGTACTGGTCACCGACGACGTCCTCTCGGCCGGCAAGGCGGAGGCGGAGCGGCGGCGCGGCATCGCCGGCGGCTTCTACGTCTTCAAGACGGCGGGGGCGAGCGCGGCCCGCGGCGACAGTCTGGCGACGGTCGAGGAGCTGACGCGGCGGGCCAACCGGCGGGTGCGGACGGCGGGACTCGGCTTCGCGGGCTGCACGGTGCCGGGGCAGAGCGAGCCGCTGTTCACGGTCGCGCCGGGGATGATGGAGATCGGGCTCGGCATCCACGGCGAGCCGGGGGTCCGGGTCGAGGAGCAGCGGACGTCGCGGGAGATCGCCGCCCTGCTGGTCGAGGCGCTGCTCGACGACGCGCCGGCGGAGGGCGGGGACGAGGTCGCAGTGCTGGTCAACGGCCTCGGCGGCACCAAGTACGAGGAACTGTTCGTCCTGACCAGCGCGGTGCTGCCGCTGCTGGCGAAGGCGGGGCTGCGGGTGCACGAGACGCAGGTGGGCGAGTTCGTGACCGCGCTCGACATGCCCGGCTGCTCGCTGACGCTGTGGTGGCTGGACGACGACCTGCGGACGCTGCACGACGCGACGGCGCGGACGCCGGCCTACACGCGGATCGGGCCGGACATCGCCGAGCGGAGGCCGATGACGGCCGCGGCCGACCTGGCGGCGATCGTCGGGGAGGAGGAGCGGGAGGTGCCGGTCGGCGGCCCGACGGGCGACGCGGCGCGGGCGGCGATCGCCGCGGCGCGAGCGGCGATCGAGGCGGCCGAGGCGGA
>JBDHWC010000238.1:0-4106 GCA_039809985.1 Thermomicrobiales bacterium | reverse complement strand
CGGGACGGCGGTCCCCTGCTGCCAGCGGCGGGCCGCCACCGCCGACAGCCGCAGGGCGGGCCAGTCGGCGAGCGGCCGTTCCGGCGGCAGCGCCAGCCGCGCCCAGTCGGCCGGCAGGTCGGCGGCGGCGAGTTCCTCGAGGGTGACCGCGTCGGCGAGGGCGAAGGGGCCGTGCGCCGTCCGCCGCAGGGCCGAGAGGTGCGCGCCGGTGCCGAGCGCCGCCCCGAGGTCGTGGGCCAGGGAGCGGACGTAGGTGCCCTTCGAGCAGTCGAGGGCGAGCCGGGCGACGGGCGGCTCCCACGCCGTGAGCTCCAGCCGCGAGATGCTCACCGGCCGGGCCGGCCGCTCGACCTCCTCGCCGCGGCGAGCGAGGTCGTAGAGGCGGCGGCCGCCGATCTTGATCGCGGAGTGCATCGGCGGCACCTGCCGCAGGTCGCCGCGGAACGCCGCCAGCGCCGCCGCCACCCGCTCGCGGTCGAGGCCGGAGGCGTCGGCGGTGGCGACGACTTCCCCCTCGCGGTCCCACGTGCTGGTCTCGACCCCGAAGGTCACCTCGGCGTCGTACGACTTGCCGGCGGCGGCGAGGAACTCGAGCGTCTTCCGGGCCGAGCCGACCGCGACCGGCAGGACGCCGGTGGCGGCGGGGTCCAGCGTGCCGGCGTGGCCGACCCGCCGCTCGCCGACGAGGCGGCGGACGCGGGCGACGACGTCGAAGCTGGTCCAGCCGAGCGGCTTGTCGATGACCAGGAAGCCGTGCAGCGACGGCGCGTCGGGGGCCATGCGGCGGCTCCGGCCGGGCTAGCCGCGGGCGTCGGCGGGCGCGGCGGCGACCAGCCCGGCGACCTGCTCGATGAAGTCGGCCTTCTCGGCGTCGCCCCCCTCGACGTGGCAGCCGGCGGCGCGCGGGTGGCCGCCGCCGCCGAAGTGGGCGGCGACCGCCGAGACGTCGATGGCGTCGAGGCTGCGGAAGCTGACCCGCCAGCCGCGCCGGTCCTCGTCCTGGTAGAGGATGACGGCGACGCGCGAGCCCTGGGTGCCGGAGAGGAAGTTGACGATCCCCTCCGCCTCGGCCATCTCCGCCCCGCAGCGGGTGAAGCCGTCGCGGGTCATCTCGGTCCAGATGATCGGCCCGTTCCACTTGATGTTGCGCAGGGCGTGGCTCCAGAGGCAGAGGGTGGAGCGCGGCTTCAGCCGGAACAGGTGGTCGACCGCCAGCTCGAGGTCGGCCCCGGCGTCGACGAGGTCGGCGACGGTGCGGATGGTGTGGGGGGTGGTGGCCGGGGTCCGCAGGCCGAGGGTGTCGCCGTAGATGCCGGAGAGGAGCGCCTCGGCGATGGCCGGGGTCAGCTCGGTGCCCCACAGCTTGAGGATCTCGGCCACGATCTCGGCCGAGGAGGAGGCGTCGGGGACGACGATGTTGACCACGCCGAAGCGGTCGTTGGTCTTGTGGTGGTCGATGTTGACGATCGGCACGCCGCCGTCGAGCCGGCTCGGGTCGTCCCTGTAGAAGTTGCCGAGGCGGCGCCGGTCGGCGCAGTCGATCAGGCAGATCAGGTCGTAGTCCGGCAGCGGGTCGGTGCCGTACATGATCACCGACTCGATCTCCGGCAGGTAGCGCAGGTTCGACGGCAGGTCGCCGTCGGTGACCATCGGGTAGGCGTCGACGCCGTGCGCCCGGAGGGCCATCCGCATCGCCAGCGGAGAGGCGAGGCCGTCGGCGTCGACGTTCTGGTGGGTCGGCATCAGGATCGTGCGCGCCCCGCGCAGGCGCTCCAGCGCCGTGGCCGCGTCACCGGCATCGATCACCCAGCTCTCGGTCACTCCGCTCCCTCCATCCCCGTCGTCCCGCCGCCGGCGGGCAGGGGGCGCTGCCGCTCCTGCTCGGAGATCTCGCGCAGGGTGCGGCCGATCGCGTCCGCGTGCTCCATCGAGCGGTCGTCGCGGAACTCCAGCTCCGGGATCTGGCGCATCCGCAGCCGCGGCTTCAGGTGGTGCCGGATGAAGCCGGAGGCGGAGCGGAGCGCGCGCAGCGTCTGCTCCCGCTCCTCGTCGCTGCCGAGGACCGAGACGTGGACCCGGGCCGACCGCAGGTCGGGCGGCACCTCGACCCGGGTGATGCTCCAGAACCCGAGGCGCGGGTCCTTCACCTCGCGCCGGATGATGTCGGTCAGCTCCTCGCGCAGGAACTCGCCGACCTGCGCCGTCCGCCTGCTCATCCCTGGCCCCGCCCTCGCCGGCCGGCGGCCGCCCGTCCCCGGGCGGCCGCCGGCCGGCCCGACGCCTACGCCCGCGCGGTCTCCTCGCGGTGGTAGAACTCGATCTGGTCGCCGACCTGGATGTCGTTGAAGTCGGCGAGGGTCAGGCCGCACTCGTAGCCCGCCTGCACCTCGCGCACGTCGTCCTTGAACCGCTTCAGGGAGTCGATGCCGCCCTCGTGCAGCACGACGCCGGAGCGCAGCACGCGCGCCTTGGCGTTGCGCGTCACCTTGCCGTCGAGGACGTAGAGGCCGGCGGCGACGGCGTTGCCCGGCAGCTTGAAGGTGTTGCGCACCTCCGCGTAGCCGTCGGTGACGTCGTGGAAGACCGGCGCCAGCAGGCCGGTCATCGCCTGCTTCACCTCGTCGATCAGGTTGTAGATGATGTTGTAGAAGCGGATGTCGATGTTGTTGGCGTCGGCGGCGCGCTTGGCGGCGACGTCCGGCCGCACGTTGAAGCCGATGATGATGCTGCGCGTCGCCGTCGCCAGGCTGACGTCCGACTCGCTGATCGCGCCGGCGCCGGCGTAGGTGATGCTCAGCCGGACCCCCTCCGGCACCTCGTCGTTCAGCTTCAGCAGGGCGTTCTGGATCGCCCCGAGCGAGCCTTGGACGTCGGCCTTGAGGATCACCCGCAGCTCGGCGACGCCCCCTTCCTGCACTTGGTTGGAGAGGTCGGTCAGCCGGAACGAGCGGTCGGCCAGCGACTCGGCCCGCCGCTGCAGCTGGCGGTTCTCGGCCAGGTCGCGCGCCGCCTTCTCGTCCTCGAAGACCTGGAAGGCGTCGCCGGCCTGCGGCACGTCGAGCAGGCCGAGGATCTCCACCGGCGTGCTCGGGTCGGCCCGCCGCACCCGCTTGCCGTGGTCGTCGAACATCGCCTTCACCCGGCCGTGGGTCGAGCCGGCGACGACGACGTCCTTCAGGTTCAGGGTCCCGCTCTGGACCAGCACGGTCGCCACCGGGCCGCGGCTGCGGTCGACCTTGGCCTCGATCACCACGCCGGAGGCGGACTTGTGCGGGTTGGCCTTCAGCTCGTTGACGTCGGAGACGAGCAGCAGGACCTCCAGCAGGTCGTCCAGCCCCAGCTTCTCGCGGGCCGAGACCTCGACGAACGGGACGTCGCCGCCCCACTCCTCCGGCACCACCTCGATCTCGCTCAGCTGCTGCTTGACCCGGTCCGGGTTCGCCGTCGGCAGGTCGATCTTGTTGATCGCCACCACCATCGGCACGTGGGCCGACTTGATGTGGGCCACCGCCTCCCGCGTCGTCGGCATCACGCCGTCGTCGGCGGCCACGACGAGCACGGCGACGTCGGTCGCCTGCGCGCCGCGGGCCCGCATCGCGGTGAACGCCTCGTGGCCGGGGGTGTCGAGGAAGGTGACCCGGCGCCCCTGCGTCTCGATCTGGTAGGCCCCGATGTGCTGGGTGATGCCGCCGGCCTCCCCCTCGGCCACGTTGGCCGAGCGGATCGAGTCGAGCAGCTTCGTCTTGCCGTGGTCGACGTGGCCCATGATCGTGACCACCGGCGGCCGGGTGACCGCGCCCGGGTCGTGCTCGGCCTCCTGCTTGCGGCTCTCGAAGTCGGCGACCGCCTGCTGGACGATCTCCGGCACCTCCTCGTGCGTCTCCCAGCCGAGGGCGGTGGCGACCCGGTGCGCCGTCTCGAAGTCGATCTGCTGGTTCAGGTTCGCCATCATCCCGAGCTTCATCAGCTCCTTGATGATCTCGATCCCGGTCGTCTGCAGCGCCTCGGCGAGGTCCGCCACCGTCAGCACCGACGGCAGCCCCACCGGCGCGCGCTCGGCCGGCGCCGCCTGCCGCCGCAGGGCGACGGTGCGCGCCCCGCCCTTG
>JBDHWC010000237.1:0-4117 GCA_039809985.1 Thermomicrobiales bacterium | reverse complement strand
CGGCATCGTGGCGTACCACTTGCCGTCGAACGCCTTGATGCCGCCCTTCGCGCTCTTCACGCGCGTCAGCGGGCCGTGCCAGTCGCCGAGGTCTTTCTCGAAATCGTAGACGGCCGGCTTGGTGACTTGGCCGCACTTGCTGGCGCACTTGCCGTTGCCGCAGATCTGGTCGCTGAGGCAGGCGTTCTTGCAGGCGCCGCAGTTCTTGGCGTTGGTCTGCAGGTAGACGCACTTCTTGCCGCACTTGGTCTGGCCCGGCTTGCAGGTCTCGCGCTTCTTGCCCGCCGCGGCCTCCTGCCGCGTCGCCGCGACCCCGCCGAGCAGCGCGGCCCCCGCCGCCATGCTGCCGAGCGCGCCGCGCCGCCCGATCCTGCGCCCGAGCGAGCGCGCGAAGGTGTCGAACCGATTGCCGTCCATGCTTCCCCCCCCGGCTGCCGCGCCGTGCGGCCGGCCTGTGGTGCTGCCCGGCCAAGGCTCCGTCGCCCCCGGCCGGTGTGAACAATAGCACGTCGCCACATCGTATTGAAACGTCGTGGTTGATGACGGGTCACGGGGCACTCTGTTGGCGTGCGGCCGCCGCCGCGCCCCGGGCTTGCGGGAAACGTGAAATCACGATATGCTGATGACAGCATGATTGTCCGCGCGTGAAGGAGGGCTGCCGTGAACCCGCTCGTTGTCGTCGCCGTCGTGGTTGCCGCTCTCGCCGCGCTCGACGTCGCCGCCCTCCGCTGGGGCGTCGACTCCCGGTTCCACTCCGCCCACTGGTCGTGGTGGTAGTCGGCCGAACGGCTCGCCCGTCCGCGACGCCGGAACCGACGCGCCGCCAGCCGGGAGCCCCGGCTGGCGGCGCGCTCGCGTTCCGGGCGGCGGGGCGCTACAGCAGCCCCATCGCCCGCAGGTTCGCCACGCTCCGCCTGGCGGCGGCGAGGCAGGCGTCGTAGTCGGGCCAGCCCCGGTCGTCGAACTCCACCTCGGCGCTGTACGGCCCCGCGAAGCCGCTGGCGTCGCACTGGCGGACGAGCCCCATCAGGTCGAGCTCGCCGTCGCCCGGCGGCGGGAAGTTGAAGACCCCCTGCCCCCCGACCTTGTCCTTCAGGTGGAAGTGGACCAGCCGCCCCAGCGCGAACCCGATGTCGGTCTGCGGGTCGGCCCCGGTGTAGTAGACGACGTTGCCCGGGTCGTAGTTGAAGCCGAGCACCTCCGGCCGCCCGACCCGGTCGAGGATCGCCACCCCCGCCTCCGCCGTCGGCAGCAGGTTGCTGTCGGTCTCCATCCCGATCCGCAGCCCCGCCTTCGCCGCCTTGTCGCACAGGTCGGCGACGTTGGCGAAGAAGGCCTCGATCTCTTCCTCGGTGCTGGCGTCGCCGGTGTAGGTGTTGACCACCCGCATCCCGAGCGCCTGCGCGATGTCGATCACCCGGCCGAAGCGGGCCGCCCCCTCCGGCGTGTGCAGGTGGGCGTGGCCGCTGATGCTGACCGGCGCCAGCCCCAGCTCGGCCAGCTTGGCCCCGATCCGGGCCAGTTCCCGGTCGGTGACCGTGTCGGCGTCGATGTGCTCGAACCAGCCCTTGACCGCGCCCAGCTCGACCGCGCGGTAGCCGGCCGCCGCCAGCCCCTCCAGCGCCGCGTCGACCGAGTGCGGCGCGAAGACGATCGTCGAGCCGATGACCTCCCGTGCCATCCCGTGCTGCCCCCTCGCTCGGCGCGCGCCTACGCCCGCGCCGCCTCCTGCTCGTCGACGAAGTCGGCGACGAGCGCGTTGAAGGCGTCGGTCGCCTCCCAGAACATGCCGTGCCCGACCTCGGGCAGCACCGACAGCCGCGCCCTCGGGATCGCCGCCGCGATCTCCAGCGAGTAGCGCGGCGGCGTCAGCTGGTCCTCCTCGCCGACGACCACGTGGGTCGGCAGGGCGATCCCCCCCAGCCGGTCGAGCGTGTCGTGGCCCCGCGCCGCCGCCGACTGCCGCAGGTACCCCTCGACCGTCTGCGGGCTCGGGTTGGCGCGGGTCGTCGCCAGCAGGTCGCGCAGGCGCGCCGGGTCGTCGTTGTACCAGCGGTGGGTGTAGACCCGCAGCCACGCCGCCCGCGACCACTCGATCCGCCCCAGCTCGGCGAAGACCCGCTCCCAGAGGTCGAGCACCTCGGCCAGCCACGGGTCGGTCCGCGCCCACGAGCAGACGACCATCAGGCTGGCGGCCCGCTCCGGGTGGGCGAGGGCGAACTCCTGCGCGATCGCGCCCCCCATCGACGCCCCGACGACGTGGGCCCGGGCGATGCCGAGGTGGTCGAGCAGCCCGGCCGCGTCGTCGGCGAACTGGAGGATGCCGTAGGGGGCGTCGGTCGTCCCCGCCCCGGTCTGGCCGACGTCCCGGTTGTCGTAGGTGACCACCCGGAACCGCCGGGCGAGCTCGCGCACCTGCAGGTTCCACGCCGCCCGGTCCGCCCCGAGCCCGTTGACCAGCAGCACCGGCGGCCCGTCCGCCGGCCCGTCCACGTCGTACGCGACCGTCAGGTCGTTCACCCGCGCGACTGGCAAGTTGGTCTCCTTTCACGAGTCGGGGAGTCGGGGAGTCGGGGAGTCGGGGAGTCGGGGAGTCGGGGCGCGCCTTCGCCGCCAGCCATCAGCCGCCAGCCGCCAGCCATCAGCCGCCAGCCGCCAGCCTCAAACCCCGTCCCGCCAGAGGACGCCGGTCATGCAGTGGACCGCGCCGGCCCCCTTCTGCAGTTCGTCGACCTCGGCGGTCAGCACCTCGACCCCGTGCCGCTCCAGCGTCCTCTGGGTGACGGGGTTGCCCGCGCACATCACCACCGTGCCGGGGGCGAGCGGCACCATGTTCAGCGCCATCCCGAGCTGGGCCTCGGTCTGGTCCGGCAGGTCGACCACCCGGAAGCCGTGCCGGAGCAGGATCTCGTAGACCGCCCACGACAGCTGGGTCGGGTAGACCAGCGCCAGGTCGCGGTCGACGACGTTGATCGTGCCGTCGATGTGGCCGCAGCCGTAGGGGATCTCGACCAGCACCACCTCCGGCACGCCGACGGCGCGGAACGCCTCGACCACCTGCTCCGCCCCGCTCCGGTTCGTCCGCATCCCGCGGCCGACGATCACCAGGTCCTCGCTCAGGACGACCACGTCGGCCCCCTCGAAGGTGCCGTCGCCGGTGACGGTGCGGACGATCGGGACGCCGATCCGGGCCAGCGCCGCCGCCGCCCACCGCTCCTCGCCCGCCCGGCTGGCCGAGGCCATCCGCCCGACCACCGCCCCGACCGGGGTCATGCAGAAGGGGTCGCGGCAGAAGTAGGCGTTCGGCTTGTCGCGCGGCACCTCGCCCAGCTCGTGGACGGCGACCCCGTGCGAGCGGTAGAGCGCCGCCAGCGCGTCGTGCTGCTCGCGGGCGCGGGCCGGGTCGACGACGGCGTGCCAGAGCGCCTTGCCCGGGTCCGTGATCCCCTCGATCTCCGGCCCCGGCCGGTGCATCAGCACCGCCCGCAGCGTGCCGCACTCCGAGCGGACGCCGCACTCCGCCCAGAGCGGGCCGAGGTCGTCCGCGATCGTGCCGCGGCGCGCCTCCCAGCCCTCGCCGCCGTGCGCCGCGTGCTGGACCTGCGCCAGCGCGTCGACGCCGCGTTCCCCCTGCGCCGTGCCCGCGCCCATCGCCTGCCTCCTCGTGCTCCGTTCCGTCGTCCGTGCCGCGCCGCTATTGTCGGGCAACCGCGAGGAGCGGGGGAGGCCCCCGGCCCGGCCCCCGTCGTCCCCGAAGAGGGGGCAAGGAAAGCGGTTGCGCCGCGGCTACCCGGGGCCCGGTTGAGGCCCGGGCCCTCCTCCGAACCGGCCCCGCTCCCTCTCGACCGCCACCGCGGCGGAGGACTCCATCGGAAGACCGTCACGCATTGGCAACCCGGGAGTCCGGGGAGGTCCCAGCCTACCCCTTGTCAGCTGCTCCCCGTCCCCCGCTGCCTGACAGAGGGAGTCTCCGGCGGGAAGCGGCCGCGCCGCGGCAATCGGGGGTTCGGGGAGGGGTTGGCCTTCCCCCGATTCAGTTGCTCCGGCGGGAAGCGGCCGCGCCGCGGCAATCGGGGGTTCGGGGAGGGGTTGGCCTTCCCCCGATTCAGTTGCTCCG
>JBDHWC010000236.1:0-4128 GCA_039809985.1 Thermomicrobiales bacterium | reverse complement strand
GGCGAGGGCCCGGGCGGCGCGCCGGGCCGCGGCCTCGGCCAGTGGGCGGTCGCCGCGCGCCTGCGCCCGCTGCAGCAGGGCGGTCATGTCCTCCCCCGGCACCTCGTCGAGCACGAGCAGGCGCGCCGCCGGGTGGTCGGCGGCGAGGCCGGCGATCGCCAGCTCGCCCGCGTGCCCGACCAAGGCCGCCTCCAGTTCCCGGACGATCCGGGCCGAGCGCTCGGCGACCTCCGGCTCGCCGTAGGCCTTGGCGTAGAACCGCCGCACGACAACCCCGCCGCCCGGCGCCTCGGCCCCGACCGTCAGCAGGACCGTGCCGCGGAGGGCAACCCGGTAGCGGGTCAGCTCGCCCTGCCACGAGACGAGGCGGTGCCCCGGCCCGAAGCGCTCCTGCAGCGGCTCGACCAGCTCGGCGTCCGGGCCGGTCAGGATGCGCTCCAGCACCGGCATCCGGATGTCGAACGGGGTGGCTTGCAGCAGGAGGTCGAGCTCCGGCACGTAGCCGACCCGGCGCACCCCGTCGACCGGCTCCGTCGCCTCGGCCTTGTTGGCCAGCACCCACTCCCACGCCTCGCGGGTCCGCTCCTCGCCGAAGGAGAGGGCGGTGACCGGGAACGGTCGCGCCTGCGCCCCGCCGAGCCCGGCCAGCGAGAACTGGTAGTGGAACAGGGCCCGCGCCCCGCTGCCGCGGGCGAAGGTCACGGCGCACGGCCCGAGGCGCTCGGCCGCGCCGTCGAGCAGCCGGGCCGCGACCTCGGCCCGGACCCGCTCCGGATTCATCGCCTCCCCGAGCGGGCGCTGGCCCGGGGTGTCGCGCAGCTCGGTCTCAGTCACGTCCATCGGCGTCCTTGGGCGATGCCGCCGCCGGGGTCTTCCGGTTGCGGCGCGGCTGTTTGGCGCGCGGCTCGGCCGCGGCGGCCGCGTCGTCGCCGTCGTCCTCGTCGGCGGCATCGAGCGCGCTGCCCAGCGCCGTCGGGCGCGGCAGGGCGAGGTAGAAGGTGTAGTCGCTGCGGTGCGGCGGCCGCATCATGAAGGTCTTGGCGTAGCCGCAGTTGGTCAGCAGCCGGAGCAGCGACTCCTCGGTGTGCTGGAACGAGGTCGGGTTGCCCCACGAGGCGGTCGGCACCGCGTCGCGCTCCTCGCGCGTCTCGCCGTGCTCGCGGATCAGCATCCCGGCGTAGGGGCCGTCGCTGTCGGGGGCCGCCTTGGCGATCCGGACGTCGAGGATCAGCGGCGTGCCGGCGCAGCGGCGGAGCAGGTCGACCTGGTCGGGCAGCTCGAGGTGGTGCAGCAGCCCGAGGATGCAGACCACGTCGAAGTCGCCCGGGGCGATCGGGAACGCGCGGACGTCGGCCTGCACCCAGCGGATCCGGCGGATCAGGTCGGCCGTCGCCGGGTCGACCCGGGCCGCGTCGGGCCAGCGGACGGTGCGGGCGTCGACCGCGGTGACGTCCCAGCCGAGCTGCGCGGCCATCAGGGAGAAGTTCCCCTTGCCCGCCCCGAGGTCGAGCAGCCGCCCCGGCCGCATCACCGAGAGGAGGCTGCGGAAAACCATCCCCTTGTGCATCCTGGGGTCGGGGTCCGGCAGGCCGTGGGTGCGGGCGAAGCGGGTGGCGGTGACCCCCTTCCGGTAGGAGACGGCGGCCTTCACGCCGAGGTCGCCGGCGAGCGCGGCGGCGAAGACGCGCCGCAGGGCGTCGTCGGTCAGGTCCGGCATCTCCGCCCGCAGGCGGTCGAGGTCGGGGTCCCGGCAGAGGAAGGCGAGCACCTGCTCGGCGGTCTCCCGGCGGCGCTTGCCGCGCTCCCGCCGGCCCGGGCCGGCGCTTCCCTCGGCGGATGTCGCGTCGAGCAACTCGGTCACGCTGGTCGTCTCCCCCCTGCCGGTCCCGATCGCACGCCGGCCGGCCGGCCGGGCCCACTCCCGGTCGGGGTCGGCCGCGGCGGGAAGATCGCCCGCTGCGCGTCGTCGTCGCGCGACGTCCCCGGCTGCAAGGGGTGACGATACCACGGTGGCGCGATCTGCCCGCTCGCCCGGACGGCCCCGCCCGAGGAACGGATGCCGCGCCGCCGGGCGCGGGGGTCTACGGCCCCGCGTCGAGCGCGGCGAGGACGGGGGCGAAGCCGGCGATGCCGGCGGCGGTGTTCGGGGCGCAGACGATCTGGACGTGGTCGATCCCCTCGCGGGCGAAGCCGCGCAGCGCCTCGGCCATCTCCGCCGGCGTGCCGCGCAGCGGGTCGCCGCTGCCGTCCGGCGAGGTGAACGGTTGCCGCGCCGGCACCCCCGGCACCTCGGCCAGGATGGCGACGCTGCGGCCGAGCGTGGCCGGGTCGCGCCCCTCCGCCCGGCACGCCGCGTCGACCTTCTCGCGCAGGGGCGGGATCGCGTCCGGCCACGAGCGGCCCCATGTCAGCCAGGCGTTCCAGAGATCAGCGTGGCGGGCGGTCAGGGCCAGCATCCGCGGCCCGGTGCCGAGCGCGCCGATGACGACCGGCGGGCCGCCGGGGCGGCTGCCGCGCGGCCGCAGGTCGGCCCCGCGCGCCGCGTAGTAGGTGCCGGCGTGGTCGACGCGGCCCTCGCGCAGCATCGGCAGGATCACCTGCAGCGCCTCCTCGAAACGGTCGACCTGACGCGAGAAGGGGTAGCCGAACTGGGCGTGCTCCGGCTCGTGGCGGCCGCTGCCGAGGCCGAGGATCATCCGGCCGCCGCTCAGTTCCTCGAGCGTGTCGACCATCTTGGCGAGCAGGGCCGGGTTGCGCAGGCTGGTCGCGGCGACCAGCGCCCCGATCTCGACCCGCTCGGTGGCGACGGTCAGCGCGCCGAGCATGGTGCCCATCTCCCACGCCCCCTTCGGGGCCAGCCCGGGGTCGTGGATCTCGAGGTGGTCGGGGATCCAGACCGAGTCGAAGCCGGCGGTCTCGGCGGCGCGGGCCATCGCCAGCACGTCGCGGCCGCGGGCGGTGCCGCCGTCCATCTCGGTCTCGACGATCGGGATGAACGCGCCGACCTTGAGCGGGCGGCCGGCGAAAGCGGACGGGCGATCTGCGGTCACGGCGCTCCCCCCTTGCGACGGCTCAGGCCGTCGCCGTCCGCCCGGTGCGGCTGCCGGCGACGGAGATGACGAAGGTCAGCAGGAGCGACAGCGCCCATTCCCCGGCGGTCGGGAGGTGGATGCGGTCGGCGATGAAGTCGTCCTCCAGCAGCATGCTGACCGCGGTGTGGACGAGGACGAAGACGCCGAGGTAGAGCAGCCCCGGGTAGCGGCCGAGGACGCGGGCCACCAGTTCGCTGCCGAGCAGCAGGATCGGGATCGAGAGGAGCAGCCCGAACAGCAGCAGCCGCAGGTCGCCGTGGGCCGCGCCGCCCACGGCGAGGATGTTGTCGAGGCTCATCACCACGTCGGCGAGGATGATCGTCCGCACCGCCTGGCCGAGGCTCTCCGCCTCGCTCACCGACTCCTCGTGGTGGCTCGGCTGGACCAGCCGCCACGCCACCCAGAGGAGGAGGGCGCCGCCGAAGGCCAGCAGGTACGGCAGGTCGAGCAGGATCGCCGCGAGCGCGGTGAACAGGATGCGCAGACCGACGGCGCCCGCCCCGCCGTAGAGGATCGCCTTGCGCCGGTTCTCCGGGCTGAGGCGGCGCGCCGCCATGCCGATGACCACCGCGTTGTCGCCGGAGAGGACGAGGTCGATGACGACGATGCTGAGAATCTGTGCCGCGAGGCCGAGCTCGTCGTCGAGCCCCCCGCCGGCGAACAACGGCATCGAGCGGACCAGGTCCGCGACTGGGAGCGAGGCGAGGAACAGGGCAAGCACGATCCGGGCGACCTCTCCGCGGCGCGAGCGACTTGGCTTTCCGGCTGACGAGGGTACCACCTCGACCGAGCCGGACGCCCGCCCCGATCCGGGTGCCGCGCCCGTCCCTTCGCGTGACACGATCTGCTCGGCGGCCCGATCTCTCCCGCCGCCGGGGCCGCGCGGCCCCGCCCCGGCGCGGCTTGCCGCCGCCCGCCGGACCCGCTATCGTCGGCAGCGAGAAGGTGCCCGGGCAGCGAACGAGGAGGAGCGCCGTGGACGACGCCAACCAGCCGGCCGCCGGCCACGAGCCGACGGCCGGACCCGCCCTCCGCC
>JBDHWC010000235.1:0-4149 GCA_039809985.1 Thermomicrobiales bacterium | reverse complement strand
GCGGCCTACGGCTCGCCGATCAGGTCGGCGTAGACCCAGCCGTCCGCGCCGCCCCAGTCGACCGTGACGTAGCCGTTCGCCGCGCCCTCGCGGGTGAGGGTCACGGTCTCGCCGGCGGGGATGACGGCGACCACCGGGTCGTCCGGGCTCGGGCCGCTGCGGAGGTTGAGCGCGACGAGCGTGACGCGGGTCTCGCCGTCGGCCTGGCCGGGGAGGTCGGGCGTGTCCGGGGTCGGCAGGGGCGTCGGCCCCGGCGTCGGGCTCGGGCCCGGGCCGGTCGGCGGCGGGGTGGCCTGCAGGCCGAGGGCGACGACGTAGCCGCTGACCCCGAGGTAGGTGACGAGGGTGTAGCCGTTGACCACCGTGTCCGACTGCTGGATCACCGCCGCGCCGCCCGGCACCACCTGCAGCAGTTCGTCGGTCAGGTTCGGCCCCTTGCGCTGGTTGAGGTTGGTGATCGCGTAGCGGGTGCAGCGGATGCAGGTCGTCTGGGCGAGAGCCGGCCGTTGGGCGGCGAGGCCGGTCCCGGCGGCGAGCAGGGCGAGCAGCAGCGGGCGGCGCCCCGTCCGTCCGCGAAGATCGGTCATGTTCCCCCCGCCCACCGTCGGCCTCCTCTCGTGCGCCCGCGCCGTGGCGGCGGGCCGTCCCGTCAGGTGATGTCCGCGTCGGCTGCCGCGAGATGCGTGCCAGCGATCGGGCAGACGGCGCGAATCGGCGATGCAGGGTAGGATCGTCGCACAAGTCGACGACGCGGGCGGGGGTCGGGCGTGAACGTGCCACACGAGGCCGGGCTGATCGGCACGCTGACGCTCGGCCTCGGCTCGGCCTTCGTCGGCGGCATCGTCGCGCAGCGGCTGCGGTTGCCGGTGATCGTCGGCTACCTGCTGGCGGGGATCGTGGTCGGGCCGTTCACGCCCGGCTTCGTGGCCGACACCCGGTTGGCGCCGCAGCTGGCCGAGATCGGCGTCATCCTCCTCATGTTCGGGGTCGGCGTCCACTTCTCGATCGAGGACCTGCTGGCGGTGCGGCGGATCGCCCTGCCGGGAGCGGCGGTCACGGTCGCGGTCGTCACGCTGCTCGGCTCCGGGCTGGCGCGGCTCTGGGGCTGGGACGTGGGGGCCGGGGTCGTCTACGGCCTCGCGCTGGGGTTCGGCAGCACCGTCGTCGCGCTGCGCACGATCGCGTCGCTGACGACCGTCTCGTCGCGCCCGGGCCGGGTGACGGTCGGCTGGCTGGTGGTCGAGGACCTGATCGCGGTCACCGCCCTCGTCCTCCTGCCGGCGCTGCACGGGTCGGGCGCGGGCTCGGCCGGGACGGCCGGCCTGCTGGCCACGATCGGGCTGACGCTCGGCAAGGCGGCCGTCTTCGTCGCGCTGATGCTGGTGGCCGGGGCGCGGCTGGTGCCGCGGCTGCTGCGGACGGTGGAGCAGACCGGCTCGCGCGAGCTGTTCGTGCTCGGGACGCTGGCGGTGGCGCTGGGGATCGCCTACGCGGCGACGCAGTGGTTCGGGGTCTCCTCCGCCCTGGGGGCCTTCCTGGCCGGGGTGGTGATCAACGAGGCGGACCTCAGCCACCGGGTGGCGAACGAGGCGTTGCCGTTCCAGGAGGCGTTCGCGGTCCTCTTCTTCGTCTCGGTCGGAATGACGATCGACCCGATGTTCGTCGTTGCCGACCTGCCGAAGGTGCTGGCGACGCTGGCGGTGATCGTGGTCGGCAAGGGGGGCACGGCCTGGCTGATGGCCCGCTGGCTGGGCGGCCACGCCCGGCTGGCCACCACCGTGGCGACCTCCGTGGCCCAGATCGGCGAGTTCTCGTTCATCCTCGCCGCCGCCGCGACCTCGCTCGGCGTGCTCTCGCCGGTCGGCCAGAGCCTGATCCTCGCCGGCTCGCTCGGCTCGATCCTCGCCAGCCCGCTGCTGGTCCGGCTCGCCCGCCACGCGGCGGCGCGAACCGCCCCGGCGGCGTAGCGGGGGGCGAGGGATTGGGGATTGGGGATTGGGGATTGGGGATTGGGGATGATGGCGGCTCGGGCAGCGCGGAGGACGACCGGCGGCAGCCCTCGCTCGGCTGGCTCCCACTCGTCCTCACTGCCTCCCAACCCCCAATCCCCAATCCCGAATCCCCAATTCCCCGTCACCCGACATGCACCGCCGGGCGTCGGGCCGGGTCGGGCTCGGCCTGGCGGAGGACCTCGTTGGTGACCGGGGCGATGTCCCCCTCGCCGAAGAGGACGAAGCGGGCGAGGTACTTCAGCGGGTTCCCCTCGGCCCAGCCGAAGTAGGCGTGGGGCCGCTGCCCGGTCCGCTCCCGGACCGCCAGCAGCACGGCGGCGATCGTGTTGGCGACCGAGGTCCCCTCCGCCCGCAGCACCTTGTAGCCGCCGATCTCGTGGCCGGAGACGAAGACGGTCGAGGCGAACTCGGAGGCGTCGCGGACGGTCACCTCGAGGAAGAGGATCGGCTCGGTGGCGGGGATGTGGCTGGCCGTCCGCTCCCGCTTCTCCTTCATCAGGTACTCGCGGGAGGAGCGCTCGTCCGGGTGGTTGGCGATCAGCCGGATCTCGCCCTCGGCGGCGGCGTGGTCGACGAACTCGGCGGCGGCCTCGTCGAAGACGACCTCGGTGGCGCGCACCTCGAACGAGCGGGCGGCGCGCGAGGCGAGCGAGATGACGACGATGCCGACGATGAAGACGAAGGCGATCTTGATGCCGTCCGGCTCGGCGACGACGGTGACGAGGAAGGTGTAGATGAAGATCGCCGCCACCGCCCCGAAGCGCAGCGTCGCCGCCCGCCGGCCGCTGCTCTTCATGTAGAGGGTGACGGCGATGGTGGCCGAGGTGATGACCGCGAGGACGCCGGTGGCGTAGGCCCCGGCCTGCGCGTCGACGCTGGCCCCGAAGGCGACGGTGACGACGAAGCAGATGGTGGTGAAGACGATCACCAGCGGCCGGACGGCGCGGGCCCAGTCGGGGGCCATCCCGTAGCGCGGCAGGAAGCGGGGCACGACGTTGAGCAGCCCCGCCATCGCCGAGGCGCCGGCGAACCAGAGGATCAGGATCGTGCTGATGTCGTAGACGGTGCCGAAGCCGTTGCCGAGCCGGGCGTGGGCGAGGTAGGCGAGGGCGCGGCCGTTGGCTTGGCCGCCGGCCTCGAACTGCTCGTGCGGGATCAGCAGGGTGGTGGCGACGCTGCTGGTGATCAGGAAGACGCTCATGATCGTGGCGGCGGTCGTCAGCAGCTTCCGGGTGTTGCGGATGCGGACCACCGGGTGGTCGGGGTCGTCGTCCGGCGCGCCCTTGACCAGCGGCATCACCAGCACGCCGGTCTCGAAGCCGGAGAGGCCGAGGGCGAGCTTCGGGAAGACGACGAGGGCGGCGGCGACCATCAGCGCCGGGTCGCCGTACTCCAGCCGCAGCAGCTCGCGCCAGTCGTTGACCACCTCCGGGTGGGTGACGACGCCGCGCAGGCTGTCGACGACGACGACGAGGTTGAGCACGAGGAAGACGGAGACGACGCCGACGGCGATCCCGATCGCCTCGCTGAAGCCCTTCAGGAAGACCGCGCCGAGCAGGGCGATGAGGCAGATGGTGATCACCACCTCCTTGCCGTCGAGGCCGAGGGCGTAGGGGTTCTCGACGATGTGCTTGGTGGCGTCGGCGGCGGAGAGGGTGATGGTGATGACGAAGCCGGTGGCGACGAAGCCGATCAGGGCGAGGATCACCAGCTTGCCCTGCCACCACGGCAGCAGCCGCTCCAGCATCGAGATCGAGCCGTCGCCGTGGGGGCTGCGCTCGGCCACCACCTTGTACATCGGCAGCGCGCCGAAGAGGGTGACGAGGACGAGGATCAGCGTCGCCAGCGGCGAGAGGTGGCCGGCGGCGAGGGCGGCGATGCCCGGCTGGTAGCCGAGGGTCGAGAAGTAGTCGACCCCGGTCAGGCACATCACCTGCCACCACGGGTGCTGGGGGGCGGCGTGCCCGCCGTGCCGCTTGGCGTAGGCGCTCTCGACCTCCGACGGCCGGCCCTGCATCAGCCACGCGCGCAGCCGCGACGGCGGCTCGCTCGGCCGCGCGACCGTGAGCGTGACGGTGAGATCGGTCTCGTCGTGCCGCCCGTCCGCCACCGTCGCCCGACCCCCCCGCCGCCGAAT
>JBDHWC010000234.1:0-4162 GCA_039809985.1 Thermomicrobiales bacterium | reverse complement strand
GAGATCGAGCCGTTCGGCGGCTCCTCGGTCGCCGTCCGCGCCATCCCGGCCCTGATCCACGGGGTCGACATCGCCGAACGGCTGCGGCTGATCCTCGGCGAGCTGGCCGAGGGGGGGCAGGGCGAGTCGTGGCTCGACGCGGTTGCCGTCAGCACCGCCTGCCACACCTCGATCCGGGCCGGGCAGGCGCTCTCGATCCCCGAGATGCGCGAGCTCGTCGCCGAGCTGGAGCGCTCGTCGCAGCCGCGGGCCTGCGGCCACGGCCGGCCGACCATGCTCCACCTGACTCAGAGCGACCTCGAGAAGCAGTTCGCCCGCCGCTGAGCCCGGGCCACCGCCCGCAGGAGCGACCGCCGATGCCGACCCCCGCCCTCCTCCCCCTCGACGACCCGCTGGAGCGCGGCTTCCGCCTCCGGGCCGAGGCCGCGCGCTTCGTCCCTGCCCCGCCGGCCGTCGTCTGGCAGGTGGTCGCCGACTACGGCGCGCACCACCTCCGCATCCTGCCGCCCGCCTTCCGCGACGCCGCCGTCGAGGCCGGCGGGGTTGGCGAGGGCACCGTCGTCCGCTTCGCGCTCCGCCTCGGCGGCCAGAGCCGCCGTTTCCGGGCCGAGGTCACGGTCCCGCTCCCCGGCCGCGTCCTCGAGGAAGCCGACCCCGCGGCGGGCACCCGCACCCGCTTCACCGTCGCCCCCGACGGCGGCGGCAGCCGGGTGACGATCGAGACCACGTGGCCGCGCGAGGAGGGCGTCCGCGGCCGCCTCGCCGGCCCCGTCGCCAGCACCCTGACCACCGCTCTCCTGCGCGACGAACTGCGCCGCCTCGACGCCTACGCGGTGGCCCTCGCCCGCGCCGAGGAAACCCGTCCGAACGCCCCCGCGCCCGCCGTGCCCGGTTGACACGTCGCCGTCGCCCGTGCTACCTTCCCGGTCGCTGGAGGCGTGGTGTAGCGGCCTAACATGCAGCCCTGTCAAGGCTGAGATCGCGGGTTCGAATCCCGTCGCTTCCGCCAGATTGCCCATCGACCGCCCGCGAGACGGGCAGCCCCCACCGGTCGTGGCCTCACCGCCACGACCGTTCTGTTGGCGGCCGTCGTGTCGCTTCTTCGCCGCGGATTGCACGTGGCTGTGAGACCGCGCCGAGGCTGACTCCCGGGATGCCGCAGCCGACGGGGAGCAACCTCCCCCCTCAGCCCTGCGACCGCTCCCGGTTCAATCCCAGCAGCCGGGCGAGCACTTCCTCGTCGGTGGTCGCGCCCGGCTCGGCGTCCTCCCACCCGTACGCCGCCCACACCGCCCGGTCGAGCGCGGCGTGCGCCTGCGCCAGCCACGCCGGCCGCTCGTTGTACAGCGCCGTCAGCGTCCGCTTCGCCAATACCGCCGGCTCGGCCCCCGGCGGGTTGAGCCATGCCCGCCGCAGTTCGTCCAGCCGTCGCGCCGCGTCGGCAACCGCGTGCAGCCGCTCGTCGCGCCACGGTTCCTGCCCCGGCGGCCACGGCAGCGGGAACGTCTCGAAGCAGGTGGTCGGGGTGTAGCGCGGCCGATCTTCCAGTGACGTTCCCATCCGCAGCGACCAGACCTCGTGGGCGCGGGAGTGCAGCACGCCGAAGAAGTAGTCGTCCTGCCGGGCGAAGACGATCACCTGAGAGTCGGGCAATGTCCCTTGGTCAAGCCAGACAAAGAGCCGGTGCTTGGCAACCCGAGGCGTGCCGATGCATCGGGAGAGCCCGTCCAGGGCTCCCCGCATCCCCGAACGGGCCTCGACGTGGAGCCACCAGCGGTCCCGATACGCTGCCCTGTGGTTGGTCTCACGCGCCGGCTTGACGTGCTCCCTCACGTACTCAAACGGCACCTCGTACAACGCGGCCTCGCCCTCGGCCATGTCGGTCCCGAAGTCGACGATCCACATCCCCCTCGGCCGCCGCGTGATGTCCAGCCCGTTCACCCACGGCCGCACCACGTCGCGGTTCGGCCGACCGTTCGGGTTGGGCGGCTGCGCCAGCATCGCCGCCGCCACGTCGCCCGGGATGTCGAACGCCCCGCCCTTGGTGTCGCCCATGAACGCGAGGCCGAGGTTCTCGGCGAGGCGCGCCGCCTTGGTGATGTCGACCGAGGCGGTCAGGTCGGCGTTGATCGTCGCCACCGTCGCGCCGTCGAGCCGGCGGTGCGTCTCGGTCCCGTCGTCGAAGCCGACGATGGCGATCCGCACCGCCGCCCCGTTCAGCACCCACGGCTCGTCGTCCCACGCGAGGAAGATGTCGCCGTCCTCCTTGATCCGCTCCAGCACCCGGCGGTTCGCGCCCCCGCGGATCGAGTTCGTCGCTAGCAGCCCGGCCCGCTGCGCGCCCCCGGCGGCGATCTCCCCGCGTGCCCGGTCGAAGAAGTAGCAGCAGAGGTCCGACTCGCGGGCGACTTCCCCGTCGTAGGCGGCGAACAGCGCGTCGACGTAGTCGTCGCCCAGCTCGGCCCGCAGCCGCTTCCCGCCGAGGAACGGCGGGTTGCCGACGATGAAGTCCGCCGCCGGCCACGCCGCCGCCCGCGGCCGGTCCGGCTCGCTGCGGTCGAGCAGCGCGTCCCGCAGCCGGATCGTCTCCAGCGGCTCCAGCACCGGCTCCCGCCAGCCGTAGCCGTGCCCGCTCAGCCACTGCAGGTAGCCGATCCAGACCACCGCCTGCGCCAGCTCCCGCGCGTAGGGGCTCACCTCCATCCCCGCCAGCTGGCGCGGCCCGACCACCGGGAAGAGCGCGGCCAGCCCGTTGGCCGCGGCGAAGACCGACACCTCCCGCTCCAAGTCCAGCAGCGCCGTCAGCGCCACGTACAAGAAGTTGCCGCTGCCGCACGCCGGGTCCAGGATGCGGACCGCAGCCAGTTCGTCGGTGAACGCCCCGAGCAGCCCGGCCAGCTCCTTCCGCGCCGTCGTCCGCGCCGACGCGCTGCCGGCCCGCTCCCGCCGCGCGACCTGCGCGTTCGCCCGCGACCGCACCTCCGCCCACCGGCGGCGCAGCGGCTCGACCACCACCGGCCCCACCACCCGCTCGATCTCGGCCCGCCCCGTGTAGTGCGCCCCCAGCGCCGAGCGCTGGGCCGGGTCGAGCGAGCGCTCGAACAGCGTGCCGAAGACCGCCGGCTCCACGTCCTTCCAGTCCACCTTCGCCGCGTCCGCCAGCGCCGCGATCTCCGCCGGCCGCAGCGGCACCGGGTCGACCCGGGCGAACATCCCGCCGTTGAAGCGGGGGATCTCGCGCAGCGCGAAGTCGCCCCCGTCGCGCATCGTCGCGAACAGTTCCTCGACGTGGCGGTGCAACCGCTCGGGGCTGTCCGCGTCGAAGGTCAGCAGGTCGCTGAACAGTCCCGGCGGCAGCAGCCGGACGTCCTCGGCGAAGAGGCAGAAGAGGACCTGGACCATGAAGTGCGCCGCCCGCAGCGGCTCCACACCCCGCGCGTGCAGCGACTGCGCCAGCGCGGCGAAGCGGGCCGCCGCCCCCTCGGTGACGTGCTCGACCGTCACCCCCGGCCGCAGCGCCTCCGGCTCGTGGAACGCCGTCCGCAGCCGCTCGAACGCCTCCGGCTCGCCCAGCTCCTCGATCCGGATCGGGTAGACCCGCTTCGGGGCCCGGGTGAAGTTGGTGTGGATCTCGATCCGGGCGATGTCGGTGACGACCAGCAGCGGCGGGTTGTCCAGTTCCTCCCGGTAGCCGAGGAGTTGGTCGTAGGCGGCGGCGAGGTCCGCCCCGCGCCGCTTGTACTCCCACGCCCAGCGGTCCCGGTGCCAGACGTCGGCGTAGCCGACCGTCCCGTCCCGGCGGTGCACCTTGCGCTCGAAGGCGTAGTCGCGGCCGGTCGGGTCGCCCGCCGCGGGGGTCGGGAAGCCGACGAGGGCGCAGAGGTCGGCGAAGTTGGACTGGGCCGACTGGCGCTCGTTCAGGCGGTGCCCCGTCCACCGCGCCTGGTAGTCGGGAACGGAGAGGGTGGCCGGCGGCATCGGCGGTCCTGGCCGAGAGCGGGTCCGAGTCCGGGCGCGGCGCGCCGCCGCATCGTAGCGACCCGCCGCCCGGTTCGCAACTCTGCGCCGTCGCCGCCGGTCCCGGCGCGGGGGAGGGTCGGCGCGACGCGGCCCGGGCCACGCCTCGGCAGTCTGCCCTCGCGCAGTCGCTCAGCCGGCCGAG
>JBDHWC010000233.1:0-4190 GCA_039809985.1 Thermomicrobiales bacterium | reverse complement strand
CGTGCCGCGCCGGGTGCGCCGGCGGCAGCGCGAACGCGAGGTCGTCGCGCAACGACGCGCGGGCCCCGTCCAGCCGGGCCGCGTCGGCCCACGCCCCGCGCCCGGCCGCGACGTCGGCGAAGCCCTCCAGGCACCAAGGGAGGTAGAGCAGGTTGCCGATCCGGGCAAACCAGTCGGCGGCCTCCGCGAAGCGTTCGGCGGCCCGGCCGGGGGAGCGCGCCACGTCGGCGTGCCCGAGCTGCGCCAGCACCATGCCCCGGGCCCACGGGTCGTCGTGCCGTTCCAGCAGCGCCAGCGCCTCGAGCAGCATCGCCCGCGCCCGGTCCGGTTCGCCGTGCCGCAGCGCGATCAAGGCGAGCGCGGCGAGCGGCCGGTTCGTCTCGCGTTCGTCCCCCCGCTCACGCCGCAGCGCGAGGTCCTGCCCGAGCCACGCCGCCGCCCGGTCGTGCTGCCCCTGCATCAGGGCTGCCGCGCCGAGAATCCAGAGCGCCTCCGCCTCGGCGCCGCCGTGGCCAGCCGCCCGGGCCAGCCCGAGCGCCTCACCGGCCAGTTCGGCCGCCCGGTCGTACGCGCCGCGGTGCGAGACGGTGCTCGCCAGGCCGAGCAGGGCGTCGGTCAAGGCGCGCGGCTCCCCGCATTGCCGCAGCAGGGTCAGGCCCTGCTCGCACAAGGCCTCGCCGCGCGCCGTCTCGCCGCCAACGGTCGTCGCGTAGCCGAGGCCGGTCAGCGCCGTCGCCTCCCGCGGCCGGTCGGCCAGCGCCCGCGCCGTCGCCAATGCCTCGTCGTGGTGCCGCCGCGCCCGCCCGTAGTCGCCGCGCTCGCGGGCGAGGACGCCCTCAAGGTTCAGCGCGTCGACGAGCTCGGGGCTCACGCCGAGCCGCCGGGCGAGGCCCGTCGCCTCTGCCGCCGGCTCGACCGCGTCGCCCTCGGCCCCTTGGGCGATCGCCAGCCAGGCCGCGCCGACCAAGGCGCGGACGCGGACGCCGAGCGCGCCCGGGTCGTCGCCGACGGGCAGGGCCAGCGCCCGCCGCAGCCAGTGCCGCCCCTCGGTGATCTGGCCGCCGTCGTTCCAGAAGCGCCACATCGCGCCGGCCAGCCGCAACGAGGTCTCGCCGTTGGCCCGCTCGGTCGCCCGCCCCAGCGCCCCGCGCAGGTTGTCGCGCTCGACCGCCATCGCCGCGGTGCCGAGCGGCCCGCCCTGCGCCTCGGCCAAGGCCAGAAAATGGGCGACGTGTCGGCGGGCGGCCGCTTCCTGCTCGCCGTGCTCCTGCAGCCGTTCCTGCCCGAACTCCCGCAGCGTCTCCAGCAGCGCGAGGCGCGGGTCGCCGGAGGGATGGTCGGGCGGGTCCAAGCGGACCAGGCTGCGGTCCGCCAGCGTGGCGAGCGCCAGCAGCGTCGCCCGCTCCGCCGCGGCGGACGACGGCGCGGCGGCAGGGTCGCCGCACACCTCGACCGCCGCCTCGGGCGTGCAGCCGCCGGAGAAGACCGACAGACAGCGGAACAGCCGCTGCTCCGCCGGGTCGAGCAGGTCGTAGCTCCAGGCGATGGCGTCGCGCAGGGTGCGCTGCCGGCGCGGCAGGTCGGCCGGGCCGTTCTCCAGCAGCGGCAGGGCGGGACGCATTCGCGCCAGCAGCGCGGCCGGCGGCAGGAGCACCGTCCACGTGGCGGCGAGCTCCAAGGCGAGCGGCAGGCCGTCGAGACGGCGGCAGATGTCCGCCACCTCCCCGGCGGTCTCCGCGGTCAGCGTGATCGCGGACCCCTTCGCCCGCGCCCGGTCGAGGAACAGGGCCGCCGCCGGGGCGCCAGCGACCTCGTCCGGCCCCGCGCCCGCCTCGGGCAGCTCCAGCGGGGCGACACGGTAGCAATGCTCGCCGCGCACCTGCAGCGCCGCCCGGCTGGTCGCCAGCACGGAGAGCCTCGGCACCGCCTCAAGCAGGGCGAGAACCTCCCCCCGGGCGGGAAGGAGGTGCTCGAGGTTGTCGAGGAGGAGCAGGAGGTGCCGGTGCCGCAGCGCGGCCGTCAGCCGCTCCCGCAGCGGCTGCGGGTCGCGGTCGTCGACCCCAACCGCCCGGGCGACGGCGGGGAGCACCAGCGAGGGGTCGGTGAGCGGCGCGAGGTCGACGAAGCGAACGCCGTCGGCGAACGCGTCGGCGACGCGCTCGCCGACGGCGACGGCCAGGCGCGTCTTGCCGACGCCGCCCGGCCCGGCCAACGTCACCAGCCGTGACCCGCCCGGGCCGTCGGCCCGCCGCACCACCTCGGCGACCGCGGCGACCACGCCGTCCCGCCCGAAGAGCGGCGTCAGAACCCGGGGCAGGCCAGCGTCGGGCGGCGCGTCTCCGCCCGGCTGGCCGGCGGCGAGGAACGCCTGTCGATCTGCCGGCTTGAGCCGCAGGGCGTCGGCCAGCAGGGCGACAGTCGTCAGGCGAGGCAACCGGTCCGGACGGCGCTCCAGGTCGCTGAGCGCCTTCGCGCTGAGACCCGCGCGCTCGGCGAGCGCCTCCTGCGTCAGGCCGGCGGCGAGCCGCAGCCGCCTGAGGGTCGCCCCGAAGTCGCCGGCAGGTGCCATCCGCTCCGCCCGTCGCGTCGCCCGGCCCCCCCGTCGCCACGATCGTACCACCCGGCTCCCCGACCCCGAGCGTCGACCGCCGCCCCGCCCCGCGGGGAACGGCGCGCCAACGTCCGGCGAGCGGGGGGTGAACGTCCTGTTCGCCGGACGTTGGCGGGCAGAGGCTGGGAGGCGACGGAGGAGCGACGCCGATGTCCCCAGCCGACCCGCGGATCCCGGCCCGCCGGGTGCCCGAGGAACTGCTCACGCAAGGCGACGCCGCGGTCGCCCGCGCGCTGTTCGCGCCCAGTTGCCGGCACTTCGGGGTCGGCGCGGGCCCGGCGGGCACCGCGACGCTGGTCGCCTTCGTCGCCGCCGTGCGCCGTGTCGTCCCCGACCTCAGCGCGGTGGTCGACGAAGCCGCGGCCGGGTCGAACGTCGTCGCCCACCGGCTCACCTTGGCCGGCACCTTGCCGGGGGCGGCGCGGCGGGAGTGGGCCGCCGTCGAGTGGTTCCGGCTCGGGCCGGACCAGCGCTTCACCGAGCACTGGCTGCTCGCCGACTGGCCCGAGCCGCTCCTGCGGCTTGTCGGCGCGGTGGAGGCGCGCCCGCCCCCGCGACCCGCCGCCGACTCCCCGTCCGCTCCGTGACACGCCTCGCACAGGAGGACCCCATGAACCGGAGAACGCTGCTCAGGGGCGCGGCCGGGTCCGCGCTCTGGCTCTGCCCCGCCGTGCGCCAGACCGCGGCTGCCGCCGCCGTGACCACCCCGCTCGCCGCCGCCGGGCTGCCGCGCCTGACCGTGGCGCTCGACGACGCCGGCTACCGCGTGGACCCGGCAAGCGTGCCGGAGGGGTGGGTCCTGCTGGCGCTGGAGAATCGGCAGGCGCAAGGCGACAACAGTGCCGACGTGCTCCGGGTCCCCGACGGCGAGACCGCCGACAGCGTGCTCGCCTCGCTCGCGGGGGCGAGCGCCGGGCCGCCCCCGTGGGTCGCGACCGCCACGTTCGCCGGCGCGCCATGGGTCCCGGCCGGCTCGACGGCCGAGGCGGCGGTGCGGCTGGAGGCCGGCGAGTGGCTGCTCTTCAACCCGGTCGCGCCCCTCGCGCCGGCCCGCCTGACGGTCGCCGCCGCCACGCCGACGGCGCCGCCGTCGCTGACGCCCGCCGTCACCGTCGACTTGCGGGAGTTCGCGTTCGTCGGGCTCGACAAGCCGATCCCGGCCGGCCCGGCCGTGTGGCATGTCGCCAACACCGGCAAGCAGCCGCACCTGATGGTGCTGAGCCGCGTGCCGGACGACCTCGAGCAGGCCGCGTTCATGGCTGGCCTGACCGCGGCGCTCAGCGGAACCCCGGGCCCGGTGCCGGCGGGGTTCGAGCAGGTGCGGACCGTCGGCGGCTGCGGCACCCTCTCGCCGGGGCAGGAGATCAGCCTCGGGCTCGACTTGGCGGCCGGCACCTACGAGGCGGCCTGCTTCTTCCCGGACTTGGCGACGGGCGCGCCCCACATGACGGAGGGAATGCTCGCCCGCTTCGTCGTCGCCTGACCCGTGGCCGAGACACGCGCCCGGAGGAGGGCTCCCCCGCGCGCGCCCACCCGGCGGCTCGCGCTGGCGCCGACCGTCGCCGCGCTCCTCCGGGCC
>JBDHWC010000232.1:0-4212 GCA_039809985.1 Thermomicrobiales bacterium | reverse complement strand
TCGGCGTCGCCCGGCGCGAGGCCGACGGTCGGCGAGGCCAGCCGCAGGCCGCGCCGCAGGCAGGCCCGGGCCAGCCCGAGGTCCGGCGCGATCGTCTCGGGCAGCCCCGGGCGGCTGGCGGTGGCCTGTCGACGCAGGATGCCGTCGGCGGCGACGAGGTCGACCGCGCACCAGTCGGCGAGGCCGGGCACCGCCAGTTCGACGACCCGCGCGACGAGCGTGTCGAGGCCCTGGCCGGAGGAGAGCACCTCGCCGGCGTCCGCCAGCAGCTGCAGCCCCGCCTCGTCCTGCCTGCGCCGGGTGATGTCGACCACGCTGCCGACGACGCGGAGCGGCCGGTCGTCGGCGTCGCCCACCAGCCGCCCCTGCTCGAGCACCGCCAGCCAGCGGCCGTCGCGGTGGCGGATCCGGTACTCGACGTCGTAGCGGGGCGGCGCGCTGGTGGCGGGCAAGCCGTCGCGGAGGTAGCGCTCACGGTCGTCCGGGTGGATCTGCGACAGCCACCAGGCGGAGGTCGGCGGCACCTCCCCCGGCTCCCAGCCGAGCAGCGGGAGGAGGCCGCGGCTGCGCTCGACCCGGTCGGAGGGCACGTCCCAGTCGAAGATCATCGCCTCGACCGCCTCCGCGGCGAGCCGGAACCGCTCGTTGGCGCGGTCGAGCTCGCGGGCGGCCTGCTGGCGGTCGCGCAGGTCGGTCAGCATCGCGAGGACGCCGGTGAGCCCCGCCGCCTCGTCGCGCACCGGGCTGGAGGCGACGAGGACGGGGGTCAGGTCGCCGTCGTCGCGGCGAACCCGGACGACGAAGGGGGGCAGGCGCTCCGCCCGGGCCCGGCCGAGCGCGTCGCGCGCGCCCGGCACGTCCTCGGGGGCCAGGTGGTCCCAGAACGACGCCCCGGCCAGCGGCCCGCCGTGGCCGAGCAGTTCCCCGAACCGGTCGTTGGCGTAGACGACGGTGCCCTCCGGGTCGACCAGCACCACGCCCTCGCCGGCGACGTCGACCATCGTCCGGAACCGGCGCTCGCTGGCGCGGAGCGCCGCCTCGGCCCGTTGCTGCGACGCGCCGACGGCGGCGACGACCAGCGAGGCGGCCAGCAGCACGGCGAGCTGCGGCAGGTCGTCCGCGAGGGCGGCCGGCGTCCCGGCCGGGAAGCCGACGGCGACCGCGGCCACCGAGCCGGCGACGGCGAGCAGGGCCGGGCCGAGACCGCCCCACCACGCCGCCACCGCCACCGCCGCGACGAACGGGAGCAGCACCGGGGCGTCGACCTGCGTCCGCAGCGCCCGGACCAGGACCGCCGCGACGGCGACCGCGACCACGGCGACGGCGATGCGGGCAAGCGCGGACCGCCCCCGGGCGTCGGGGCCGCCCCCGTTCCTCCCGCCGAGCCGGGTCGCGCCGGCCATCGCCCGCCTCAGCCGAGGGGACGGCCGGGCCGCGCCGCCGGCCCCCCGCGCCCGATCACCGCCACCCCGTCCCCCGCCCTCGGCCCTCGGCCCTCGGCCAGCCGCCGCGCGACCCCGCCCGGCGGCCGCCAGGCACGATCATCGGCGGAAGACTGCCACACCGCGGTCGTCGGCGGGCGGGGTGATGTGCGATGCTCCCGCCCGCCGCCGGGGGGCCGTCGGCAGGGGGCGGCGAAGGAGGTCGCCCGCGCCGGCGTCGACGGCCGCGAGGTGACGGGTGAACCTGTTCCAGGCGATCGTGCTGGGGCTCGTGCAGGGCCTGACGGAGTTCCTGCCGGTCTCCTCCTCCGCCCACCTGATCATCGTGCCGTGGCTGCTCGGCTGGCCGGAGCCGGGGCTCGCCTTCGACGCCGCGCTCCATCTCGGCACCCTCGCCGCGGTGCTCGTCTACTTCCGGCGCGAGCTGCTCGGGATGCTGCGGGCGGTGCCGCTGGCGCTCGCCCAGCCCGGCCGCCTGCTGCGGGCCCCGGCCCCGGGCGACCGCCCGGGCCCGCAGGAGCAGGACGCCCGGCTGCTCTGGCTGCTGGCGATCGGGACCGTGCCGGGGGCGGTCGCCGGGCTGCTGGGGGAGCAGGCGATCGACCGCCTGTTCCACGGCGAGCACGGCCCCTCCGGCACGTCGGTGGTCCTGATCGCAGTGGCGATGATGGCGCTCGGGGCGCTGCTCTGGGCGGCCGACAGGACGGCGGCCCACATGCGCCGGATCGGCCACCTCGGCTGGCAGGACGCGCTGGCGATCGGGCTGGCGCAGGCGCTGGCGGTGATCCCGGGCGTCTCCCGCTCCGGGGCGACGATCACGGCGGGCCTGTTCGCCGGCCTGCGGCGGGAGGACGCCGCCCGTTTCTCGTTCCTGCTCGGGGTGCCGATCATCGCCCTCGCCGGGGCGAAGGGGCTGCTCGACACGGCGCAGGCGGGGCTGGGCGCGGGCGAGGCGGCCTACTTCGCGGTCGGGATGCTCGTCTCGGCCCTGTCCGGGTTCGCCGCGATCAGCGGCCTGCTCCGCTTCGTCCAGCACCGCTCGATGAGCGTCTTCGTCGTCTACCGGTTCGCGTTCGGGCTGCTGGTGATCCTGCTGGTGCTGGCGGGGAAGGGGTAGGGGCCGGTCGGCGGGCGCGTCTTGCCCCGCCGCCCCGGCGCGTGGTACTGTTCGTGCCGGAACCAAGCTCTGTGGAGAACGTGGGTCCACGACCCGCGTTCTTTCGTGTCCAGACCGGAGGGGTGGCGGTTCCCGGGACCGGGGCGAGCGGCGCGCTGGCCACCCCGCCCGTGCTCCCCGCGCCACCCCCGACACGTCCGCCACGCAAGGAGGAGAGCGGGATGAAGAGCGACTTCTACACCGCCATCGCCCAGATCGCCGCCGAGCGCGGCATCCCGAAGGAAGCGGTTCTCTCCTCGGTCGAGCACGCCCTGAAGACGGCCTACAAGAAGATGGCGAACACCGAGGAGGAGGTCGAGGTCGAGGTCGACCAGGCCAGCGGCGGCATCCGCGTCGCCGTCCTCAAGCGGGTGGTCGACCAGATCGAGGACCCGGTCAACGACCTCGTCCTCGCCGACGCGCAGGCCATCGTCCCGACCGCCCGGGTCGGCGACACGCTGCGGCTGGAGCGGACGCCGGAGAACTTCGGGCGGATCGCCGCCCAGACGACCAAGCAGGTGGTGCTGCAGCGGATCCGCGACTACGAGCGGGACACGATCTACGACGAGTTCGCCGAGAAGCAGGGCGAGCTGATGACCGGCACCGTGCAGCGGGCCGACGCCCGGGCGGTGATCGTCGAGCTCGGCAAGGCCGAGGCGGTGATGCCGGTGCGCGAGCAGGTGCCGACCGAGCGCTACCGGCCGGGGCAGCGGGTCAAGGTGCTGCTGCTGGAGGTCAACAAGGACCAGCGCGGGCCGCAGCTGATCGTCTCCCGCTCGCACCCGGGGCTGATCCGGCGGCTGTTCGAGATGGAGGTGCCGGAGATCTTCAGCGGCGCGGTCGAGATCATGGAGGTGGCCCGCGAGCCGGGCCTGCGCTCCAAGGTCGCCGTCGCCGCCCGGCAGGAGAAGGTCGACCCGGTGGGGGCCTGCGTCGGCGTCCGCGGCGTCCGCATCCAGAACATCGTGAACGAGCTGTACGGCGAGAAGATCGACGTCATCGAGTGGTCGCCGGACACCGCCCAGTTCGTCGCCAACGCGCTCAGCCCGGCCAAGCCGTCGAACGTCACGCTCGACGAGGCGACGAAGGTCGCCACCGTGATCGTGCCGACCGAGCAGATGTCGCTGGCGATCGGCAAGGAGGGGCAGAACGCCCGCCTCGCCTTCAAGCTGACCGGCTGGCGGATCGACATCAAGGACCCCGAGGCGCTGAAGGAGATGGACGGCGAGCTGCTGCGGCAGGCGCGGGCGCAGGTCGAGGCGCAGGCCGCCGACGGCCTGTCCTGGCAGGGGCGGCAGCCGAAGCTGGTCTCGGCCGACGGCTTCATCGACGTCAGCTCGCGCAAGTTCGGGCCGCTGGAGCCGAGCCTGGCCCGGATGAGCGTCGACGTCGACCTGCGCGGCGAGGTGCTCGAGGTCTACTACAACCGCGAGCTGCGGGCCCGGTTCGCCTTCGACTCGGGCGAGCAGCTGCCGCTCGACGACGAGATCGCCGTCGCCGCCGGAGGGGCCTAGGGGCGCCCCGCCCCGGGCCGAGCCTGCGGTGAGCACCCCGAGCACCCCCGCCCCGGGCCGGGCCGGCCGCGGCGGCGGGCCGCGCCCGAAGCACGTGCCG
>JBDHWC010000231.1:0-4217 GCA_039809985.1 Thermomicrobiales bacterium | reverse complement strand
CGACGCGGCCCCCGCCGGGTTGGCGGGCCGCCCGCGCCGGCCGCGCGCATGCCCGAGGTGCCGCATGATCGACCTGCTCCTGGCCCACGGCGTCGTCGTCACGATGGACCCGGACCGCCGCGTCCTGGAGGACGGGGCGGTCGCCATCGACGGGCAGCGGATCGTCGCCGTCGGGCCGGCCGACGAGGTGGCGGCGGCCCACCCGGCCCGGCGGACCATCGACTGCCGGGGCCGGGCCGTCATCCCCGGGCTGGTCGACGCCCACGGCCACGGCGGGCACTCCCTGCTCAAGACGCTCGCCAGCGACACCCCCTCGCTCTGGATGCGGGTCGTCACCCCGACCTACTTCCACTTCACCACGCCGGAGTTCTGGCATGTCGACGGACTGGTCTCCGCGCTGGAGCGGCTGCGCGCCGGCGTCACCTGCGGCCTGAGCGTGATCGGCTCGATGCCGCGCAGCGACGACCCGGCCTTCGGCGGCAATCATGCCCGCGCCTACGCCGAGGTCGGCGTCCGCGGCGTGGTCGGCGTCGGGCCGTGCGCCCCGCCGTGGCCCCACCCGGTCAGCGTCTGGCGCGAAGGCCGGCGCGAACGGCGCGAGGTCGCCTTCGAGGCGGCGCTGGCCGGGACGGAGGCGGTGATCGAGACGTGGCACCGCGCCGCGGACGACCGGATCCGCGTCTTCGTCACCCCGTTCACGATCGTCACCTCGGTCGACCCCTCGGACCCGACGCCCTCCGACCTCGCCACCGCGCTGAGCGACCACGACCGCCTGCAGGCGCGGCGCGTGCGCGAGATCGCCGCGAAGTGGAAGACGCGGATCCACTCCGACGCCTTCGGCGGCATGGTCCGGATGGCGGCGCAGGACCCCGAGCACGCGCTGCTCGGCCCGGACGTCCACCTCCAGCACTGCCTCGGCATCTCGCTGGAGGAGGTGCGGATCCTCGCCGAGACGGGAACCCACGTCGCCCACGCCCCGAGCGCCGGGCAGGGCGAGGCGCGGTGCCCGGTGCCCGAGCTGCTGGAGGCCGGGGTCAACGTCGCGGTGACCACCGACGGCACCTCGCCCCGGACCAGCTTCGACCTCTTCCAGGCGGCCCGCAAGGCGCAGCTGGTCCACCAGCTCCTCCTGCGCGACCCCTTCCTGCTCCCGGTCGGCCGGGTGCTGGAGATGGTCACCATCGACGCGGCGCGGGCCCTCGGCTGGGACGACGAGATCGGCTCGCTCGAGCCGGGGAAGAAGGCCGACGTGGCGATCGTCAACCTGCGCCAGCCGCACCTGACGCCGAACTGGATGGTCGTCCACCGGCTGGTGCTGGAGGCGGTCGGGCACGACGTCGAGACGGTGATCGTCGACGGCCGAGTGGTGATGGAGGACCGCCGGGTGACGACGGTCGACGAGGCGGCCGTCCTCGAGGAGGCGAACCGCGAGGCGTGGGCGATCGTCGAGCGGGCCGGCCTGCGCGCGCACCTGACGCCGCCCGGCTGGGGGATGACCCGGCGCGCCTTCGACCAGCCCGTCGTCTTCCCGTCGTAGGGCCGTTGTTGGATGAGGTGGTGCCGGGCGACCCGCTCCCCCGGCTGAGCCCCGTGCCCCCGAAGCCCGCGCTCCGCGGTGCCGCGTGGAGCGGCAGCTGATGGCGCTGGCCCTCGCCTCCCGGCTTGGCCGGGAGCTAGGGGAGCGGGAGGTGCCACGGAGGCCGGTGGCGGGGAGTACCCCTGCGCCGCCCGCGGGAGGACCGGCGGTCGCAGCCAGCGGGCGGCCCTCGCGGATGGTGCCCCGTCCGCACCGTCCCCGACGACCCTCGTCTCCGGTGGGTCGTCGGCGATGGTCATGGGGTGGGGGACCGCCACCTGGAAGCGGCCTCGCAGCGGCAGATGAGGGTTCGGGAGAGGACCAAACCCTTCCACGAACCCGTGTCTCCCCCTGTCCCGCCGCCGCGGGACAGGGGGAGGTCTCCATCGAGAAGCGACTGGAAAGCCGCCGCGCCGCGGCAACTGGGGGTTCGGGGGAGGCCAGTGGCCCTCCCCTGAGTCTGCATCTCTCCCTCTCCCGTGGCGGCCTGACTAGGGTAGGTCTCCATCGGGAAGCGGCCGCGGGGTGGCAATTAGGGGGTTCGGGGGAGGGTTTGGCCATCCCCTGAGGCCGTTTCTCCTTCTCTCCCGCCGCCGCGGCTGACAGGGGGAGGTCCCGGAACGATAGCGGCATCTGCACGGCGCGGCCATGTCCGCCGGGGCCGCCCTCACCCTCCCAGCCCCCTCTCCCGCTGTGGCGGCTGACAAGGGGAGGTATCCGTTGGAAAGCGGCTGGAAAGCGGCCGCGCCGCGGCAATCCGGGGGTCCGGGGGAGGGCCAAGCCCTCCCCCGATCCATCTGCTCCCCCTCTCCCGCCGCCGCGGGAGAGGGGGCTGGGGGGTGAGGGCGGCCCCGGCGCGCCCGGCCACGAGACGCGACGGCCGCTGTCGATTAGATCCTCAGATCGAAAGGGGGCGGGAGCATGGCCCGCGCTGGGGCCGGAACGCCCCGATCAGTCCTCGACGGTGCGGAACGACGGCGGGAAGAGGTCGGCCGTCGTGCCCTGCCGCACGTCCCACGCGCGGAAGGCCGCCTTGTAGCGGGCGAAGTAGGCTGCCGCGTCGGCCCGCAGCCGCTCCGCGTCGAGGCCGGGGATCGCGCCGTCGCGGACCACGTGGCGGCCTGCGACGAAGACGTCGCGCACCCAGCCGCCGTGGCCGTTCATCAGGAGCGTCCGGATCGGGTCGTCGGGCGGCCCGGCCCGCAGGTCCGAGAGGTCGATCACCGTGACGTCGGCCTGCGACCCCGGGGCGAGGCGGCCGAGGTCGTCGCGGCCGAGGGCGCGGGCCCCGCCGAGGGTCGCCGCCCGGAAGAGGTCGGCGAAGCTGGTGGTGTCGAGTCGCTTGGTGGCGAACTTGTCGAGGCTGTGCCCGGTCGCCATCGCCCGGACCATGTCGGGCGGGAAGGTGTCGGTGCCGAGCGCGAGGTTCACCCCGGCGTCGCGGTAGGCGGCGAACGAGTCGAGCAGCCCGCCGTACTGGGCGTTGGTCAGCGGGCAGTAGACGACCGAGGTGCCGCTCTCGGCCAGCAGCGCGACCTCGTCGAGCGGGCCTTCCGGCACCCCGGCCCGGCCGGCGAGGTACTGGGCGTGGGGGATCAGCGTGCGGGGGCCGAGGAAGCCGAGCTCGTGCAGCAGGCTGACCGGCGTCCTGCCGTGCCGGCGGCCGAGGAAGGCGACCTCGCGCTCCCCCTGCGCGGCGTGGAGGCGGATCGGGCAGCCCAGCTCGTCGCTGGCCCGCTTGCTGGCGCGGAGGAGGTCGAGCGTCATCGTCTCGATCCGCGCCGGCAGGAGCGCTCCCCGCACCAGCCCGCCGTTCGCGCCGTCGACGTCGCGGGCGAAGCGGACGGCGTCGCGGAAGCCCTGCTCGCCGAGCGCCTCGTTCCAGAGCACGTCCGGCGTGCCGTCGGCGCGGGTGACGTTGACGCCGCTGCGGTAGCTTGGCCCGAGGTAGAGGCGGTTGCCCAGTTCCGCGCCGATCGCCACGACGTCGGCGAACTCGTCGTAGGTCTCGGCCCACGCCTTGTGCGTCTCGGCGGCGATCGGCATCGCCGTCGTGATCCCGTTCAGGAGGAGCTGGGCCAGCGCGTAGCGGCGGCTGAGGGCCTGCTCCTCCCGCGTGAAGACGTCGTGCCGGCCGGCGGCGAAGTAGGCCTCCGACCAGCGCAGGCGGCGCAGGCGCTCCGGGCTGCCCCACGTGTCGAGGATGCCGTGGTCGATCTCCGCCAGCGCGTCGAGGTCGACGAAGCCGGGGCTGACGATCGCCTCGCCCGTGTTGAGCACGCGGTCGACCGGCCCGGCGTAGTGGTGCCCGACGAAGCGGACCACGTCGTCCTCGAGCACCACCTCGCCGTTCTCGTGGACGACATGGTCGCCGTCGGCGAAGCCGATGACGTGGCGACCGGTGATCTTGGTTCGCATCGCTGCCCCCGTCGCGCTCCGGCCGGTCCCGGGCCGCCGCCGGCGCATTGTCCAAGGCGGGCGACCCCCCGGCAAGCGGGGCCCCGACCGTGCTCCGCGCGCGAGAACGCCTCAGCCCTCGGTTCCTCTGACATGGGGCGGCTTCCTTCGGAGGGCGGCCGAGCCGCGACGATTCAGGGTTCGAGGACGGGCATGGCCATCGCCCGGCAGGCGGATTCCTCGC
>JBDHWC010000230.1:0-4257 GCA_039809985.1 Thermomicrobiales bacterium | reverse complement strand
CACCCGGAGCCGAGTCGGGGTGCAACGCGGGAAACTTCGGCAAACTTTAGCGGCTCTCGCACGGATCGCTCGGCCGACCCTCGCCAGCACCGCCGATCTGCCTCCGGTTCCTGCGCGAACCTTGGCACAACCGGGGTCGCGTAGGCGCGGCCCTCGTGCGTGGGGCCGCAGCACAATCGGTCCGCGCAGGACGGCGCGCTGCATCGCTCGGCACCCGGCGGGCCGGCCGCTGTACGATGGCGCCCGGACCGACCGACCCGTTGCCACCAGCGAGGCGCACCGATGCCGAGCGGCCCCGTCCCCGAGCGATTCCACGACCTTCTCGTCGGCACCGCCCTCGGCCACCTCGCCACGGTCGACGCCGACGGGCGGCCGCAGGTGAACCCCGTCTGGTTCATCGCCGAGCCGGACCGCTTCTTCCCCAGCATGAAGGCGGACACCGCGAAACTCCGCAACGTCCGCGCCAACCCGCACGTCGCGCTCTCGGTCGGCGACCCGCGCCAGCCGTTCCGGTACCTCGAGCTGCGCGGCACCGTAGTAGGCCTCGAACTGTTCGAGACGGTGGCGTGGGCCGACGAACTCGCCCGCAAGTACACCGGCGCGGACTTCACCGGCGGCGTCGACGGCGAGCACCGCTACAAGGTCACCGTCCGGATCGACTCGTGGACCGGACAGGGCTGAGGCGCGACCCGCCACCGCCCGAGCCCGCGATCCCGGCCCGAAACCCATTCAAGGAGCCCGACCATGCCCGCCTCCCTCCCCGGCTCCGCTCGCCGAGGCTCACGTCGCCAACGCGACCGGCGTCCTTGTCCGTGCCTTCGCGGCCGACCCCGGCCTCCTCGGCGGACCATTCCGGGGAGCGAGGTGCTCACTTGGATGATGCGGAGAGACCCTGCCTGAGCCACGGGAGGCCGAACGGCGGGCAAGCGGGAAAGATGCGGCCAGAATCGCGTGCGACGTCAGGGGATGTGCTCGTCGTGACGGCCGCCGTCGAAGCCGTACCGCTCGCCGCCGAGGACGTCGACGACGCGGCGCGGGTGCTGGTCCGCGCCTTCGCCGACGACCCGATCGCCCGCTTCGTCGTCCCCGGCGCGACCGACTGGTCCCGGGTCGGGCCGTCGTTGGCGACGACCGTCGTCCGCTTCGCCCGGCGATGGGGTCGACCGTTGGTGACCGCGGACGGGGTGCGCGGCGTCGCCCTCTGGTTCCCGCCCGAGCCCGGGGAGGAGCCGAGTCTCTGGGAACTGGTCGGGGCCGGGCTCCTCACCGTCCCGTTCCGGCTGGGACTCGGCGCGACGAACCGCGCCGTCCGCCTCGTCTCGCACGTCGAGCGACACCACGCCACGCTGGCGCCGGGGCCCCACTGGTACCTCGCGATCCTCGCGACCGACCCGGACCACCAGCGACAAGGCATCGGCCGGGCCCTGATGGCCCCGGTCCTCGCCACCGCCGACCGCGACCGGCACGCTTGCTACCTTGAGTCGGCCACCGCAGCGAACACACGCTACTACGAGCGCCACGGTTTCCGGGTCGTCGGCGAGAGCGACGTGCCGGACAGCGACCTCCACGTCTGGATGATGCGGCGCGACCCAGTCTGAGCGCGGCTCAGGCGCGGGCCGCCCGCGCCGCCGCCACCCGCTCCCGCACGACCGGGGCGATCTCCTCGATGAACATCCGCAGCCGCGGCGCGGTCGGCACTCCCCAGAGGACGAAGGCCGAGAAGCCCTGCTCGATCGCCAGCCGGGTCAGGACGGTGGCCCAATGCTCGCGCGGGCCGACGATCTGGCCGTCCTCCGGGTCGGACCCCGCCTCCTCCACCGGCGCGATGTCGCCGCCGAGGTTGTAGACGCGGCGGATCGCCGCCGGGTCCCGCCCGGCCACCCGCGCCGCCTCGTCGATCCGCGCGTTCGCCTCCGCCGCCTTGGCCGGCGGCACGTAGGACATCGACGGCACCCAGCCGTCCGCCAGCTCGCCGGTCAGTCGCAGCGCCTTCGGCCCGGTCACGCCGAGCCAGATGCCGATCTCGTGCGCCGGCGGCGGCCCCGGTCGCGCCCCGACCACCCGGTAGAGCTCGCCCGCGTGCCGGACGCTGCCGCCCGCCCAGAAGGCGCGGGCGATCTCGATCGCCTCGCGCAGGGAGGCGACCGCCTCGCCCGGCGTCCGCACGGAGCCGCCCATCGCCTCGATCGCCTCCCAGAACGCCCCGGCCCCCAGCCCGAGCTCGAACCGGCCGCCACTCAGCAGGTCGAGCGTCGCCGCCTGCTTGGCCAGCATCGCCGGCGGCCGCAGCGGCAGGTTGGCGACGTCGGGGAAGATGCGGACCCGCTCGGTCTGGCCGAGCAGGTAGCCGATCAGGGCCATGGCGTCGAAGTGCTTGGCTTGGTACGGGTGGTCCTGGATGCCGATCAGGTCGTAGCCGAGCTGGTCGAGCACCCGCGCGATCTCGACGGTGCGCGCCGGGTCGGTCGCCGTCGGGTCGAGGAAGAAGCCGAACTGCAAGTCGTGGCCGTAGTCGGGCATCGCGCACCCCTCGAGGATGGCGTCGGTTCGTCGCGGCACGATACAGTCACCGGCACCGTGCGGGCAACGGGCGATCGGGGGGGTGCGCATTGGACGACGAAGGGACAACGCCCGGTCTCACCGACCTCGGCACCGGGGAGCGGGCCCGCGGCATGCTGCGAGAACTACTCTGGGTCCACGCCCACCTGCGGCGCGACCTCGCCACCGTCCGCCGGCTCGCCGACGCCGTCCGGGCCGGCGACCCCCCGGCCGACCTGCTGGCGCAACTGCGCGACCTGCAGACCAACAGCCCCCTCTGGCGGCTCCGCTACGGCTGCCTCCACTACTGCCGCTTCGTCCACCTCCACCACACGATCGAGGACGCCGCGGTCTTCCCGATGATCCGCAAGCACGACCCCTCGCTCGGCCGCGTCATCGACCGGCTGGAGGAGGACCACCTGCAAGTGCACCACCTCACCGAGCGGATCGCCGCCGAGGCCGACCTGCTCGCCGTCGACCCCTCCGGAGATGCCCGCGCCGCCGTCGCCGCCTCGCTGGCCGATCTCGAGACCCTGCTCCTCGACCATCTCGCGGTCGAGGAGGTCTCGCTCGGCCCCCTGCTCAGCTCGTGGGACCACTGGCCGACGGAGTGAGCGTTGGCTGGCGGCTGGCGGCTGGCGGCCACGAGTGTGCCGCCAGCCACCAGCCATCAGCCGCCAGCCATCAACCCGCGTGCCCCCGCCGGTCGCGCCACTCCAGCAGTTTCCGCAGTCGTTCGAGACTCCATTCCGGGCCGGTCGCGCCGCAGATCAGGTGGGTGAAGCCCTGCGCGACGTAGTCCTCGGCGTGGGCGTCGCGGTCGGGCGAGAGGAGCACCGAGCGTTCGATCTCGGCCGGGTCGCGGCCCTCGGCCGCGCACCATTCGTCCAGCACCCGGCTCAGGCGGCCCGCTTCCTCCGGGTCGCCGATCACGTTCCAGATGTCGGCGTGGCGGGCGACGAGCCGCAGCGTCACCTTCTCCCCCGCGCCGCCGACCATGATCGGCAGCTTGCCGCGGACCGGCCCGGGGTTCAGCGCGTCCAGGCGTTGCTCGATCACCGGCAGGGCGGCCTGCAAGTCGTTCAGTCGGGCCCGCGCCGTCTTGAAGTCGTAGCCGTAGTCGGTGTAGTCGCGCTCGAACCAGCCGCTGCCGATCCCGAGCACCGCCCGGCCGCCGGAGATGTGGTCGAGCGTCCGGCCCATGTCGGCCAGCAGGTTCGGGTTGCGGAAGGAGTTGCAGGCCACCAGCGGCCCGATCTGCACCCGCTCGGTCACCTCGGCCATCGCGGCCAGCAGCGTCAGGCACTCGAAGTGCGCCCCTTCGGGGTCGCCGGAGAGCGGGAAGAAATGGTCCCAGAGCCAGATCGAGTCGGCCCCCATCGCCTCCGACCGCAGCCAAGCCTGCCGCAGGTCGGCGTACGTGCCTTGCTGCGGCGCGGTCGAGACGCCGATCTTGATCACCGGGTTCGTTGCCAACGATGGTGTCCTTCCCAGAATCCCCGCGCGCCGCCGAAGGGGGCCACGCCCTACGCCGTCGCCGCCGGCGCGGCCTGCCGCATGGCATCGAGCAGTCGCTCCGGCGGCTGCGCCCCGGAGACCGCCAGCCGACCGTCGATGACGAAGAACGGCACGCCGGTGATCCCGAGCGCGCGGCCCTCCTCGGCCGCCGCAGCCACCTCGGCCCGCGCCGCGGGGTCCGCCAGCGCGGCCGCCACCGTC
>JBDHWC010000229.1:0-4289 GCA_039809985.1 Thermomicrobiales bacterium | reverse complement strand
CGGGACCGTGCGCAACCAGGGCATCGGCCGGGCGCTGATCATGGCGGTGAAGGACTGGGCGAAGGCGCAGGGCTGCGCGCGGCTGTACTGGATGACGCACGAGACCAACGAGACCGCGCGCAAGCTGTACGACAAGCTGGCCGAGAACCGGGGCTTCATCCGCTACCAGATCGAACTGGGCTGACATCCCGCGCAGGCGGATCGGGCGGGCAGTTGGACAGTCCGTCCAACTGCCCAGCTTCAGGAACCTTTGTTCCTGTGGACGGATCGCGGCGGAGAAGAACGAGGGCGGAACCGAGAAGTTGGACGCGTCCAACTCGAAGTTGGACGTCCGTGTCCAAGCTATTGAAAACTGGTGGGCTGTGTAGGGCTCGAACCTACGACCCGCTGATTAAGAGTCAGCTGCTCTACCAACTGAGCTAACAGCCCATCCGTCCCGGCGCGACCGTGAGGCGTGCCGAGGCGGCGGGCTATACCAACCCCGTCCGGGGAGGGAAAGCCCCCCGCTATGCGCCTGGCTCATCCGTCCTCCGCAGGACCGCGGAACTCCGCGTCGCGGTGGACATGCGCGCTCATCAGCAGCCCGAAGCCCAGCATCACCGTGATCATCGCCGACCCGCCATGGGACATCAGCGGCAGCGGCACGCCGCCGACCGGGATCGCGCCCATCACCATCGCGACGTTCACGGCGACGTAGAAGAAGAAGTTGCAGGCGATGCCGAGGCCCAGCAGCCGGCCGAACTGATGCCGGCAGGCCAGCGCCATGGACATCGACCACAGCACGATCACCAGCAGCAGCGCGAGCGCCGCCGCCGCGCCGACCACGGCGGCCCGGGCGCTAGCGCGCCGCACGAGAGCCCCCCTTCCAGTCCCAGATCACGACGGCGAGGGTGACCAGCGCGGCGGCGGCAGCCATCCAGAAGCCGAGGGCGAACGCCGCCTCGGTGCCGAACTGGCCGATCCTCCCGACCCCCAGGAGCTGCGGGGTGAACGGCTTGATCGACGAGCTGAGGGGGGCCTTCTTGTCGAGCGTGTTGCCGGCGATCCAGAGCCAGGCGAAGAGGTCGGCGACGAAGACGACGGGGTAGATGATGATCGGGACGCGGGCCAGCAGCCGCCAGATCCCCCGCAGCCACCACGAGGCGACCGCGGCCAGCGCGATCAGGACGAGCGCCGGCACGGCGATCATCTGCTCGAAGGTGGCGGCGTCGCTCAGCTTGATCATGCCGATGTAGTGGTTGAGGCCGTCGACCTCCTTGACGTCGTCCTCGATCGTCTCCGGCACCCCCGTCATGTGGTTGACGAAGACGCGGATGTGCAGCCCCTTCGGGTACTGCGGCGCCAGCAGCGTGATGTTCCAGTACGACTGGAAGATCGAGCCGACGAGCAGCGCCGCGGCGACGACGAGCGCCGCCAGCGTGCCGAGCCGCGCCGCGCCGACCGCGCCGCGTTCCTTGACCGCGACCTCCGGGACCTCCGCGACGGGGAGGTCGTGCGCTTGGGCCATGACCGTGTCCTCTCGCGCGGCCGCGCCGCGCGGGCCGCCGGGGCCCCTCGGCCCCGGCGGCGCGCCGTGGCGGGCCTACTCGGAGACGAGCAGGTAGCCGACCATCTCGAGGTGGAGCGCCGAGCAGAACTCGGTGCAGTAGTACGGGTAGACGCCGGCCCGCTCGGCCTTGAAGGTGAAGGTGGAGAACTCGCCCGGCTCGAGGCTGAGCTGGACGTCGCCGACCGGCATCGCGAAGCCGTGGGTCGCGTCGTCGGCCATCTCGATGTTGGTCAGGTGCCACGTCACCTCGTCGCCGACCTTGACCTCGACCCGGTCGGGGGTGATGTGGCTGCGGACGATGGTCGAGTTGACGGTGACCTTGTCGCCGTCGCGGACGACCCCCTCCTTGCCGGGCTGCGGGGCGAGGTCGGACTTGGACTGGGTCTCCGGGTCCCAGCCGACCTCCGGGTAGACCACCCACGGCTCGAGCTTCTCGGCCCGGATCGTCTGGCCGTAGTGCGGCTCGCCGATCCCGATGGCGCCGTCGTAGAGCAGTTGCATGGTGTCGCCGCTGATGTCGATCAGCTGCAGGTTCTGCGGCTTCAGCGGGCCGACGCCGACGAAGCGGTCGAGCGACCACTTGTTGATGGCGAGCAGGAACTTGCCCTGCGGCGTCACCGTGTCGCCCTCGATGGTGCTGATGTGGCCGACGTTGTACTGGACGGGGAGCTTCTCGACCATCGTCCAGCCGTCGGCGACCCCCTCGCCGCCGATCTTCCAGCGGGCGATGGCGCTGTCGAGGAAGAGGCTGGTGTAGGCGAAGCCGCGGTTGTCGAACTGGGTGTGCAGGGGGCCGAGGCCGAGCTCGACCTGCGCCTCCATGCCGGCGTCGAACGGGATCACCGGGACGCCGAACTCGTCGAGCTCGTAGTTCTTGGCGGCGATGGCGTCCTGCAGCTTCTGGAAGTTGTAGATGGTGACGTGCGGGTCGAGCTTGCCGGCGACGACGATGTACTTGCCGTCCGGGGTGACGTCGACGCCGTGCGGGCTCTTCGGCTCCGGGATCTGGAAGAGGATCCCCTCGGCGACGGCGTCGGCCATCGGGATCAGCTTCAGGCCGTTGACCTCCTTCGCCTTGTCGGTCGCCGCGACCTCGGCCGCCTTCTGCCAGTTGATGATCGTCATCTTGTCCATGTCGTTGACCGAGGCCCCGGCCTCGACCGGCGGGTTCCCCTCGAGGATGCCGCCGGTGGCCAACTCGGTGTTGAAGGTGTTGAGGAACACCCACCCCATGCTGGGGCCCTTGCCGGTGTCGGCGAGGTCGTTCCAGTAGGGCGGCACCTCGATCGCGAACGACTGGGCCGGGTCGATCCGCCCCTTGTCGCGGTCGAACTTCCAGCAGGTGACGGTGCCGCGATACTTCTCCTTGTACTCGTCGATCGGCGCGTAGCCCCAGCCGATCGGCGAGGCGTACTGCGAGCCCTCGATCACGTACTCGGTGTTGGGCGTCACGAAGGTGGCGCCGTGGTTGCTGATGACGTGCGGGTTCTTGATGATCTGCTTGGTCTCGAAGTCGCGCAGGTCGATCACGGCGATGCGGGCGTGGGCCTTGTCGCCGATGAACAGGAACTGGCCGTCGTACTCGCCGTTGGTCTCGCTCAGGCCGGGGTGGTGGGTGTCGCCGTAGGTGACGTCCTCGTCGTCGACCCGGCCCCCCTCCAGCACGCGCTTGGTCCCCTCGGAGAAGCCGTAGCCCTGCCACGGCTCGGGGGTGAAGACGCCGATCACCTTCAGCAGGCGCATCGACGGCAGGCCGTAGACGAGCATCTGCCCGGAGTGGCCGCCGGAGGCGAAGAAGTAGTACTCGTCGAGCTTGCCGCTCGGCACGTAGGTCTTCAGCGCCGCCGTCACGTCCTCCGGCGTCAGGCCGCGCTCCTGCGCGATCTGCTCGGCGACCGACTGGGCCTGCACCGTCGCGGCCGGCCGCAGCGCCGGCACGCCGACGGCCGCCGCGCTGACCACGCCGGCCGCCGCGGCCCCCTTGAACATCGCCCGGCGACCGACGCGACTGCCGCCGAACCCGGTCTCTTCCTTCACGACGCTCCTCCTCGCTGCTCTGCCCCGGCCACCGCCGGGCACGACCCCCCAAACGCCACGAGGTCTGACGATTGGCGCAACCGTAGCCCGCGGCGCGATGCGAAGTCGTTTCAGGGAAGCGGCAAACATTGCAGGATCGTGACAGTTCCGGGCGGGCGCGGGCGCTTGACAGGAGCGCGCTCCGCCACCGACGATGTGCGTCGTGGAATGTCGTCTTTTCGGAGGAGCCCGCCGCATGCCAGCCGAGCCGCCCTACGCCCACTCCCGCAACGCCGCCGGGGAGCGCCAAGGGCTCGCCGAGCACCTCGCCGCCGTCGCCGAGGCCGCCGCCGCCAACGCCGAGCCGTTCGGCGGCGCGGCCCTCGCCCGCTACGCCGGGCTGCTGCACGACATCGGCAAGGCAAGCCCCGAGTGGCAGCGCTACCTGCTGGCGAGCGAGCGCACCGGCAAACGTGCCGGCGCGCCGGTCGACCACAAGGGGGCCGGCGCCGCCGTCGCCCTCGGGGCCTGCGAGCCGGCGGCGTGGCTCGTCCACGCCCACCACGGCGGCCTGCCGGACAACCGCGACATGCGGACCCGGGCGAGGGAACGTTGCACCCGGCCTCGGAGCCGGGTGGGGATTGAAACGCATCGGTCAACCGGAAGGGGGAACCCGTGACCAGCCGCCGCACCGCCCTCGCCGCCGCCCCGCTCGCCCTCGCCG
>JBDHWC010000228.1:0-4294 GCA_039809985.1 Thermomicrobiales bacterium | reverse complement strand
GATCTGCCGCGGCCCGGCGGCCACCGGCGGGTCGGCCCGCGCCCGGTCCCGACCGTTTCGCCGGGGACCGACGCAACCCGACGCCCCGGGCCGACGCGCCCGGGCCCAACGAGAAGGGAAGGCAGACATGACCGCGACCTTCGACCGTGAGCTGGAGGAGCGGCTGCTCCGCTACGCCCGCATCGACACCGAGAGCGACGAGGCGTCGCCCACCACGCCCAGCACCGAGAAGCAGTACGACCTGCTGAACCTGCTGGCGGACGAGCTGCGGGAGCTCGGCGCGAGCGACGTGACCCTGACGAACTACGGGGCGGTGCTGGCGACCGTCCCGGCGACGACCGAGGCCGCGGTGCCGACCGTCGCCTTCCTCGCCCACGTCGACACCACCGCCGCCTTCCGCGGCACCGGCGTGGAGCCGATCGTCCACCGGGCCTGGGACGGCACCGACATCGTCCTGCCGGACGACCCGGCCGCCGTCCTCTCGCCCGCCGCGTTCCCGTACCTCGCCACCAAGGCCGGCGACGACGTCGTCACCGCCAGCGGCACGACGCTGCTCGGCGCGGACGACAAGGCGGGCGTCGCCATCGTCATGGCGATGGCCGGCCACCTGCTGCGGAACCCGGACCTCGCCCACGGCCCGGTCCGGGTCTGCTTCACGCCGGACGAGGAGATCGGGCGCGGCGTCCACCCCGACCTGCCCGGCGACCTCGGGGCGGCCGCCGCCTACACGCTCGACGGCGCGGAACTGGGCGAGATCGTCTACGAGACCTTCTCGGCCGACAAGGCGACGGTGACGGTCCACGGCGTCTCCACTCACCCCGGGGACGCCAAGGACGTCATGGTCAACGCCCTGCACCTGGCCGCCAAGATCGTGATGACGCTGCCGCACGCCACGCTGACCCCGGAGACCACCGCGGGACGCCAAGGCTTCGTCCACCTCTACAAGATGGACGGCACGGCGGCCGCTGCCGAGCTCCACTTCGCGCTGCGCGACTTCGAGCTCGAGGGGCTGGCCGCCCACGGCGAGATGGTGCGGCAGGTCTGCGCCGCCGTGCAGGCGACGGAGCCGCGGGCCCGCGTCACCTGCGAGATCACCCCGCAGTACCGCAACATGCGCTACTGGCTCGAGCGGGACATGCGCGCGGTCGAGCTGGCGCGCGAGGCGTGCCGCCGGAACGGGATCGAGCCGTTCTCCAGCCCGATCCGCGGCGGCACCGACGGCTCGCGCCTGACCGAGCTCGGCCTGCCGACCCCGAACCTCTTCACCGGCATGCAGAACATCCACGGCCCGCTGGAATGGATCAGCGTCGCCGACATGGCCCGTGCCACCGAGACGTGCGTCACGCTGGCGCAGCTCTGGGCCGCCGACCCCGCGCTGGCCACCTCCCCGGGAACCGAGCACCGGGCAGGGTAGCCCGCAGCAAGGCCCACTGCCGCCGCCCCGGGCCGGGAACAGGACGCCACCGTTCCCGGCCCGGGGCGGCGGCGCGGTGACGCCTCCGCCGCATACCGGCCGCGCCGCGGCAGTCCGGGAGTCTGGGGGGAGGGGTCGACCCCTTCCCAGATCCCCGGTTCCCCAACTGCCGCCATGACGGCTGACAACGGAAGGCATCACAACATTGGCGATTTCCGCGCCGCCCGGCCGGGCACACGAGGATCGCCTTCACCCCCAATTTCACCCGGCCGGGCACGTCGAGGCCGCCCGCACACCCCAGCCGCCTCTCCCGCGGCGGCGGCTGACAAGGGTAGGTATCTGATAGATCGCGGCAGCCGCACCGCGCGGCCGGGCGCGCCGGGACCGCCCTCACCCCCCAGCCCCCTCTCGCGCCGCCGCGGGAGAGGGGGAGAAATTGATCTGGGGGAACCAAGTTCCCCCCAAGACCCCCAATTGCCGCGGCGCGGCCGCTTCCCGACGGATACCCACCCTTGTCAGGCGGCGGGAGAGGAGGAGAAACAGCCTCAGGGGAGGGCCAAGCCCTCTCCCGAACCCCCCATTGCCGCGGCGCGGCCGCTTCCCGACGGATACCTCCCCCTGTCAGACGGCGGCGGGGGAGGGGGAGCCGTTTGCTCGGGGAAGGGCCGAGCCTTCGCCCGGTTCCATCACCCTTCCCTCCCGCCGCGGCCTGACTGGGGACAGCACCTGTTGGGAAGCGGCAGCCCCAGCCAACGCCCTTCCGGCCCGCCCTGACGAGAGGTTCCGCGAGGAAGCGGCCGCCCCGCGGCAGCCCAGGGGTGCGGGGAGGGCTTGGCTCTCCCCCGAGCCATGCTCCCTCCTCTCCCATCGCAAGCTGACAGGGGAGGTCTCCGCAGGGGCAGGTCTCCGTTGGAAAGCCGCCACGCCGCGGCAATCCGGGGGTCCGGGGGGCTTGGCCCTCCCCCGATGCAGTTGCTCCCCCTCTCCCGCGGCGGCGGCTGACTGGGGTAGGTATCCATCAGGAAGCGGCCGCGCCGCGGCAACTCGGGGGGTGCGGGGGAGGGCTTGGCCCTCCCCTGAGCCTGCTACTCCCCCGCTCCCGCCGCCGCGGGAGAGGGGGTTGGGGGGTGAGGGTGGTCCCGGCGGGCCCGGCCGCGAGGCGCGGTGGCCGTGACCGATCAGATGTCTAGCCTTGTCAGGCCCCCGGCGGCACCTTCCCCTCGGCGTCGAGCCCGAGCGCCGCCCGCCCCACCACCGTCAGCACCACGTCCTCCATCGGCGGGTGCCCGAGCGACGTCCGCGCGTCCCGGAAGTGCCGCTGCAACGGCGAGCGGTGCGACAGCCCGGCCGACCCCGACACCCGCAGCGCGAGGTCGGTCGAGCGCAGCACGGCGTTGGTCACGATCAGCTTGGCGGCCGCCAGCTGCCACCCCAGTTCGTCCCGCTCCTCCGGCCGCTCGTCCCAGCGGCGGGCGAGGTCGAACAGCAGCGTCCGCGCCGGCAGCAGCTCGAGCTCGATCGCGGCGACCCGCTGCTGGATCGCCGGCAGCTCGGCGATCGGCCCCGGCAGCCCGCTCGGCCGCCGGGTGCGGGCGTAGGCGGCCGCGGCGTCGCGCGCCGCCGCGGCGATCCCGAGGAAGACCGCCGACCCCGAGAAGATCGACCAATGGCTGAACGCCGGGCCCGGCGGCTCCGGCGGCAGCAGGTGGTCGTGCGGCACCGCCACCTGCTCGAAGACGACGTCGTGGCTGGCGGTGCCGCGCATCCCGAGGTTGTCCCACGTCGCCTCGACCCGGACCCCCGGCAGGTTGGCCGGCACCAGCAGGTGGCCGCGGCGCGGCGGCCCGTCGTCGACCAGTGTCACCAGCACCGTCATCCAGGTCAGGGCCGGGGCGAGGCTCGCCCAGCTCTTCCGGCCGTCGACCCGCCACCCCTCGGCGGTGCGGGTCGCCGTCGTCGACGGCAGGCCGCCGCGGCTCGGGCTGCCCAGGTCCGGCTCGCTGTGGAGCGTGTTGACCAGCTCGCCCCGCTCCGCCGCGCCCCGCGCCACCTGCTCGTAGAGGTCCTCGGGCCAGTCGTTGCCCTCGCCGAGTCGACCGTGCAGGATCAGGTGCATGCTGGCGGCGAGCGCGGTCGCGCCGCAGGCCCGGCCGAGCCGTTCCTGCGCCACCGCCAGCTCGAGCGGGGTCGCGCCGAAGCCGCCGAAGCGTTCCGGCACCGTCGCCCCGAGGTAGCCGACCCGCCGCAGGTCGGCGAAGTTCTCGAACGGGAAGACGTTGTCGCGGTCGACCTGCTCGGCCCGCTCGGCGATCGGCCCCGCCACCGCCTCGACCATCGCCAGCAGCGCCGCCTGACGCTCGGTGCCCGGGAACGCCATCGGACGGCTCCTCCTGCGCCCGGGGGAAGCCCGCCGCGCGACGCGGCGCCGTCCCCGGCCCGGCGGCAACTCTACCCCCAACCGCGCCGACGCCTCGGGGGAACGCGAACGGGCGGAGCCGTTGCCGGCTCCGCCCGCTCGGGTCCGGGGACGCGTCCCCGTCGGTCGACGGCTACTTCTTGTGCTTCCGCTTGCGGTGCTTCTTGCCGCCCGACCCGCCGGCGAGCGCCCGCGTCTCCTCAGCCGGGACCGCCAGCGTGAAGTCGACGATCTCCTCTCCGTCGCGCGCGCCGGTCGCCGCCATGTTCATGCAGCCGACGCCGCCGCAGGAGAAGTTGTTCGGGCAGCAGCGGCCGTTGCCGCAGCACCGCATCCCCTGCTTCGGGCAGCACATCCCCGACGGGCCGTTGCACCGCGTGAAGCCGCTGCCGCAGCCGCCGCCGTTGCCGCCGCCGCCGTTGCCGCCGCAAGACGTGCCGTTCGGCACGCAGTAGCTGGCGCCG
>JBDHWC010000227.1:0-4297 GCA_039809985.1 Thermomicrobiales bacterium | reverse complement strand
GTCCCCCCTACTGGACCTGCTCCAGCGGCCCGAAGCCGTTGTTCTGCGGCACCGTCTTCAGGACCTGCGGCCCGGCGGTGTGGTCGCCGTTGAACGGCGTCTCCGTGTTGGCGCAGCCGGACGCCGCGGCGTCCGTCGGGGAGTTGAACCAGAGGCCGACGTGGAAGGTGTGGATCGGCCCGGTGGAAACGCCGGTGACGGCGTCCTTGAAGGTGCCGCTGGTGTGGACCCGCGGCCCGGCGACCGCGCCGGGGGCGACGACGAAGGTCTCGATGCTGAAGCGGCCGACGAACGACTGCGACCCCTTGCCGTTCTTGTCGGTGGTGAGGTCCCCTTGGTACCAACTGACGCCGAAGGGGGCGTCCGCCGCCTGGATGACGAAGACGTCGAACGCCGTCTTCTTCGGCATGCCGGAGACGCTGACGGTCAGTTTCTCGGTGTTCCCCTGCTTGACGATCGTGATCGTGCCGCCGGCGTTCGGCACGCAGCCGGGGGCGTTCGACGAGCGGACCAAGGGGGCGGTGACGGCGGGCTTGCCGCCCTTCGCCGCGGCCCAGGCGCCGCCGCCGGCGACGACCGCGGCAGCCAGCAGCACCAGCAAGAGACGACGGAGCGGGATCGACGCGTCGAGCACGCGGCGCATGGCACAACCTCCTCTGGGACGGCGACGAAGGCATCGACGGAAGGAGGGGAGCGATCGGCCGCGGGCGACCTCCGGCGCTCGCGACGGCGGGTCGGCGGCAGCGGTGCGCCGACCACTCTTCTACGGTAGTCCTCACCCGGCCCGCGTCAAGCGGCGCGGCGGCCTGACGACGCGCGCCGGGTGGGCGACAATGCGGTCTCCGGGGGATTGGGGAGTGGGGATTCGGGATTGGGGCTCGGGGGTGGGGGCCGGGGCACCTCTGACCGGGGAGAGAGGGGGCGGGGATGACGGACGGGGCGCGGCGGGTAACGGTGCTCGGCGCGGGGAACACCGGCTTCAGCATCGCGGCGAACCTGGCGCTGGCCGGGCACGAGGTGCTGCTCTGGGAGCACCCCGCGTTCGCCGCCGCGCTTGACCCGGTCCGCGACTCGCTGACGATCGGGCTGGAGGGCGCGGCCCGCACCGGCGACGCCCGCCTCGCCGGGGTGACGACCGACCCGGCCGCGGCTCTCGCGTGGTCGGAGACGCTCGTCTGCTCGGTCCCGTCCTACGCCCACGCCGCCTTCGCCGAGCAGCTCGTGCCGCACTTGCGGCCGGGGCACCTGCTGGCGCTGCTGCCGGGCAACCTCGGCTCGCTGGCGTTCGCGCGGGCGCTGCGGGCGGCGGGGCGCGAGGGGGTCATCGTCGCCGAGTCGGACACCGCGCCCTACGTCTGCCGCAAGAGCGCGCCCGACCGGGCCGTCATCTGGGGCACCGTGCCGCGCTTGGGGGTCGGCGTCCTCCCCGCCTCGCAGACCGACGAGGCGATGCCGGTCCTGCGCGCCCTCTTCCCCGGCGCCCGCGCCTACGGCCACGTGCTGGAGGCGGGGCTCTCGGCCCTCAACCCGGTCGTCCACCCGCCGGGGGTGCTGATGAACGCCGGCCGGGTCGAGCGCGCCCGCGGCGAGTTCTGGTTCTACGAGGAGGGGGTCACCCCGACCGTGGTGACGACGATCGAGGCGCTCGATGCCGAGCGGCTGGCGCTCGGCCGCGCCCTCGGCCTCGAGCTGACCCCCGTCGGCCGCGCTTTCGCCGACGCCGGCTTCGGCCCCGCCTCGGACGACCTCTGGGCCGTCATCAACGGCTCCCGGATGCTGACCGCGCTGCGCGCCCCCGGCGCGGTGCGGACCCGCTGGCTGACCGAGGACGTGCCCTGCGGCGTGGCGACGTGGGCCGCCCTCGGCGACGCGCTCGGGGTGGCGACCCCCGTCGCCGACGCCCTCGTCACCCTCGCCGGGGCCGCCCTCGGCACCGACTTCCGGGCCGAGGCCCGCGGCCTCGACGCGCTCGGCCTCGCGGGGCTCTCGGCGGCCGAGATGCTGGAACGAGTCGGGGAGTCGGGAAGTCGGGGAGTCGGGGAGTGAGGCTGGCGGCTGGCGGCTAATGGCTGGCGGCGGAGGTTCGTCGTCGTGCTCGACTCCCCGACTCCCCGACTCCCCGACTCCTCGACTTCCCGACTTCTCGACTTCTCGACTCCTCGACTCCTCGACTCGGCACGGAGGACCTACGTGTACGACGCGATCCGGGCGGCGATTGCCGCGCTCCTGTACGTGGCGGCGGTCTGGGCGGTGGCGCGCTTCTTCCCGGGCCTGCCGCTCCTCTTCCTCGTCGCGCTGGTCGGCCTGCCGGTCGTCATCGGGGCGATCGTGCGGACGTGGCTCTGGATCGTCTTCTGCCCGCTGGCGGTGATCCTCGTCATCTTCCTGACGCGGACCCTCGGCCCGACCCCCGTCTCGGTCGACCCGGCCAACCCGCTGGTCGATGCCCTCGCCGCCGGCTCGGCCGCCTTCCTGCCGGCGCTGGTCGGCGTCTACCTCGGCGCGCAACGGCGCTAGCGCGTCTGAGACCAGTCGCGAGGGCTGGCGTCCCATGATGACGGGTTCCGTTCGAGCGGGCGGGGCCGAGATGCGGGAGTGACGATTGCCCATCGGCTGGCCGGATGACGAGGCGACGCTGCGCCCTCCCCGCGCATGAACAGGGCGTGAGTTCGCACAATTGGGATGAGAGTCCTTGGCTGCCCGGTTCGAGCGCCCGCGACCAGCGAGGCGCTCGGCGGCACGACGGGGCAGGCGGGACGGGCGGGGACGCAACATTTCGCTGCTTCCGTGGAGCGTGTGGTGTTGCCGGCGATCCGTCGTCGTTGTGTCGGGATCCGCCACCAGACGTTCCTGGGTGGTTCACCACGCGCTTGAGCACCGGGAGTCGGCAAACGGGCAGTGGCAGGGCGAGGGCACGGGAGCGCGACATGGACCAGCCGGACGGCGAACGCCAGCAGTCGCAGCCCGCTCCCGCCGGCCCCGTGCCCAATCCCCCATCCCCCGCCCCCGATCCCACGTCGCTGATCCGTGTCGCGCTCTTCGGCCCCGCCGACCCGGCGTGGGTGGCCGGGCTGCGGCTGGCGGGGGTGCCGGGGTTCGAGGCGGACGGCTTCGACGTCCGGCGCTTCGCCGACGACGCCGGGGTGCCGGCGGTGCTGGCCGAGCACCGGCCGCAGGTCGTCGTCACGCTCGGGCCGCCGGAGCGCTACCCGCGGCTGCTGGCGCAGCCGATCGAGGTCCGGAAGCGCTGGGTCAGCGTGCCCGACCCGGCCGCCGACCCGCCGGCGGAGGTCGCCCGCCGGGTGATGCGCACCTTCGTCGAGAACGTGACGGCCGACCGCTTCCCGGCGGAGCCGCTGGTCAGCGTCTTCACCCCGACCTACAAGACGGGGCGCAAGCTGGAGCGGCCGTGGAGCTCGCTCCTCGCCCAGTCCTACCCGAACTGGGAGTGGGTCCTCGTCGACGACTCGCCCGACGACGGGACGACCTTCGACCGCCTCGCCCGGCTGGCGGCGGCCGACCCCCGGGTCCGGCCGCACCGGCCCGACCGCCCCTCCGGCAACATCGGGGCGGTGAAGCGCGCCGCCTGCGGCCTCTGCCGCGGCCGCATTCTGGTCGAGCTGGACCACGACGACGAACTGACCCCCGACGCCCTCCGCTGGCTGGTCGCCGCCCGCGCCGCCTTCCCGGAGGCCGGCTTCTTCTACACCGACTGCGCCGAGACGTTCGAGGACGGCCGCGACGCCACCTACGGCGAAGGGTGGGGGATGGGCTTCGGCAGCTACCGGCGGGAGGCGTGGCGCGGCCGGGAGTGGGCGGTGACCAACTACCCGGAGGTGAACGCGAAGACGATCCGGCACATCGTCGGCGTCCCCAACCACGTCCGGGCCTGGACCGCCGAGGCCTACTGGGCCGCCGGCGGCCACCACCCCGACGTCCACGTCTGCGACGACTACGAGCTGATCCTGCGGACCTTCCTGACCACGCGGATGGTCCACGTCCGCCGCTTCGGCTACGTCCAGTACCTGAACACCGCCAGCGGCGACGGCAACGCCCACCGGACCCGCAACGCCGAGATCCAGCGCCTCGTCGCCTGGTTCCGCTGGGCCTACGAAGAGCGGATCCACGCCCGCTTCCGCGAGCTCGGCGTCGACGACTGGCTCCGCCGCGGCGACCAGCCCGACTACGACGCCCCGGCCCCCGACCCGGTCCCGATCGCCAACTTCCTGTTCGACGGGGAGCGGCCGATCGCGGATCACTCGGTGGGGATTGGGGAGTAGGGATTGGGGATTGGGGA
>JBDHWC010000226.1:0-4302 GCA_039809985.1 Thermomicrobiales bacterium | reverse complement strand
GCCGCCGGCCGCGCCGCGCCCGCCGTCCGCCGCCTCGCCGAGCAGCACCGCATCGACCTCGCCGGCGTCGTCGGCAGCGCGCCGGACGGCCGGGTCACCCGCGAGGACGTGATGCTCGCGGTCGCCCGGCAGCAGGTCGCCGCCGGGGCCGCCGTCCCGGCCGCGCCGACCCCGACCCCGGCCGTCCCCGCGCCGGCTGCCGCCGCCCCGGCACCGGCCCCCGCCGCGCCCGTCGTCGCGACCCCGGCGGCAGCGCCCGCGCCGGTTCCGCCGGCTCCCGCGCCGACGGCGGGCAACCGCGAGGAGATCGTCCGCTTCTCGCGCCGGCGGCAGACGATCGCCAACCGGCTGGTCGAGGCGCAGCGCACCGCGGCGATGCTGACGACCTTCAACGAGGTCGACATGTCGGCGGTGATGGACCTGCGCTCGCGCCGGAAGGACGCTTTCAAGGAGAAGCACGGCGTCGGCCTCGGCTTCATGTCGTTCTTCACCAAGGCGGCGGTCGGGGCGCTGAAGGCGTACCCGGAGGTCAACGCCGAGCTGCGCGGCGACGCGCTGGTGCTGAAGAAGCACTACGACATCGGGATCGCGGTCGGGGTCGAGGAGGGGCTGGTCGTCCCGGTCGTCCGCGACGCCGACCGGCTGGGCTTCGCCGAGATCGAGCGGGAGATCGTCGACCTCGCCAAGCAGGCGCGGGAAGGAACGATCGCGCTGGCCGACCTGATGGGCGGCACCTTCACGATCACCAACGGCGGCGTCTACGGCTCGCTGATGTCGACCCCGATCCTGAACGCGCCGCAGGTCGGCATCCTCGGGATGCACGCCATCCAGCCGCGCCCGGTCGCCCGCGACGGCGAGGTCGTCGTCCGGCCGATGATGTACCTCGCCCTCTCCTACGACCACCGGGTCGTCGACGGCCGCACCGCCGTCCTCTTCCTCGTCAAGATCAAGGAGCTGATCGAGGACCCGGAGACGCTGCTGCTGGAGGGGTAGCGGGAGGGCGTCCCTCACCCCCCAGCCCCCTCTCCCGCGGCGGCGGCTGACAGGGGGAGGCCTCCGTTGGGAAGCGGCACCGCATCTCGCGGCCGGGCCCCCGGGGATCGCCCTCACCCCCCAGCCCCCTCTCCCATCGCGATGGAAGAGGGGGAGCAACTGACTCGGGGGAGGGCTTGGCCCTCCCCCGGACCCCCAGATTGCCGCTGCGCGGCCGCTTCCCAGCCGCTTTCCAACGGATACCTACCCCGGTCAGCTTGCGAGGGGCGAGGGGGAAACTGATCCGGGGGAGGGCCAAGCCATCCCCCGGACCCCCGGGCTGCCGCTGCGCGGCGGCTTCCCGATCGCCGACTCCCCTTGTCAGCCCGTGGCGATGGGAGAGGGGGGACGCGACGACTCGGGGGAACCAAGTTCCCCCGAGAGACCCGGGCTGCCACCGCGCGACGGCATCACGGCAGATACCTCCCCCTGTCAGCCATTCCGATGGCAGAGGGTGGCAACGGACTGCCACGGCACTCACGTCGTGGCGTCGTCCGGCAGGTCAGCGAACGACGTGGTCCTGACCGCGCGGTCGGGGAAGCGCGCCACGATCTCCAGCTCTCCTCCATCGCCTCGATGACGCGGCGGAGCGTGCTCACGCCCATGTCGGCGCACTGCTCGATCTTGGAGACAGACCCTCGCGTGATCTGCAAGGTCTGCGCGATCTCCGCCTGCGACAGATGCATCGCCCGCCGCACCTCGCTCCGGCCCATCTCCTCGCCGGGCCGCAGAGCCGCGACCCCCGCCGCGGCCCGAGCCTCCAGGCTCATGCGGGCACGAAGCTCCGCGTGGGACCTCCTACCCGCCACGTTCGTTCTCCTTCTCCAGCTCGGCCAAGCGCGCATCATAGAGCGCATCGGCCACCGGGATCATCCGGTCGGAGAATCGCGCATTGCCCGCCTTGTCGCCGCCAATCAACAGGATAGCCGCCCGGCGCGGGTCAAGCTTGGATCGCACGCGCAGCGGCTTGCCTCTTGCCTCCGCTCGGAACCCGCAACACCCGGGAACGCCAAGCGGGGGAGGGCTGGCCCTCCCCCGCTTCCTCGGTTGTTGGTTCGCTACGGGTCGCCCGCGCAGCAAGCCGCGCCCGACTCCCCTCCCCGACTTCTCGACTCCCCGACTCGAACAGCCTAGAACGACTTGGGAGGCTCGAACGGCGGGCTGTCGCGGCGGAAGCTCTCGGGCGGCCGGTTCCAGCCGAAGTGCTCGATCTCGTCGCCCTTGGCCGCCAGCAGGACCGAGTTGGTCTCCGGGAAGACGGCCATCACCGCCTCGACCGGAATCCACATCGCCTCGTTCGCGCCGTGGACACCCGTGGCGTAGAGGAAGCCGCGCCGCTTCCGGCCGTACTCCACCTCGCCCGGCAGGACGGAGACGATCTTGCCGAGCGGGCCGCTCTGGGCGTAGAGCGTGTCGCCCGGCTTGACGTCGGCCAGGGTCCCCTGCGGGCCGCGCGCCTGCGCCGCGAGGTCGACCTGCGCCGACGACTGCGACCAGAACGGCACCGTGCCGACCGCGACCGGCTCGTCGATCGCCCGCTCGTTGCGCGGCGTCCGCGCCAGCAGCGCGCCGACGAAGAGCACGGCCAGCGACAGCAGGAAGGCCACCAGCAGGTCGGGCCGGATGAACTCCTGGGCGATCGTGTCGCCGATCTCCTCCGGGTGGAGATTGATCAGCGTCATCCCGATGAACAGCACGACCGCCGCCACGATCAGCGCGGCCAAGATGAAGTAGACCACCGGGCGGACGAACAGTCGCCTGATCCCCATCGCGCTCCGTTCCCCCTCGGCCACCCCGGGCCGCGCCGGGCCGTGCCGGCCCCGTCCCCGCCTGCGCCACGTCAGTGGCGCGATTGTACCGCGACCCGCCCGGCGGCGGGAGCGGTCGGTGCGTCAACGCCGGGTCTTCGCCCCGTCGGTCGGCTCGTGCTCCAGGTCGACCATCCACTCCGCGCGCAGCAGCGCCCGCCGCTTGGCCCGGGCCCGCCGCAGCCGCCAGGCGAAGACGATCGGCGCGCCGAAGAACGCCGCCATCAGCGGGATGAAGTACCACGAGGTCGCCCCGAGGAAGAGGCCGGTCTGCCACGTCCGCAGGTGCCAGAAGATGAGGGCGACGGTGGCGATCTTGAACACGAAGAGCACCGCGAGGAACGCCTGGACGATGGCGGCGCCCTCCTCGTCCTCGGACGGACGGCCCGGCCCGTTCACGGCCGGGGCGGCGGGACGGCGCCGGCGGCCGCCCGGCTCGCCATGGCCGCGCGGTCCCTCGCCTCCTCGCGGCCGGCGTGGCGGAAGAAGACGACCGAGGTCAGCACAAGGAACACGGTCGACGTCGCCACCCACATCAGCAGGCCGGCCACCTGCTGGTCGGTCGCCAGGTCGATGCCGAAGATGCGCCGGGCGTTGGCGTACGGGGCGTAGAGGCCGGGCTCGGCGTAGACGATGAACGCGCCGACGATGGAGCCGGGGATGGTCCAGAGGAAGAGGTAGAGGCACTGCCCGAGCGGCGGCAGCCGCGGCCAGGCCGGCAGGGGCCCGACGACCGGCCACCACGCCAGCAGCGACGTGCCGAGGAAGAGCATGTGCTCGGCGGCGTGGAACTGGTCGTTCGCCAGCGCGGCGTCGTAGAGGAACGGCATGTGCCAGAGGACGAGGACGCCGTTGGCGATCAGGTAGGCCGCCGCCGGCCGGGTCAGGGCGTAGCCGACGGCGTTGGCGACCCGGTTGCGGGCCAGCGGCTCCAGCATCCAGCCCGGCGTCCCGAGCAGCAGCAGGGGCGGCACGAGCAGGGTCAGCAGCAGGTGCTGGACCATGTGGGCGGAGAGCAGGTAACGGTCGGACCAGTCGTCCATCGGCGGCCCGAGGGCGACGAGGAGGACCAGCAGGCCGCCGTAGAACGCGGCGCGCTGCCCGGTGGTGACGACGCGCTCGGCGGCGTCGGGCCGGCGCCGGTTGCCGGGGCCGGCAAGCCAGACGTAGGCGGCGAGGAGCGCGAGCACCCCGAGCAGCACGGTCGGCTGCAGCTGCCAGTGGGTCCAGTACGGACCGGTCGGCTCCGGGCCGCCGATGTGGGCGAGGACGAGGGCGAGCGTCGGGGGGGGCATGGCGTCTCGGGCCCGCTTCGCGGGGCGGGGTCGAGCCCGCCGCCCGGTGGCGGGGATGGGGCGGCGGCCGGCCGCCGCCCCCGTGGCTTCGCTACTTGACGGTCAGGGTGCCGACCATCCCGGCCTCCTTGTGGCCGGGCACGTTGCAATAGTACTCGTAGGTGCCG
>JBDHWC010000225.1:0-4322 GCA_039809985.1 Thermomicrobiales bacterium | reverse complement strand
TGGCGGCTGGCGGCTGGCGGCTGGCGGCTGGCGGCTGGAAAGCGAACGCCACCGCCCCGCCGCTGGATCTCTTCTTCTCGACTCCCCGACTCCCCGACTCCCCGACTCCGTCCAGACACACGAAGCCCGGCCTTGCGGCCGGGCTCGTGTTGGGAAGGGGTGGGAGGGAATCGTTCGGCGGGGGGTTGGGGAGCCGCCCCGTCATCCCGTTCTACGCAATCCGCTTGCCAGCGGATTCACCGGCCCCGACTCAGTCCGCCCAACCTGCTCCGCCTTCCGGCTGGTTGCCAAGGGGAGGTGCCGGATGGCGAACGCCGCTATCCCTTGGAGACCTCCCCCTGTCAGCCGCCGCGGGAGAGGGGGCTGGGGGGTGAGGGCGGTCCCGGCGGACCAACGCGTGAGGCGCGGGTGCCGCTATCCCTTGGAGACCTGTCCCTGCCAGATGGCGATACGAGAGGGGGAGAAACAGGCTCGGGGGAGGGCCAGGCCCTCCCCCGAGCCCCCGGCTTGCCGCGGCGCGGCCGCGCTCCGATGGATGCCTCCCTCTGCCAGACCGCGGCGGGAGAGGGGGAGCCACTGATCGGGAGTGGGCCAAGCTCTCTCTCGCACCCTTGGATTGCCGCGGCACGGCCGCTTCCCGTTGGCCCTCAGCAGGTCGCAGCGGGAGAGAGGGTGCAATCCGCCGGTGAATGGCTTGGCTCTTCCCGCTCTCCGGGTTGCCACGGCGCGGCCACCTCCCATCGGATGCTCCCGTCGGTCAGGCGGCAGGAAACGGGGTCGGGGGAAGGGGACCGCCCAGCGGGCTTCGCCACGGGGCGCGGATGGCGCCATCGCCCAGGCGCCTGCCCTTGTCCACCGCGGCGGAGGTAGGGGAGAACCTCGTCGGGAAAACGGCTCGGCCTTCCGCCCGGACCCCGAGATTGCCCGGGAGCAACCGCCTCCCGAAGACGCCCGCGTCAAGCGGGTGCAGGGAGGCGAATCCCTCTCGGCAGGGCCGAGCCCTTCCCCGCGCCCGAATAGCCGCAGCGTGATCGCTTCCCGAAGCGAACCCCCAAGGCCCCTCTGTCAGACGGCGCGGGAGGGGAGCGCTGGCTCTGGGGAGGGCCCAGTCCCCCCAAGCCTTGAAGAGGCTTCGGCGCGTTCGCTCCCCGGGCGACGCCTCCCCTCGCCGACGGCCATCTCGGGGGCGAGAAGGCACAGAGCCGGGGCAAGGGCCAAGCCCCCCTCCGGTCTTCGGGTCGCCGCGGCGCTGCCGTTCTCCGTTGGCACCCCCCTCGCCCGGCGAAGCCGGGAACGCTGCGGAAACCGACCAATCGGAACCGATCCCCTGAATCCCCGGCCCCGATCCCCGCCCGACCAGTTGACACCCTCCGGCAGCCGTGCCGAAAATCGGGCCGGGGGCTGGCGACGGCCCCCGGCGGCGTTCGCGGGCGCGGCGGCGCGCCCCGGGCAGCGGGAGGGGCGGCATGGGCGACCACGGACTGCGCGGCTACCTGAGGCAGAAGCAGGAGGCCTTGGCCGCGCTCGACCGCAGCGACGCCCAGCCGGCGACCATCGCGGCGACCACCACCGCCGAGGGGCGCAGCGGCATCCGCCGCGTCCGCATCCGGCACCACCAAGTCCTCAACGACAGCCCGGCGGGGATGGCCGGCTACGACCTCGCCCCGACCTCGCAGGAGGCGGTGCTCGGCGCGCTCGGCGCCTGCCTCGTCCACACCTTCCTGATCCAGGCCGCCCGCCGCGACGTGGCCATCGACGCGATCGAGGTCGACGTCAGCGCGACGATCCACCCGAAGGCCGGCTCGCCCGGCCACGACGCCATCCCGATCCCGCCGCAGGGGATCACCTACCACGCGCGGATCGACTCCCCCGCTGACCCGGCCACGCTGGCCGAGCTGCAGCGGGAAGTCGAGCGCACCTGCCCGATCCTCAACCTGATCCGGCAGCCGCAGCCCGTCACGGGCGCGGTGGAGCAGGCCGGCTCGGGGGCGGCGGGGGCGCGCAGCTAGGCCGACCGAGCCGCGGCGGCCGGACCCGTGTTCGGTTTCGGAAGGGAGACGGATCGATGTGCTCGCCTGAGGTCATGGGGCTCGTCCGGGCCGAGATGTCGCGCCGCGGCATGCTCGGCAAGCTCGGGGCGGCGACGGCCGCCGCCGCGGTCGCCACCCTGCCCGGGGGCGTCGCCCGCCGCGCCGCGGCGCTGGCGACCCCGGCGGCGACCGCCCGCTCCTTCACCACGATGACCGACCTTACCCACGTCTGGGGTCCGGACTTCCCTGTCTTCTTCGGCGCGACCCCGCCCAGCTTCGAGGTACTGGCGACGGCGGAGAAGGACGGCTACTACAAGATGAAGCTGACCTACGACGAGCACACCGGCACCCACATGGACGCGCCGGCCCACTTCACCGTCGGCGGCACCACCGCCGAGAAGCTGCCGGTCACCCAGCTCCTCGCCCCGCTCGTCGTCGTCGACATCAGCGCCAAGGCCGCCGCCGACCCCGACGCGCAGGGCACCGTGGACGACCTCGCGGCGTGGGAGAAGGCGCACGGCCCGATCCCGGCCGGGGCGTTCGTCGCCCTCCACTCCGGCTGGGAGGCGCGGCTGGCCGACCCGGCGACGTTCGTCAACGTCGACGACAGCAAGGTCCAGCACTACCCCGGCTGGCACGCCGACGCGGCCAAGTGGCTGGTCGAGGAACGCGACATCGCCGGCGCGGGGGTCGACACCCTGAGCCTCGACTTCGGCCCCTCGACCGACTTCGCCTCGCACCTGACCTTCCTGCCGGCCGGCAAGTTCGGCCTCGAGTGCCTCGCCAACCTCGCCAGCGTGCCCCCCGTCGGCGCGACCCTGCTGGTCGGCGGCCCGAAGCACGCCAACGCCTCCGGCGGCCCGAGCCGGGTCTTCGCCCTCCAGTAGGCGAAGTGGTAGGGTGACGGGGGCGGGCAGCCCGCCCCCGTCGTCCCCGCCCGGAAACGCGAACGGCCACGACGGCGCGGCGAACGGGCGAATCCGGTCCGGGTTGGAGGCCTGAACGTGCCCGACCACGAACCCGACGCGCTCGCCCCGGAGACGGTCGCCGTCCACGCCGGGATCGGCCATCTGCCGGGCGAGGGGGTGGCCCCGCCGATCCACGTCGCCGCCACCTTCGTCGCCCCCGGCGACCAGATCGGCGGCCACACCTACGGCCGCAGCAGCAGCCCCGCCTGGGAGCCGCTGGAAATCGGCCTCGCCCGGCTCGAGGGGGGCGCGCACGGGGTCGTCTTCAACGCCGGGATGGCCGCCGCCAACGCGCTGATCGACGAGGCCCGGCCGGGGACCGCCGTCGTCATGCCCGACGACGCCTACTACACCATCCGCGCCCACAGCGCCGAGCGGCTGGCCGCCCTCGGGGTCGAGCTGCGCCTCGTCGACCAGACCGACCTCGGCGCGGTCGAGCAGGCGCTCGACGGCGCGTCGCTGCTCTGGGCCGAGACGCCGACGAATCCGCTGATCCGCGTCGCCGACCTCGCCGCCCTCGGCGCGCTCGCCGCCGCCAAGGGCGTCCCGTGGTGCTGCGACAGCACCTTCGGCACCCCCGTCCTCCAGCACCCGCTCCGCCACGGCGCGACCGCGGTGATGCACAGCGCGACCAAGTACATCGGCGGCCACAGCGACCTCCTGCTCGGCGCGGTCGTCTGCGACGACCCCGACCTCGCCGCCCGGCTGCGGACCCGCCGCTCGCGGCAGGGCACCCAGCCGGACGGCCTCTCCTGCTGGCTGGCCCGCCGCGGCATGCAGACGATGCCGCTCCGGGTCCGCCGCCAGTCGGCCACCGCGCTGGCCCTCGCGCAGCGGCTCGCCGCCCACCCCGCCGTCGGCCGCGTCCACTACCCGGGACTGCCGGACGACCCCGGCCACGCCGTCGCCAGCCGCCAGATGGACGGGGCGTACGGCGCGATGCTCTCGATCGTCGTCCGCGGCGGCGCGGCGGCGGCCACCCGGCTGACCGAGCGCGTCCGCGTCTGGGTCCCAGCTACCAGTCTCGGCGGCGTCGAGTCGCTGATCGAGCGCCGCGCCCGCTGGGCTGGCGAGGTCGCCGACCCCGCCCTCGTCCGCTGCTCGGTCGGCATCGAGGCGCTGGAGGACCTCTGGGCGGACCTCGAGCAGGCGCTGGCCTGAAGTCCCGGCGCGCCGGCGGCTGGCAGGGGAGGCATCCGATCGACAGCCGTTCTCGCCCCTCGGGGTCGGTCCCGTCGGGGCCGCCCTCACCCCCCAGCCCCCTCTCCCGCGGCGGCGGCTGACAGGGGGAGACATCCAAGGGATAACGGTGTCCGGGTCTCGC
>JBDHWC010000224.1:0-4340 GCA_039809985.1 Thermomicrobiales bacterium | reverse complement strand
GGGGCCCACGCCCAGCTGGAGCGGGACGCCGCCGCCCTCGCCGCCGACGTCGCCGCGCTCGGGGCCGCCCGCGCCCCGCTGGAGGCCGCGCTGCGCGAAGCCGAGTCGGCGGCCCGCCAGCTTGCCGGCACGCTGGAGTCCGCCCGACAGGCGGCGCTGGAGCGGGAACGCACCACCCACGCCGCCGACCTCGAGCTGGAGCGGGCCCAGGGCGACCTCCGCGCCCTCCTCCGTCGCGTCGCCGACGAACTCGACGGCGCGGACCCGGAGGCACTGCTGCGGGAGGCAGAGGCGGCCGGGGACGAGGCCGAGCCCCCCGCCGACCCCGCATCCCGCGAGCGCGAGATCACCCGGCTGAAGGAACGGCTGCGACGGACCGGCTACGTCGGCGAGGAGGCGGTCGCCGACTACGAGCGGGAGGCCGCCCACCAGACGTTCCTGCGGGAGCAGCTGGCTGACGTCGACGAGGCCGCCGCCGCCCTGCGCGACCTGCTGGCCGACCTCCACCGCTCGATGCGGCTCCGCTTCGACGAGACGTTCGCCCGGGTCGCCGCCGCCTTCGCCGAGAACTTCGCCGTCCTCTTCGGGGGCGGCGCGGCCAAGCTGCTGCTGACCGGCGGGGACGAGCCGGGTCGCGGCGACCCCGGCATCGACATCGTGGCGCAGCCGCCGGGGAAGCGGCTGCAGAGCCTCGCCCTCCTCTCCGGCGGCGAGCGGGCGCTGACCGCCGCCGCGCTCCTCTTCGCCATCCTGCAAGTGAACCCGGCCCCCTTCTGCCTGCTCGACGAGGTGGACGCCGCCCTCGACGAGGCGAACATCGTCCGCGTCCGCGAGCGACTGCGCGCCCTCGCCGACCAGACACAGGTGGTGGTCGTCACCCACAACCGGGGCACGATCGAGATCGCCGACACCCTCTACGGGGTCAGCATGGGCGCGGACGGCGTCTCGCAGGTGCTGTCGCTGCGGCTGGGGGAATAGCGGGCGAGGGAACAGGCCGGGAGAGTGCTACCCGGCCGCCGGAGCCTCCGCCGCCCGCTCCCGAATCTCGGCTTCCGTCTCCTGACCCGCCGCGGCGGCCTCCGCCGGCAGCCAGAGGCGCAGCGTGGTGCCGAGCCCCTCACCGGCCGACTCGGCCCAGATCCGGCCGCCGTGGCGCTCGGCGATGCTCTGGCAGATGGCGAGGCCGAGCCCGAGGCCCGGCAGGTTGGCGCGCTCGGCGTTGGAGGCGCGGCGGAACGGCTCGAAGACCAGCTCCAACTCGTGCGGCGGCAGGCCGATCCCCTCGTCCCGGACCGAGACCAGCACGCCGTCGGCCTCCGGCGCGACCGCGACGTGGATCGGCGCGCCGTCCGACGAGTACTTGGCGGCGTTGTCGAGCAGGTTGCTGAGGATCTGGTCGATCCGGTCGGGGTCGGCCTCCACCGTCCGGCCCGCGACCTCCGGCGCGATCGCGGTCGTCACCGGGTGGGCGTCGCCGAGCTGCTCCCGGGCGCGCCGCGCCGCCGCCGCGACCAGCGCCGCCGGCTCAACCGGGCGCATCCGCAGCGGCAGCTTGCCGAGCCGCAGCCTCGAGACGTCGAGCAGGTCGTCGGTCAGCAGCCGCAACCGGTCGGAGGCGCCGTCGATCGCGTCGATGAACTGCCGGGCCCGGTCGGAGGCGAACCCGTCGCGGTCCTGCGTCCGGCGCAGCAGCTGGGCGTACCCCTTGACGGTCGTCACCGGCGTCCGCAGCTCGTGGGCGGCGACCGAGAGGAACTCGTCGCGGTCGCGAACGGCGTCGCGGGCCTCGCGGTAGAGCCGAGCGTTGTCGATGGCGAGCGCGGCCCGGTCGGCCAGCTCCTGCACGAACGGCACCTCGTCGGGGGCGTAGGGGCCGTTGCGCTCCTCGCGCAGCAGCCCGAGCGTGCCGATCCGCCGACCGCGGGCCCGAAGCGGCACCACCAGCACGCCGCCGACCCCGGCCGCCGCGAACTGCCGCCAGCGGGCGCGGTGGGTCGGGGCGGCGTCGCCGTCGTCGGCGAAGAGCAGCGGCTCGCCACTCGCCAGCACCCCGGCCGACATCGAGCCGTCGCCGACGTGGCGGCGGGGGCCGATCACGGCGGCGAAGGCGGCAAGCCGGGCGGGGTCGGCGTGGGCGACGGCGGTGATGTCCATCCACTCGCCGTCCTCGGAGACGAGCCGGATCACGGCGCAGTCGCCGACTTGGTCGGCGGTGATCCGGGCCGCGGCGTCGAGCGCGGCCGGCAGGTCGAGCTCCGCCTCGGCGATCGCCCGCGAGAGCTCGGCGAGGGCCGCGATGCGGTCGGTCTCGCGCCGGGCCAGCCGCTCGGCGGTCTGCGCCTGCGCCCGGGCCTGCCGCTCGGCCTGCCAGAGCCGGGCCCGCTCGAGGGCGACCGCGCTCTGGCGGGCGAGGGCGGTGACGAGCGCGGCGTCGTCCTCCTCGAGCGCGACCTCGCGGTCGAAGCCGAGGCCGAGCGCGCCGAGGGCCCGCCCCTCGTAGAGGATCGGGATGGCGACCATCCCCGGCCGGGCCCGCTCGCCGAGCGCGGCGTGCAGCCGCGGGTAGCGCTCCCGCAGCTCGGCCAGCGAGCCGACGACGACCGGCCGCTGGTCGCGCAGCGCCTCGGCCAGCGGCTGCTCCGCCCGCGGGTGGAACGTCTCCCAGCGGCGAACGACGTCGGGGTCGTACCCCTCCGCCCGCGCGATCCGGTAGGTGTCGTCCTCCTGCCGGAGGACGACGACGCCGGAGACGGCACCGAGGGCCCGCGCGCCGTCGGTGGCGAGGACCCGGGCGACGTCCTCCGGGGTGGTCGCCTCGGCGAGGGCGGCGGTGATCGCCTGCAGCCGGGTCTTGCCGACGTTGGCGCGCTCGGCCTCGCGGCGGGCCAACTCCTCGGCCAGGTAGTGGCGGGCGTTGGAGACCGCGGCGGCGGCGCGGCGGGCGAGGTCCTCGGCGAAGCGGAGGTCCTCCTCGTCGTAGTGGCGGCCCGACTCGTCGGCGACGAGCGCGAGCGCGCCGAGCGTCTCGCCCTGCGCCACGAGCGGCACGACCATCGCCGAGCTGAGGTCCAGCCCCCGCAGCGCCTCGCCCGTCTCCCGGCAGGCGTCGCCGCCGACCAGCGCCTCGGCGGTGACCGAGTCGAGCAGTTTCGGGACGCCGGTCCGCAGCACCTCGGCGATCCCGGTCCGCCGCTCGAGGTCGACCCGCAGCCGCTGCTGCAAGCCGCGGGCCCACTCGATCTTGCCGGGGTCGGCGTGGGCGACGACGAGGTTCTCGACCTCGCCGTCCTCGCGCAGGATGTGGATCGTGCACCAGTCGGCGAGCGACGGCACGACCCACTCTGCCACCCGGCGCAGGGTGGTCGCGTAGTCGAGCGAGGCAGCGAGGGCGACGCTCGCCTCGGCCAGGAACGCGAGCCGGGAGCGGGCCGCCTCGGCGTCGGTGCGCGCGTTGCGCTCAGCGGCGTAGAGCCGGGCCCGCTCGATCGCCAGCGCGCTCTGGCGGCTGAGCGCGAGCAGGAAGTCGCTCTCCTCCGGCGTGAACGCCCGCTCCTCGGCGAAGTTCAGGGCGATCGCGCCGAGCGAGCGGCCCTCGATCAGCAGCGGCACCGCCGCGAACGCCTGCCGCCGCTCTCCGACCCGATCGCGCAGAGCGGGGTAGCGGGCCACCGCCTCGGCCGCGGTGCCGAGCAAACGCGGCTCGCCGGTGCGGACCGCCTCGGCATAGGGGGTCGCCGCGTCGAGCGGGAAGCGGTCGCGCGGGGCCGACCCGGCCAGTTCGCGGCCGGCCGCGCCGACGATCTCGACCGAGACCCCGTCGTCGGCGAGGAGGCCGAGGGTGCCGCAGCGCGCGCCGACCGCGGCGATCCCCTCGCTGACGACGATGCGCGCCACCTGCTCGACCGTCAGCGCCTCGGCGAGGGCGGCGGTCAGCCGTTGCAGACGGCCGATCCGGCCGGTCGCCGCCTCGGCGTTGCGGCGGGCGGTCTGCTCGTCGGCGTAGAGTCGGTCGATGTCGAGGGCGGCGGCGGCGCGGCGGCCGAGCTCGTGCGCCAGTGCGGCGTCGGTCTCGTCGAAGGGGGTCGCCGGGTCGTCGCGGAGGAAGGTCATCAACCCGAACAGCTCGCCCCGGGTCAGCAGCGGCACGACCAGGAGGGAGGCCGGCGGGTCGCCGTCGAGCCACGCGGCGCTGTCGGCGTCGTCGGCCGCGAAGGGCACCAGCACCGGCGCGTTGGCCCGCAACCGGGCGGCAAAGGGGTGCCCTTCCCGCCCGCGCAGGGCGCACGCCGGGTAGCGGTCCCGGATCGCCGCCTCGGCCGCGGCGTCGGCGGCGGCGACGG
>JBDHWC010000223.1:0-4369 GCA_039809985.1 Thermomicrobiales bacterium | reverse complement strand
GCGCCGCCGCCGGCGCAGCCACTGCCCGCTCGGCCACGGCGGCCGCGGCAATTCCCGCCGCCGCCCGCAGGCAGCCCCGTCGGCTGTCGCGCCCGGCGAAGGCGCGCGCCATTCGGTCGATCGTCGGTCCTTCCATGCGTGTTTCCTCCGTGGGTGCAGCCAGTTTGGTCGCCCGGGGCCGCTGTCGCTGGCGCGCGGTCGGCGCACCCCGGTCAGCGAAGGAACGCCAGCGCCAATGCCGCCTCGGCGGCGAGCAGCACGGCGAACAGGGCCCAGACGGCCCGCCGCAGCGTCGGTGCCCGGATCGCGACCATCTCGGCCAACGCGAGCCCGGCTGCCGCAACCCCGACGAACAGACCAGCATAGAAGAGTGCCGCGATCGTCCCCCGGTCGTCGCCGTCGTCGAGGAAGAAGACGATCCCGGTCCAGACGTTGACCATCATCACCGTCGCGGCGACCGCGAGGCAGGCGAGGGCGCGGTCGAGCGGCGTGTCGAGCTGCCGCCCCTCCCGCCGCGGGAACGCCGCGACCAGTGCGCCGATCACCGCCAGGGCGAAGCCGCCGATCAGGCTCGCCAGCACCATCCCCTGCGCGACGCCGCCCTCGGCCGTCAGGTTCATGCAGCCTCCCCGCTCCCGACCGATGCGCTGTCGATCCCGTTCGCCAATCCATCCGGTTGCCGCGTCATCCTCACCCGAGGACGAGTCGGGATCGCCGCCGCCGGCCACCCCCGCTCACCGCAGCAGCATCGAGGTGGTCCAGACCGCCGGGTAGCACCCGCAGAACGCCCAGAAGAAGCGGTTGAGCCCCATCAGCACCGCGCAGGCGGCGTGGAACAGCACGCCCCCCGCGAGGATCGCGACCGTGACCGGCACCGGCGCGAACAGGGCCAACGGGAACGTCACTTCCCAGCCGATGGTCGCCCAGCAGAGCAGCCGGTCGAGCCACGGGCGGGCAGCGAGGAACGCCGCCTGCCGCGACGTGCCGTACGCCTCGGTGGCGAAGATGCCGGCCATCGCCTCGCCCCGCCGCCACGTCGGAGAGAGCGCCTTCGCCGCGCCGGAGGCGACGTAGGCGAGCGCCAGCTGGGCGGCGACAAAGCCGTCGCCCAGCTGGCGCGCCCCCTCCCCCGCCCCGGCGAGCACGACCAGCCCGAAGGCGACCAGCACGATGAAGCTCAGTTGCTCCGCCCCGCTGCCGCCGATCTGCCGCCGCGTCCGCAGGTAGCCGTTGGCGACGAGGCAGACGATCGCGGCGGCCATCCCGGCCGGCACGCCGGTGCCGACGCCGATGACGATGCCCGCTGCCGCCGCTTGGACCAGGGCCGCGACCGTCACCGCCCTCATCCCGCCATGCGTCGCCCCGAGTCGCAGCTCGGGACGCACGCCGCCGACGACGATGCCGAGCATCGCCCGGGAGAAGAGGCCGCCGTCGGCGTAGGCGCGGCGCAGCCGCAACGCCTCCACCGCCTCGATCACCAGCCCGACGAAGAGCAGGCGGGAGACGAGCAGGTCCGGCTCAGCGAACACGCCCGTCCCCCACCGCGTGCGCCTCGGAGAGGAAGACGACCCGGAGCGAGCGCTCGCGCCCGCCCCACGCCGTTTCGACGACGGCGAACTGGACCTCGGGTCGGCCGGTCCGGCGCGCCTGCGGCTCGACCAGCCCGAGCAGGCCGAGGTAGGCGCTGCTGAAGAGTGCCGTGCGGTCCTCCACCGTGCCGGGCGGCAGCCGGTGCAGCGAGTTGACCAAGTCGGTGACGGCCTTGTTCTCGACCAGGTGGGGATTGACCAGCCAGCGCACCGCCGGCGGCGTCCGCCCGAAGTGCACCTCCTGCCAGCCGTCCCAAGTAAACCCGTCGCCGGCCCGCCAGACGAGGCGGGAGTCGGCCCGCGCCGGGTTGGGCGCGAAGAAGGTGTAGAAGGGGATCACCCCGAGCGGCAGTCGTCGCCGCAGGCCGCGGGTCAGCCGCCCGAAGCCGATCTGGTTGACGGCGCTGACCGCCCACCAGACAACGAACAGCGCCGCCAGCGTCGCGAGCCGGGGATCCCCGGCCAACGCGGGCACCGCCCCCGCCGCCGCTAGCCGCCGGAGACGAGTTGCTTGCGAGCGGCGAGCAGTTCCGGCAGCGAGGTGCGGACGCTCAGCTGGCTGGCGAGGTCCTTGATCTGGGCGATGATCTCGCGGTCGCGGTCGTTCAGCTCGACCAACGGGTGGTGCGCGTCGGCGACCGCCTCGGCCATGATCTCGTACGGGTTGCCGGAGCCGCTGGCCCGGTCGAGCGGGTAGCCGGCCTGCATCAGGCTGGTGATCGTCAGGTCGATCGCCGCGAGCTCTCTCGCTGCCAGGCGGGTGTGGTCGGAACCGGTGGCCATGGCGCTTCTCCTCGGGGTGAGACGACGGGACGGTAGCCGAAGGTCGCCCTCGCATCTTAGCGACCGTTCCCCCCGACTGCCAGCCCCCTCGGCCGACCCGCTCGGGTCCGGTCGGTGACGCAGGCGACACCGCTGGGCGGCTGCCGCGCATTTGCCCCGAGTCTCCACGCCCCACGTCCGGATCAGGCCGAAACCTGTGTCGCACGTGCCGACATGGGCCGGGGTCCCCAACGCGCTCTCGGCACCGTCCGAGGTCTCACGCCAAGCCCAGGCTCTCCGGCGAAGGCAGCGGCGAGGAACCGCTCACCGCGGCCGGACCATGGCCGCGTCGCGCGCCCGAGAATCGGACCCGCATCGGCGTGGTGGTGCCTCGTCGTCGTCCGCGGCAGCCGGGTCGCCGTCGCCGCTCGCTGCTCCCCCGCCGGAGGCGACGCCTTCGGCCGGTCGCCCCGACCGGGGCGGCACGGGTGCCGCCCGACCGCCGCAAGGGCGTTGCGTCGCCATGAACCTCGGCATCGACGTGCTCCTTCCGAATCAAGCCGCAAGTCGTCCGGCAGCCCGTCCCGCGCCGCCGCCACGGAGACGAGCACCTGCCCGCCATGCGCGGCCGAGAGGAGCCGACCGAGCCGGTTCAGGTTCGGGGTTCGGTAGTCGCCGTCCGCCGGTGCCGCCGGGCAGCGGTGGACCGCCATCCGGACCTGGAGCGGGCCGGGCGTCGGCCACGCCGCCCGGGCGAGGGCGAGCTGGGCGGCGCGGCCCGCGCCGCCGCTGGGTCGGCGAAGGCCACTTGGAAGGCGTCCCCGATCGCCTTGTAGACGATGCCGCCTGCGGCCTCGGCCGCCGTCCGCAGCGCGGCGTCGTGGATCTCGTAGGCGTGGGGCATCTGCTCCGGGTAGCACTCCCAGAGGACGGTGCTGCCCACGAGGTCGATGAAGAGGAAGGTGACCTCGCCGGCGGGCCAGGCGGCCACAGGCGGCCCGCTAGCCGTCGGCCGGGTCGGCCGTGTAGTAGGCCAGCTCGTCCCGGTCGAGCACGCGTACGGCGTCGCCATCGACCGCGATCAGGTGGAGCGCCTCGAACCCCTTGGTCACCCGGTTCAGGGTCGCCCGGGTGGTCCCCAGCTCGGCGGCCAGCTCGCCTTGGCTGCGAGCGAGCACCCCCCGCCCGTTCGCCCCCGGCCGGTCGGCCCGGGCCAGCAGCCACGCCGCGAACCGGCCCGGCACGTCGAGCGCGACGGTCGCCACGTGCCGCGCGTTCCCGGCTCGGACCCAGCCGGCCAGCACCCGGAGCAGCCCGTCGACCATCGTCGGCTCGGAGCGCACCAGGTCGACGCAGGTCGAGCGCGGCACGAAGCGGACCGTCACCGGCCGCTGGGCGAGCACCGAGGCGTCGCGCGGCGCGCCGTCGAGCAGCGCGAGCTCGCCGAGGACCGCCGGCGGCTCCAGCACCGCCAGCACCACCTCCTGCCCGAGGTTGGTGAAGCGGCTGACCCGGAGCAGGCCCGCCTCCAGCACCAGCAGGGCGTCGCCCGGACCCCCTTCGTTCCAGAGCACTTGGTTGGCCGGGTAGCGCCGCACCCAGCTGTCGCGCTGCGGCCGCTGCAGGACCGGCTCCGGCACCCGGCTGAAGAGGGGGTGCCGCGCAGGGACTGGGCCGCCGGGGAATCGGCCCCGGATGCGTGCGCCATCGGACGCTCCCGCCACGGCGCGAAGTCGGAGGACGCCTCCCGCAAGGAGAGCCCCGTCAACCTCGGTTGGCGAACAGCCGGAACGGGGTCCCCGCTTCGGGAGCCCCGTCGCGCATCGCGTTGGGTGCGTTCTACTTCCGGCCGGCCTTGCCCCCCTTGCCGGGCTTGCCGTGGCCGCCCCCCTGCCGCCTGCCGTGGTGCCTCACCGCCTGCAGCGCCGCCGCCGCCGCGCTCGCCGGCCCCGCCCTCAGCTCCGCCCCCGCCGGCAGCCCCCGCACCGCCCCCGGCGCCACCGCCGCCAGCTCCCCCT
>JBDHWC010000222.1:0-4398 GCA_039809985.1 Thermomicrobiales bacterium | reverse complement strand
CCCCGACTCCCCGACTCCCCGACTCCCCGACTCCCCGACTCAAACCACCGTGCTACCATCGCCCGCGATTGCAGCAGGCGCGCCGCCGTCACGGGAACGCCCGCGGGGCGGCCACGAGGGACAGGGCGGGATGGCGGTCGAGCCGTTGATCTTCGAGTTGAGCAAGCCGGGCCGGCGCGGCGTGCGGATGCCCGCCCCGGACGTCCCCGCCGCCGCGCCGCCGGCCGAGCTGACGCGCGAGCGGCTCGACTGGCCCGAGGTGAGCGAGATCGACGTCATCCGCCACTTCACCCGCCTCAGCCAGAAGAACCACGCCGTCGACATCAACTTCTACCCGCTCGGCTCGTGCACCATGAAGTACAACCCGAAGATCAACGAGGCGGTCGCCCGCCTCCCCGGCTTCGCCGGCATCCACCCCCTGCAGGACGAGCGGACCGTGCAGGGCGCGCTGGAGCTGGTCTGGGAACTGCAGGAGATGCTGGCCGAGATCTCCGGCTTCGCCGCGGTCGGCGTCCAGCCCGCCGCCGGCGCCCACGGCGAGATGACCGGCGTCAAGATCATCCGCGCCCACCACCACGACCGCGGCGAGTTCGGGCGGACGAAGATCCTCGTCCCCGACTCCGCCCACGGCACCAACCCGGCCACCGCCGTGATGAGCGGCTTCGAGGTCGTCACCGTCCCCTCCGACGAGCGCGGCAACGTCAGCCTCCCCGCCCTCGCGGCGGCGCTCGGGCCGGACACCGCCGGCCTGATGATCACCAACCCGAACACCCTCGGCCTCTGGGACGAGCACGTCGAGGAGGTGGTCCGGCTCGTGCACGAGGCGGGCGGCCTCGTCTACAACGACGGCGCGAACTTCAACGCCATCCTCGGCGTCGTCCGCCCGGGCGACCTCGGCTTCGACGTCATGCACTTCAACCTGCACAAGACCTTCTCCACCCCGCACGGCGGCGGCGGCCCCGGCTCCGGGCCGGTCGGCGTCCGGGCCGGGCTGGAGGAGTACCTGCCGGGACCGCGCGTCCGCCGCGTCGCCGAGCCGGACGGCGACCGCTTCGAGTGGTTCGAGCCGGCCCGGAGCATCGGCCGGGTCCACGGCTTCCACGGCAACTTCGGGATGTTCGTCCGCGCCTACACCTACATCCGGATGCACGGCGCGGCCGGCCTGCGCCAAGTCAGCGAGGACGCCGTCCTCTCCGCCAACTACCTGCGGGCCCGCCTGCAGGAGCGCTACGACCTCCCCTACGACCGCACTTGCATGCACGAGGTCGTCTTCTCCGCCAGCCGGCAGAAGGCGCTCGGCGTCCGTGCCCTCGACATCGCCAAGCGGCTGCTCGACTTCGGCATCCACCCGCCGACCGTCTACTTCCCGCTGGTGGTGCCCGAGGCGCTGATGATCGAGCCGACCGAGACCGAGTCGCTGGAGAGCCTCGACTTCTTCGTCGACGCCATGCTCCAGATCGCCGACGAGGCGGAGACCAACCCCGACTACGTCGTCGCCGCGCCGCACGCCACCGAGTACAAGCGGCTGGACGAGGTCGGCGCGAACCGCAACCTCAACCTCCGCTGGAAGCCGGCCCCGGCCCAGGAGGCGGTCGCCGCGGACTGAGCGAACACCCCGCCACCGGCCACGACGAGGGGGGGGCCTGCCCTCCCCGGTGGACGTTCCGCGAGTCCGACGGCGCGGCCGGACGGCGAGCGTCGACCGTCGCCGCCGGTCGCCACGCGGCGACGCCCCCGGCGGGCTCGGTGCTAAGGTTCGCGCGACATCGGGGGAGCACGCGACGCCGGCCGCCGCGCCGGGAGGGACCACCATGCCGAGGAAGAAGGCGCAGACCGCCGCGCCCGCCAGCGCCAGTGCCGCCATGCCGCCCGTCGCCGAGAAGCGGCCGCAGACCCGCACCTTCAGCGGGGTCGAGATCGCCGACGACTACGCGTGGCTGGAGAACCCCGACGACCCCGACGTGGTCGCCTACCTCGAGGCCGAGAACGCCTACCGGAAGGCGGTGGCGGCCCCGCTCGCCGAGCTCGAGGAAACGCTCTACCAAGAGATGCTCGGCCGCGTCCAACAGACCGACACGACCGCCCCGGTGCCGTGGGACGGCTGGCACTACTACGAGCGGACCGAGGAGGGCCTGCAGTACCCGATCCTCGCCCGGCGGCATGGCGCCGACGGCCCGGAGGAGGTCCTGCTCGACCTCAACCGGATGCTGCGGACCGGCTACATCAACCTGCGCGGCTGGGAGCCGAGCCCCGACCACACCAAGCTCGCCTACCTCCTGAACGAGACCGGCGGCCTCGAGGAGACGCTGCGGGTCAAGGACCTCGCCACTGGCAAGACCCTGCCGGAGGAATTCGAGCACGCCGCCGACATCGCGTGGGCCAACGACAACGCGACCTTCTTCTGGCTGCGGCAGGACGACGCCCTCCGCTCCCACCAGCTCCTGCGCCACCGGCTCGGGGACGACCCGGCGCACGACGAGCTGATCTACACCGAGGAGGACGAGGTGTTCGACCTCGGCCTCGAGCGGTCGAACGACGGCCAGGTCCTCTTCCTGACCAGCGCCTGCGCCGAGAGCAGCGAGGTCCGCTACCGCAGCGCCGACCGGCCGGAGGGGCGCTGGGCCCTCTTCGCCGCCCGGCAGCCGGGCGTCCTCTACTTCCTCGAGCACCTCGGCGGCGACTTCCTGATCCGGACCAACGCCGACGGCGCGACCAACTTCAAGGTCGAGCGCGCCCCGGTGATGCACCCGGAGGAACGCGACACCGTCGTCGCCCACGACCCGATCCGCCTCGTCTCCGACCTCGACGTCCACGAGGACTACCTCGTCGTCGAGGGCCGCTCCAACGCCAACGCCCAGGTCTGGGTGCTGCCGCACGGCGGCGAGATGACGATGCTCCCGTTCGACGAGGCGGCGTTCGAGGTCGAGCTGGCGCGCAACCCGACCTTCGCCAGCGACACTTTCCGCGTCGTCTACAGCTCGCCGGTCACCCCGAAGACCGTGCTCGAGGTCAACGCCCGCAGCGGCGAGCGCAGCGTCGTCAAGCAGGACGTGGTCCCGAGCGGCCACGACCCGGCGCGCTACCGGGTCGAGCGGCTCTGGGCGAAGGCGAAGGACGGCGAGCGGATCCCGATCACGCTCCTCCGGCTGGCCGACCGGGCCGACCAGCCCGGCCCGCTCCTCCTCTACGGCTACGGCTCCTACGGGTCCAGCAGCGATCCCGCGTTCCGCAGCTCCCATCTGTCGCTGGTCGACCGCGGGGTGGCGTTCGCGATCGCCCACGTCCGGGGCGGGCAGGAGCGCGGCCGCTTCTGGTACGAGGACGGCAAGCTGCTCAAGAAGACCAACACCTTCACCGACTTCGTCGCCGTCGCCGAGCACCTCGTCGAGCAGGGCGTCGCCGACCGCGACCGGCTCGCCTTCGCCGGCGGCAGCGCGGGCGGCCTGCTGATGGGCGCGGTCGTGAACCTGCGCCCCGACCTGCCGCGGGCCGTGGTCGCGTGGGTGCCGTTCGTCGACGTGCTGCGGGTGATGCTCGACCCCTCGCTGCCACTGACGACGGGGGAGTTCGTCGAGTGGGGCAACCCGGCCGAGCCGGCGTACCACGACTACATCGCGGCCTACTCGCCCTACGACAACGTCGTCCACCACCGCTACCCGTCGATGCTGATCACCGGCGGCATCGCCGACGACCAAGTGCCGTACTGGCAGCCGGCGAAGTGGACCGCCAAGCTGCGGACGATGCAGCACGGCGACCACCCGATCCTGCTGCGGATGGTGATGGGCGCCGGCCACGGAGGAGCGTCCGGCCGCTACGACCGGCTGCGGGAGACGGCGGGCGACTGGGCGTTCGTCCTGCGCGAGCTGGGCGCGGTCGACGTCGCCCCGGCCTCCGTCGTCGGCCTCAACCCGGAGGTCGCGCCGCCGGCGACCGGGATGGCCGCCGCGCTCCTCGGCGGCGCGGCACCGTCGGCCCCGGCAGCCGCCGAGCGTCCGAAGTCGGGAGCCTCGAGCCAGCCGCCGAACACCATCGCCTGGGGCCACGCCATCGACGGCACCGTCGACCCCCGCGCCAAGACGCTCGACGACATCAAGGACCGCGTCGGCAAGCTGCTGCACCCGGGCAAGGACAACGAGTAGGCGCAGGTCACACGGGGAGGCTCCGCCCGTGAGGCGAGCCCGCCTGACGAGGAGAAGCATCCGGCCGAAAGCGACAGCCGGTCAGTCAGCCGAATCCGCCGGGGCCGCCCTCACCCCCGGCCCCGTCTCCCGTCGCGCTGACAAGGGGAGGTGTCTGATCGAAAGCGGTATCCGGGTCTCGTGACCGGGCCCGCCGCGATCGCGCCCTCACCCCCCAGCCCCCTCTCCCGCCGCGGCGGGAGAGGGGGAGCAAATGAAT
>JBDHWC010000221.1:0-4477 GCA_039809985.1 Thermomicrobiales bacterium | reverse complement strand
GCGCCGCTGGTGGCCGGGGCCGCCGCCCGCCACGGGCTGCGGGTGACCGAGGGGCGGGCGATCCTCGAGCTGCGGCCCCGCGTCGTCGTCAACAAGGGAACCGCGCTCGCCGAGCTCGTGCGCGGGCTGGGGCTGCGCGGGTTCGTCTTCCTCGGCGACGACGCCACCGACGTCGACGGCTTCGAGGCGCTGGCCGCGCTGCGGGCGGAGGGGATGGCGACCCTCTCGGTCGGGGTCGTCGGGCCGGAGACGCCGCGCCGGGTGCTCGACACCGTCGACCTGACCGTGCCCGGCGTCGCCGGCTGCGCCGCGCTGCTGACCGCCGCGGCCGACGACCTCGGCGCGGCGGCTGGGGAGCGCGGCGGGCCGGCGCGGCGGTAGCCCGGCGGGTCGTCCCGCCCCGACTTGCACTATGCTCCGGCGCAGGAGGTGGGCTGATGCGGAACCGGAACACGGAGGACGCGGTCGGGACGCGGTCGGTGACGGTCTTCGGCGTCGCGGTCGGGGCGTGGCTGTTGGCTGCCTCGCTCTTCGCCCAGACGACGGTGGTGCGGCCGCCGTGGCAGGCGCAGGTGCCGGACCGGCAGGTGGCCCAGATCACGGTCGGCACGACGCCGCTGGCGGTCGAGCTGGCGGTCACGCCGGAGGAGCGGGAGCGGGGCCTCGGCTACCGCGACGGCCTCGAGCCGGGCACGGGGATGCTCTTCCTCGACACGCAGGCGCGGCAGCAGACCTTCTGGATGAAGGGGATGCGCTTCTGCCTGGACATCGTCTGGATCGACGGCACGCAGGTCGTCGGCGCGGCCGAGAACGTCTGCCCGATGCCCGCCGACACCCCCGACGCCCAGATGCCGGTCTACGCCTCCCCGGAGCCGGTGCAGTGGGTGCTCGAGGTGCCCGCCGGCTGGATGGAGGCCAACGGCTACGCGGCCGGCACGCCGGTCGACCTCTCGGCGGTGCCGAGCCAAGGGTCGTCGACGAGCTGATCGACGGGCCCCCGCGCTCCCAGCCCCCTTTCCCATGGCGATGGCTGACAAGGGGGAGTGAGCCGTTCGGATGCGGCCCCCGCACCTCGCGGCCGGGCTGGACGGGACCGCCCTCACCCCCCAACCCCCTCTCCCATGGCGATGGGAGAGGGGGAGAAACTGATCCGGGGGAGGGCCAAGCCCTCCCCCGGACCCTCGGGTTGCCGCTGCGCGGCGGCTTCTCGATGGATGCCCCCGGTCAGATCGCGATGGGAGGGGGGCTGGGGGTGACGGAGTGCTGCACGCTCCCGGTCAGTCCGGCCCGGCCGTGTCGGGCAGGGCGACCCCCTCGCCGAGGGCGTCGCGCAGCGCGGCCCGCAGGCGGTCCTGCACCGCCGCGACCGTCACGTCGCCGCGGGTCCGCTCCAGCACGGCCCGCAACTGGTCGGTGGTGCGGCGGAGGCCGCCCGTGATCGCGTCCGGGAAGTCGACGGTGACGAGGGCGGCGTAAATCTCGTCCATCACGGCGAGCAGCGCCTCGGCCCGCGGCAGGTCGTTGCCGCGCAGCCCCCGGCGCTCTGCCTCGCAGGGCTCTCATGCCGCCAGCTGCGCCTTGGGCAGTTCCGCGGCGTGGCCGGTCACGGTCGCGGTCGCGGTCGCGTCGGTCGGACCGCTCCCTACCGGGAGGGCGCCCCGCTCAACGTCCACGCCGCACAGCCCGACGATGGGTTGATGTCCGGCCGGCCCGGCATACTCCGCGGGACCGAGCAGGCTGCGGATGGAGTCCCTTGCGATGCCGTCGTGCCGCTGGTCGGCACCGTGAGCAGCAGTGTCCAGAGGCCCGCGGGCAACGCCCTTGTTGCGATCCGCCGTTGAGGCCACCCATCGGCCAAACTGCCTCGCTACGAGCACGTCCGGACGCTGTGCGTGCGGCAATGCCTGTGCGACCGGTTCTTGCCGCAATGGTCACGGCACGGCTTCCGGCAATCCTGGGCCGTGATCGCTCCTGCGGGGCTCCGTCGGCTCCAATCGTGCCGCTGGTCCGCGCCGGGTCCATCGCCTCAGGTTGCGGCGATGGGGGGAAGCGTCTGCATCGCGAAGTCGCTTCGGCGCCGTTCGTCTCGCCGACCACGCCCTGGCCCGTCATGGCCGCTTGACGGCCGGATCCGTCGGGGGGTGCGGGCCGCCGCGGGTTCGCCCTCGATCCGCCAGACGTCGTTCAGACAACTGGCGACCACGCCGATGGTCCTCGGCTCTGGCAGCAGCAGTTCCGCACGACCGCGGGAACCGACGAGTCCGGCGTGGGGAACCAACGTCGCCCGGCACCGGCTGGTCGGCAGGTCGAAGCCGGCTCGTGGGTCGAGCGGCATGTCCTGCAACGAGGTGGGCAGGACGACATCGCGTGCCAGTGGCGGGGCCAGCGGAAACCTGGTGCTCGGCGCAGGCGCGGCGGGCGGCGGATCTGCCGCAAACCCGCTGCCGAACAAAGCGGCGTCGGCGCGCGCCGGCTTCGGGACGCCGATGACGCCGATCCCGGCGCTTCGTGTGACGCCGCGGACGAAACCCCGACGCGGGACGACCGCGGCAAGCGCCTGTGCAGGACGTTCGAATCGCCAGCCCACCACGACCCGCCTTTGCCCATCGGATGCGCTTCCACCCGATACCGCGCTCCGCATCGCAATCGTGGTGCTGATGCGATGCCAATCGCGACACTGTCACGATGCGTTCGGCGGTTGCTCACAACGTGACCGCGCCGGCCGCTCCTCGCTTGGGACCATGCCCCCCAAGCACCGGGCGACGGTGCCCGGCCGGGTCGGCCCAGTTGTTGTCCACCGCGTCGGAGACCCGAGCTGGTCGATGCCGATTCAGCGGTGCCCCGCTCGGCAGTCCTGGCACAGGGAGATCACGAACGCCTCCCTCTCCGGCTTCGCTTCGATTCTGGATGGTCGGGGCGGGTCGCGCCCCCGCAAAGTGACGGAGATTGCGCTGCCGTCCGATTCCGTCTTCTGACGGATTCGCCACCCCGGGGAGGCCAGTAGGCTGTCGATCGACGGTGCCGCATGCCGGCGAGGAAGTGCGCGGCAGGAGATGCCAGTGATGGACCAGACCGTGACCGTGCCTCGCGCGCGCCGACGAAGGCCGACCCATCGTGCGACGAGGCGGGAGGTGGCGGCGTGAAGGTCACGATCGATCTCGACCAGTTGCTCGCCGACGGCGAGATCAGCCAAGACGAACACGACCGATTCAGCCAATTCGCAGCTCGGGAGACGGCCAGCCTCGCCTTCAACATCCTGCTGGGCTTCGGGATCGCCGCCGTTAGCGGCGGCGCCTTGGCGCTGGTCCCAACGCCGACCACGGCGATCATCTTGGGGTCGGCAGTCGGAGCCACCGGCATCGCGTTGACCCACGCGCGCGTTGCGTGGTGGATGGTCCTCGCCAACATTTGCGTGGTCGTCGGCGCGCTACTGTTTGGGGGCGGCGTCATCGTTGCTGGCGAAGGTTCGGTCGGCGCGTTGCTGCTTGTCGCCGCGGCACTGGCGGGCGGTGCCATCGTTGCCCAGAACGCGTTCCTGATCGTCCTTGCCGTTCTCGCCCTGGCATCGTGTCTCGACGCTCGAACAGGGTATCGCCACGCCATGTACGCGCCGGGCATGAACGAGCCGGCGCTCACGGTGGTGCTCTTCAGCGTCTTCAGCGTGGCGACCTATCAGTTCTCGAAGCGTCTTGCCGCGGCCTATCAGAGCCTGGCGCTGGCGGCCGCGCGCACCGGGGTCATTCTCGTCAACTTCGGGTTCTGGATCGGCTCGCTGTGGGGCGACCAATGGGAATCGGTCGATCGCGTCATTCCGGCAGGACTCTTTTCGCTCCTGTGGGCCATCGGACTGATCGCCACCGGGGCCTGGGGATGGCGGAACAACCGGCGGTGGGTCGTCAACGCGGCCGCCATCTTCGGCGGCATCCATTTCTACACGCAGTGGTTCGAGCGTCTCGGCGCATCCCCCGCGACGGTTCTGGTGGGGGGGCTGGCGGCGCTCGGCTTTGCGGTCGGCCTGCGCGCCCTGAACGTCGAACGGACCGCGAGTCGCGACCGGACCGTCTGACCGAGGGCGGCGGCGGCCAGACGGGCCGCGCCAATGCTGGCGGGTCGAACGACGGGCCGATGGTGGGATGCCATGCTCGTCCAGCCGCGGCGGCTGGCAGAGGGTCGAAGGGTCGTGGGGCCGTCGTTCAAGCCGCCGCGTCCGCCGTTCCCGCGGGGCCGGGTCGCGATGCCCCTCGCCGCCAGGGCGTCGTTGGTCGTCTGCCTCGTGCCGGCCGCCGGACTCCTCTTCCTCAAGGCGCGCGATGGCGGGTCACGCGGGCACGTCGGGGCCCGCGCCGACGTCGCCGCCGCCGGTTCCCGGCAGGGCGACCCCCTCGCCGAGCGCGTCGCGCAGCGCGGCCTGCAGGCGGCTCTGGACGACGGCGACGGTGACGTCGCCGCGGGTCCGCTCCAGCACGGCCCGCAACTG
>JBDHWC010000220.1:0-4499 GCA_039809985.1 Thermomicrobiales bacterium | reverse complement strand
CCGCCGTGGCCGCGGCCCGTCGCCGCCGCGCGCTCCTCCTTGCCCGGCACGAGGCATTCCCGGAGGCGACCGCGCTGCTGCGGGAGACGCTGGCCCTGCTGCCGGCGACCGCCGACGCCGCCGGCGCGCTGGAGCGGGCCGAGGTGCTGGTCGACCTCGCCGGGATCGCCGGCCTCAGCACCGGGGACTACGCCACGGCGCTGGCGGCCGGCGAGGAGGCGCTGGCGATCGGCGAGCGGCACCGGGCCGTCTCAGCCGTGCCGGCGGCGCGCGCCCGCCTCGTGCTGGCCAACGCGCTGATCCGCTCCGGCCGGTTGCGGCAGGGGGCGGCACTGCTGCCGGAGGCGCTGGCGGGGGCGCTGGCCGCCGGGGAGGCCGACCTCGCGGCGGAAGTCTGCGGCGCGCTCAGCACCCATGCCTACTGGACCGGCGACCTCGACGCCTCGGAACGGGCCACCCTGCGGCGGCGCGACCACGGACGCGCCGCCGGCGACCCGTGGGCCCTGCGCCACGCGGCGGCGTGGCTGGCACTGCTGCACGTCAGCCGCGGCCGCTGGCAGGAGGCCGAGGCCCAGCTCCGGGTCGCGGAGCGAGAGACCTCGCGCCTCGACAGTGCCGAGCCGCGCGCGTTCCAGCGCAAGGTCGCCGCCTTCTCGCTCCTGCTGCGGGGACGGCACGCCGAGGCCGTCGCCCTGCTGGAGGAGGCGATCGACGGCTTCCGGCCGAGCGGGCCGGCGACGCTGGCGTGGTACATCGGCTGCCTCGCGACGGCGCAGGAACTGGTCGGGAACCGGGAGGCGGCCGACCGGGTGGTCGCCGAGACCGAGCGGCTGGTGGCCGGCCTCGGGCCGGCGGCGGTGCCGCGCGCGCCGGCCCTCGCCGAGCTCGGCTTGGTCGCCGCGCTGCGGGGCGACCCGGTGCTGGCGCGCGAAAGGCACGCCGCCCTGCTGCCCTTCGCCGGCCAGCTCCACTGGGTGCTGACCGACCGGGTGCTCGGGATGCTCGCCACCACCTTCGGCGACCTGCCGCAGGCCGAGCGGCACTTCGCGGCGGCGTTGACGACGGCGGAACGGGGCGGACTCGCGCCGGAGGCGGCGCTGACGCTGGCGGAGCTCGGGTTCGCGCGCTGCCACCTCGGGCAGCGGGCCGACCGGGAGGCGGGGGCCACCGCCCTGCGCGCGGCCTTGCCGCGGCTCGACCTGCTCGGGATGGAGGCCGACCGGCGGCGGGTCGCCGCGGCGCTCGGGCCGGGCCCCGGAACGCGGCGGCCGGTGGGGCTCTCCGAGCGGGAGGTCGAGGTGCTCGCGCTCGTCGCCGAGGGCGCGACCAACCGCGCGATCGCCGAGCGGCTCGGGATCAGCGAGCGGACCGTCAGCACCCACCTCACCCACATCTTCGCCAAGACCGGGGTGGACAACCGCGCGGCGGCGGCGACCTTCGCCCTGCGCCACCGGCTGGCCTGAGCGCCGCCCTGCCGGCCGACCCGGGCGCGGCGCGGGCCGGAACGCCGCCCGGCGTACGCGATTCCTACGATGGCGCGCCGCGCCGTCGATTCTATGGTGACCCCGCGCCCCGGACGGGCGCGCCGCGACGCGGCTCCCGCACACGTGCGACGGAGGGTCCCAATGACCAGCACAACGTCCCCGACCCACCTGATCGTGATCCCGCAGGACGCGCTCGACGCCTACCGGGCCGCGCTGCGCGGCACCCTGCTGACCCCGGACGATCCCGGCTGGGACGCGGCCCGGCGGGTCTACAACGCGATGATCGACCGCCAGCCGGCGCTGATCGCCCGCTGCCGCGACGCGGCCGACGTGGTGGCCAGCGTCAACTTCGCGCGCGACCACGGCCTGCTGCTGGCGGTGCGCGGCGGCGGCCACAACGGCGGCGGCCTCGGCACCTGCGACGGCGGCCTGGTGATCGACCTCTCGCCGATGAACGGGGTCCGGGTCGACCCCGTGGCGCGGACGGCGCGGGTCGAGGGAGGCTGCGTCTGGGGCGACGTCGACCACGCGACGCACGCGTTCGGGCTGGCGGCCCCGAGCGGGATCATCTCCAGCACCGGCGTCGGCGGCCTGACTCTCGGCGGCGGCATCGGCAACCTCTCGCGCAAGCACGGCCTGTCGATCGACAACCTGCTGGCGGTCGACATGGTGCTGGCCGACGGCACCTTCGTCACCGCCGACGCCGACCACCACCCGGACCTCTTCTGGGCGGTGCGGGGCGGCGGCGGCAACTTCGGGGTGGTCACTTCGTTCCTGTTCCGGCTGCACCCGGTGGCGACGGTGGTGGCCGGGCCGGTCTTCTGGCCGATCGCGCGGGCGGCGGAGGTGATGCGCTGGTACCGCGAGTTCCTGCCGAGCGCGCCGCCGGAGCTGAACGCGTGGTTCGGCTTCCTGACCGTGCCGCCGGTTGCGCCCTTCCCCGAGGCGCTGCAGGGGACCAAGGTCGCCGCCCTGCTCGTCTGCTGGTGCGGCCCGCTGGAGGAGGCCGACGCGGCGCTGGCCCCGATCCGCCAGTTCGGCCCGCCGGCGATGGACGGCACCCAGCCGATGCCGTTCCCGGCGCTGCAGAGCGCGTTCGATGGCCTCTACCCGCCGGGCGACCAGTGGTACTGGCGGGCGGACTTCGTCGACGAGCTGTCGGACGAGGCGATCGCCCGCCACCTCGAGCACGCCAACAACCTGCCGACCGGGAAGTCGACGATGCACCTCTACCCGATCGACGGGGCGGTCCACGCGGTGCCTGCCGACGGCACGCCGTTCGCCTACCGCGATTCGCAGTGGGCCGAGGTGATCGTCGGGGTCGACCCCGACCCGGCCAACGCCGGGCTGATCAAGGCGTGGTGCGTCGACTACTGGGACGCGCTCCACCCCTATTCGGCCGGCGGCGCGTACGTTAACTTCATGATGGACGAGGGGCAGGCCCGGGTCCGCGCCACCTACCGCGGCAACTACGACCGCCTCGCCCGGATCAAGCGCCGGTACGACCCGGGCAACCTGTTCCGGGTCAACCAGAACATCCGGCCCGCCTGAGGCCGGCCAGCGACGCGGGGGCGGCCGCCGGGTCCGCCCCCGCAGCCCACGCCCGGGGGGAGGACCCGCGTGACGAGCCCGACGACCGAGACCGCCGACGCCACCGGAGCCGCCACCCTCGCCGCCGTCGAGCGCTTCAACGCCGCGTTCGCCCGCCACGACGTCGAGGGCGTGATGGCGGCGATGACCGACGACTGCGTCTTCGAGAACACGTCGCCCGCGCCGGACGGGACGCGCCACGTCGGGCAGGCCGCGGTGCGGGCGGCGTGGGCGGCGTTCTTCGGCGGGTCGCCGGGCGCGCGGTTCGAGACCGAGGAGGTCTTCGCGGCGGGCGACCGCTGCGTGGTTCGCTGGACCTACCGCTGGGCGGCCGACGGCGCGGCGCCGGGGCACGTCCGGGGCGTCGACCTGTTCCGGGTGCGCGACGGCAGGGTGGCCGAGAAACTGAGCTACGTGAAGGGGTGAGCCGCTAGCGCCGTTCCTCGACCCACGCCCGGACGTTCTCCGGCACCGGCATCCCCGGCGGCGTGTGCTCGTCGGTGAGCGGGTCGCTGGCGACCATCCGGAGGGGGACGACGCCGCCCCAGAGCGGGAGGCCGATGTCCTCCGGCTCGTCCTTCGGCATCCCCTCGCGGACCTTGGCCGAGGCGGTCTCGATCGGGACGCGGACGACGGCGGTCGACTTGAACTCCTGCTCGGTCATCGGCCGCACCTCGTCCCAGCGGCCCGGCATCAGCCGCTCGCTGAAGGCGAAGAGGGCGGCCATCTTCTCCTCCGGGTCGGTGACGAGGTGGCCGATGCCGTAGAGGGTGGCCGAGCGGTAGTTGACCGAGTGGTTGAAGACCGAGCGGGCGAGGACGAGGCCGTCGGTGAGGGTGACGGTGACGCAGACCGGGTTGCCGGCCCCGGCGTGGAGCATGGTGCGGCTGGTGCCGTGCCCGTGCAGCAGCAGGTTGTCGCCCTCGCGGGCGTGCAGGGTGGGGATTACGTAGGGCTGGCCGGCGATCTCGTAGCCGACGTGGCAGACGAGGCCGGCGTCGACGATCCGGTAGACCTCGTCGCGGTCGTAGACGCCGCGCTTGGCCATCCGCAGCACTTTGTTCCGGTTGGTGAGCTCGAACGACGCCGACATGATCCGCTCCGCGCGAAGGGTGGGAAGACCTCGAGCCGCATTCTCGCACAGGCCCCGGGCCGGGCCGGTCGCCGCGACGTCGCCCGCCGGACGCACGAAGCCCGGCCGCTGGGGCCGGGCTTTCGTGTGGGAAGGGGTGGGGAGGGGATTCGTCGGGGAGTCGATGGGGTCGGCTCCTCTGCTGGCATCTACGCCGCGGCCGCGAGTTTGGATGTATTTCGGGGGATTGGGGACTGTGGATTGGGGATTGGGGGTGCGGGGTGAACGGCTGACAGGAGGTGGCATCCGTCGGAGTGCGGCCGCGCAGCGGCAACCCGGGGGTTCGGGGGAGG
>JBDHWC010000219.1:0-4504 GCA_039809985.1 Thermomicrobiales bacterium | reverse complement strand
GTGACGATGGTCGGCTCGTCGTCGTCCAGCCCGTTCGCCAACGGCGACGCGCTGCTGCTCTGCCTCGACCTCCTCGGCCCGACCGGGGCCACCGGACCTTCCGGGCCGACCGGGCCGACCGGCGCGACCGGGGCGACCGGCGCGACCGGCAGCAACGGCATCACCAGCGCGACCATCACCGTCCGCACGGCGACGACATCGGTCAACAAGGGGAGTGACGCCTCGGTCAGCAAGACGTGCAACGCGGGCGAGGTGCTGATCGCGGGCGGCTGCGACTGGAACGGCGACACGGGGGCGAACCTGTTCTTCAACGGCAACAAGCCGAACGTGACCAGCGGCACACCGTCCGGCTGGACGTGCGAGTGCCGGAACTCACAAGGCTCCGGTTCCAAGACGTGCCGGGTTTTCGCGGTCTGCGCCAGTTAGGAGGGCAAGACGATGGCGAGCATGACGATCTCCGTTCCGGACGCACAGGTTGACCGTGTGCTGGACGCGATCTGGCGCAACCGGCACGACGGTCAGCCCGCGCCGGACAAGCCGACCGCCGTCAGGTTCGTCCGGCAGTGCCTCTACGACGCGCTGAAGAGCGAGGTGCTGGGCTGGGAGGCGGCTGAGGCGGCGCGGGCGATCACGGAGCGGGCGGACGACCCGCTGGACGCGCAGAAGCAGTAGGGCGGGCATCTGGCGATGGCGGCGACGTTCCCGGTCGAGTCCGTCCGGCGGAAGCCCTCGTGTGGCGCGAGGTTTCGGATGAACCACGACGACAAGCGGAACGTCGCCGTCGCGGTGACGATCATCATGGTGGCGGCGATCATCGCCATCACCTTCATCACCATCGACGACGAGCCGCACGAGACGGCGGTGACGATGCTCATCGGCTTCGCCGCGCCGACCGTCCTGCTGCTCGCCAACCTCCTCAAGTCGGACGAGACGGGGCGCAAGATCGACGCCATCAGCCACTCGCTGAACGGGGAACTGGACCGCAAGATCGAGGCGGCGGTGGAACGGGTGATGCGCCGCCACGGCCTCTGCCCGGACGCCGCGGGGCGTGACGCCCCGGCACGGGACGACGCCGCCTAGCCATCCCCCCGTCGTGGTATTGATACACTGTGTCAATAACGCGCGGGGGAGGGCACGGCGTGGCGGCGTGGACGAGCGACGAGACCGACTGGATCGCGTCCAACCCGGGGGCGTCCTACGAGGCGTTCCGGGGGGCGGGGTTCGCGGGCCGCACCTACGACGCCTACCGGGTGAAGACGCAGAGCCTGCGGCGGACGGGCCTCGGCCTGACCGCCGCGCACGTGCCGCCGGCGACCGCGCCGCGCCGCGCCGAGTGGGCGCCGTGGGACGTGCCGCCGGCCGAGGGCGTCGCCGCCGACCTCGACGACGAGCTGGGCTCCGCGCTGCTCGACGTGATCCGGGCCAAGGAGGTCGTGGGCGATCTGGTGGCCCCGACCGACGTGGTGAACTTCGCGCCGGACGACGCCCTGCCGTTCGCCGTCGCCTTCACCGGCGACTGGCACCTCGGGGCGGCGGGGGTGGACGTGGACCGGCTGGTGGCCGACCTGACCGACCTCGCCGGGGCCGAGGGGTGCTGGGTGGTCGGGATGGGCGACTACCTCGAGGGGGTCAACGTCCACGTCAAGGCCGCCAGCAGCCTCTACTCCGGGGCGGTCAACGACGGCGACGGGCAGGAGGCCCTCTTCCTGCGGGTGGCGTCCATCGTCCCGGCGGGGAAGTGGCTGGCCCTCGTGGCGGGCAACCACGACGAGTGGCTGCTGCGCCACGGCGGCCTGAGCCGGGTCAGCCGGATCGGGCGGGCCCTCGGGGTGACGACGTTCCCGCAGGGGGGCGGCACGATCCGGGTCTGCGCGATGGACGACGACGCGGAGGTGCTGGGCGAGTGGCGGGTGGGGGTGGCGCACACCCACCGGGGCCGCTCGACGATCAACACGACGAACGAGCAGCGGCGGATGTTCGACTCGTGGCCGGCGTGGGAGAACTGCGACGTGCTGGTGGTCGGGCACCTCCACTACCCGGAGGTGCATCGGACGCCGCGCAAGGGGCGGCTCGTCTCGTACGTGCGGTCGGGCACCTACAAGTTGCGGGACGCCTACGCCCGCGACCACAACTTCGCCCCGATGGCGGGGGTGCCGGTGGCGATCTTCCGCCCCGACAGCGCGACGCCCTTGGTCTTCGACAGCCACCACGACGCGCTGCCGGTGCTGGCGGCGATGCGGCAGCACTACGCGCTTCAGCGGGAGGCGGCATGAGTGGTGAGATGGCCCGTGGTGCTGTCGAATGTCGTCGTCTTGGCGGCAGGGGTTGGCATTGCCGGCGTGTGGACGGCGACGTTTCTCGCGCCGCCGCCACCGCAGGCGACACCGACTTCGACGAGTGCGTCCGTCGTCTCACGGGAGGGACCGTCGTGGGATTCCCCGGCATTGCAGACCATCGCGGCCCGGATGCCGGAGCCGACCGACACCCCCGCGCCGACCAAGACGCCCGCCCCGACCGCGACCAGCGGGATCGGGCTGTGCGGGATGGGGACGCTGGAGGGTCAGGTGTGCCGCTGGCCGCAGCCGCCCGCGCCGACCGCGACGCCGTACCCGCCGTGCGGCACGCCCAGCCCCGACCGGCTCTGCCGGTGGCGGCCAAGGCCGACGCCGTGAGGACCGGCATCTTCGACGGCTCGGTGTCGCGCTTCAGCGGGGCCGACATCCTGCACCACTTCGCCCGGACGCAGGATGCCGGGTGGGTGGAAGGCATCCTCGTCGCCGCCGAGGCCTTCGGGCAGGTGCCGATGGTGACGCTGGAGCCGTGGGACCGAGACGGGCACCTCGCGCTGCCGGGCGCGGGCGATATCGAGGCGCTGGCCGACGCATTCCGGGACCACGAGGGCGAGGTGCTCGTGCGGTACATGCACGAGTTCAACTACGAGTGGTACCCGTGGGGTGGCAACCCGGACATGTTCTGCCGGGAGTGGGACCGCTTCTTCGGGTCGATGCCGCCCAACGTCAAGGCGGTCTGGTGCCCGAACGTGCCGCTGTCAATCGGCCCGAACGTGCCGCTGTCAATCGGCCCGACCATCGGCCGCTGGCTGGCGACGGGGCGTCGCCCGGACGTGATCGGCCTCGACGCCTACGCCAAGGACGGCCGCTACGCCTTCGGCGACCTCTTCGGCAACGCGATCTGGGAGGTGCAGCGGGTGATGCGGCTGCCGCAGCCGGTGATGGTCTGCGAGACGGCGGTGCCGCGGGGCACGAAGCAGGCGCAGTGGGTGCGGGAGATGTGGCGGTGGGTGGCGGAGAACGCGCCGGGCCTTCACGCCGTCTGCTGGTTCGGCCTCGACAAGGAGGAGAGGTGGGCGTTGACGGACAAGGCGCGGGCGGCGTTCCTCGCCAAGCGGGCGGCATGACCCTCCGGTGGCAGGACTTGAGCACGGTCGAGCTGGACGCCGTGTCCGACTACGAGGAGATGATGCGCGAGGCCGAGTCGCTGTGGGCGGAGGGGGAGCATGACGCGGGCAACGCCGCCAGTGACGCCGCCGCCGACTACCTGAGCGGCGAGGTGCGGTCGCAGTACACCGATCCGAACGGGCTGCTGGCCAGCCAGAGGTTCTTCATGGTCTGGCACCTCGCGGTCGCGCCGGACGCATGAGACGGAAGGGGGCACGGCGATGAGGACGGGACAGGCGTGGCTGGTCAGCGGGGTGATGGTCGCGCTGATGACGATTGGGGCGGCGGCGCAGACCGCGACTCCGCCGCCGGCCAAGACGACGCCGCCGGCGGGGCAGACGCTGCGGGTCGGGGGGTGGGTCTACGACATCGACGGGCAGGAGCCGCTGATCGCCTACGTGGTGGGGCGGAGTCGGGTGCTGGACGGGACGACGACGGTGACGGTGGAGTTGCTGGTGCAGACGACGGACGGCTGGCGGGCTCTGCCGCCGTACGAGGTGCAGGCGGTCGGGGCGTTCAGCGAGGCGCAGCCGGGGGACGCTCTGGTGCTGTCTCGGGAGGTGGCGAACGGTGGCTAGTCTAGGTCGGCCCAAGCGGCCGGACGACGAGGATCGGAAGCCCGAGAAGCCGCCGAAGGCCGACAAGCCGGTGACGACGCCGGCCTCGGCCGGGCTGGGTGCGCCGAGCGGGCGGATCAAGGCACTGAGCGACGGCACGGAGTGGAGCGCGATCAACCGCTGGGACGGGGACATCCTGAAGGCGGCGTCCGAGTTCGGCGTGCCGCCGAGCCGGGTCAAGGCGCACATCGTCATCGAGTCGCGGGGCGAGCCGAAGGCCATCCAGCGCAACCCCCAAGGGGCCAGTTTCGGCCTGATGCAGGTCGTGCCGCGCTGGTGGCGGTCGGAGATCGGGCAGTTGGCGGGCAAGTCGTACCTGACGGACGAGGATGCCGGGCAGGCGATGATCTCGGACCCGCTGCTGGCGATCCGGGCCGGGTGCCGGGTGCTGCGGACGTTCAAGGACACGCACAACGAGACGTGGGACCA
>JBDHWC010000218.1:0-4526 GCA_039809985.1 Thermomicrobiales bacterium | reverse complement strand
CCCGCGCGATTGACACCGCCCGCCGCTGGTGACGACACTTCGCGCAGCGGGCGAGCGTGACGAGCCGGAAGGTGGATGATGGCGCGACTGGTGCAATGCGTGAAGCTCGGGCGCGAGCTGCCGGGGCTGGAGAAGCCGCCCTTCGCGGGCGAGCTGGGGCAGCGGATCTACGACAACGTCTCGGCCGAGGGGTACGACCTCTGGCGGCCGCACATGACGATCCTGATCAACCACTACGGCCTCAACCCGGCCGACCCCGACACCCGGCGCATCCTCCGCGAGCAGATGGAGGAGTTCTTCTTCGGCCCGGAGGCGGCGATGCCGGAAGGGTGGGTGGCCCCCGGCGCGGCCCCGGCCAAGGGCGCGCCGCGCAAGAAGTAGCGGGCCGGACGAGGCTTGGGCAAGAAGGGGCGGGGCCGCGCGGCCCCGCCCCTTGGCGCGCTCAGCCGAAGAGCACGAGATAGGCCTCCGGGTGACGGACCAGTTGCTGCCAGAACGCAGCGAGGTCCTCCGGCATGTTGAACCAGAACTGGCCCGGCTCCTGGTTGGCCTCGTAGAGCGGGATCGGCCATTCCAGTTCGCCGCGCTGCCACAGCGCGACCAGCTTCCGGACGGGAACCGAGGTCGGGTACGTCCGCCCGGCACGCGTCGTCAGGCCGTCGTACGGATAGTTCGCCCGACCCGGCGCGACCCGGAGCACGGTTTCTCCCAGCTCCGGGTGATGGGTCCACGCCGTGCTCGTGCCGGAGATGACGCAGACGCGCAGGCGGCGGCCGGCCACGGGATCGGGCCAGGACTCGCCGAAGAACTCGTAGAACCGGGAGCCGTCGTCCGACCGGACGACGAACTGCTGGGGGACGGCCTCCCCCAGACGGAACTGGGACACGATCTCCACGAGAACCCCTTTGCGCTCGCCGCGGGCATCGGCCCGACGGCACCATCCAGCGACACCGGCGGGCGCAGTTCGCCCGTCAGCGGCTGGCGTCTGGTTGCTCGGGCCGAGCCGAGAAGGGGATCCCGGCGGCAGGGCCGCCCGGAGGGGGCCATCTTCGCCGGTCAGTCGTCGGTTGTCAAGCGGTCGCGCCTCATCGCTCGGTTTCCCACCGCCCGCCGCCCAGGGCGACGCAGAGGTCGCGGACGAGCGCGAGGGCCCGGCCGACGTCCGCGGGGCGCACCGTCTCGTGCGGGGTGTGCGGGTCGAAGTAGCCGCAGGAGAGGTTGGCGCAGGCGATCGGCAGCCCTCGCAGGACGAGGGCGTGGACGTCGGTCTTGCCGCCGGTCAGGCACTCGGCGTAGCCGTGCCGGGCGAGGATCGGGGCGACGGCGGCGGCGAAGGCGTCGTCGTGGAGGCGGGTGCCGTTGATCTCGCGCACGAAGTCGGCGTTCCCCTTGCGGTCGGCCTCGATCGCGAAGGCGCAGTCGTCGAAGAAGGCGAGGTCGGCGTCGTGCGCGCCGAGCTGGCCCCATTCCTCCTGCCGGAAGAGGGCGACCTTGGCCGCCGGCAGTTCCGCCAGCAGTGACAGGGCGATGAAGATGCCGACCTTGTCGTCGCCGCCGACGCCGGCGGGATCCCCCGTCTGCCGGTTCCGGGCGCGCCAGACGTCGTCGGCCGCGTCGTGCCGGACCTCGTACGCGCCCGCCGGCAGGATCGGGTGCCGGGTGTCGAGGTGGGCGACGAGGCAGGGGAAGACCGCGACCTCGCCGCGGGTCAGGTAGAGGTTGCCGCGGTCCTCGCGCACGCGCGCGCCGATCGCGGCGGCGTGGGCGCGGACGAAGGCGCGCATCCGCTCCTCCTCGCCGAAGTAGGTCTCGACGGCGAGGACGCGCCGGAGCAGGTCGCGATCGATGGCATGGCCGGATGTGATGTTGATCATGGCCAGATTCTGCCATGCGAGGCGCTGTCGCGACAAGGCGACCACCGTGGCGGGCGGAGGAACAGGGTGATGCCGCTCGCCGGAGCCGAGGCTGTCGGGGCGTTCGCGCGACGAGGCGCGCGCCGTGGCGGGAAGGGGGCGAGCCCGCGTTCGAACGCGAGCGGGCCCGCCTGCGGAACCTTGCGACCGGCTTCCGGCGTCTTCAGTGCAGAACGGGCGCGTCGCCGGCCCGGACGTCCGGCCGACGCGGGTTCCGTCCCGAGAGGAGACCCCACCGATGAGCGAGCAACCGATCCAGCCGACCCGGCCGCGCGGACATGTCGAGGAGACGCCGGAGGCGCGGCCGGCCCCGGAGTCGCCGACCCTGCGCGACCACCTGCGCGGCCCGATCCCGGGGATGCCCGCGGCCGGGCCGGGCAAGGATCCGGCCGCGGCGGCGCAGAACGGCGCCCGCGCCGCCCACGGCTCGTCCGCGGCCCCCGGCGCTGCGCCGGAACGACCCCGGGCCGCCCCCTCCCCGAACGCGCCGATCCCGCTCTTCGGCGACCAGCAGCAGGGGCGCGCCGGCTGGTCGTTCTCCGACCTCCTGAAGCCGCTCGCCGCCGTCGCGGTGATCTTGATGGTCAACCTGCTGCGACTGCTGGCCCGCGGCATGTCCGCCCTCGCCGCCACGCTCGACGCGAAGCGGAAGTGAGGCGGGGCTGGCGGCTGGCGGCTGATGGCCGAACGGCCGATGCTCTCCCAGCCGCCAGCCGCCAGCCGCCAGCCGCCAGCCGCCAGCCCCGCCAGCCCCGCCAGCCGCCCGGTTGACGCTCTTCTGACACGGCCCGTACCATTCGGGGTGGTGGAGGGTGTGCGTGGCCGGGGGCGCCGAGCGCCCGAGAGAGGCCGGCGGCGCGTCCGCCTGTCCGCCCCAGCCGTCCAACAACCGAAGCCCGAACGGGCCAACCCGCCGCGCACGGGGCATCCGGCGTGCGGCGGAGATCGAAGCGAGGGATGCCGATGGAGAGCAATGCCATCCTCTTCGGCCTCCTCGAACTGCTGCTCGTCGCCGTCGCGGCCTTCTTCGGCACCCGGTGGTACTTGGAGGGGAAGGCGTCCAGCCGCGTCCGCGAGGCGCAGGCGGAGGCCGACCGCATCCTGGAGGACGCCGAGTCGCGGCGCCGGGACGCCGCCCTCGAGGCCAAGGACGAGGCGATCCGGCTGCGCGCCGACCTTGACCGCGAGCTGACGCAGCGGCGCAAGGAGATCGAGCGGGCCGAGCGGCGGATCGAGCAGAAAGAGGAGACGTTCGACCAGAAGTCGGCCGGCCTTGACGGCCGCGAGCAGGCCGTCCGCAAGCGGGAGCAGGAAGTCGGCCGCGCCCGCGACGCCTGGGATCTCGAGCTGACCCGGGCCCGCGACGCCTGGCAGCAGGAGCTGGCCGCCGCCCGCGACGCGTGGGCGCAGGACCGGGCCCGCCAGCAGGTCGACCTCGACGAGGCCCGCGGCCGCCACCTCGCCGAGCTGGAGCGGGTCGCCGGCCTGACGGCCGACGAGGCGCGCGACGAGCTGGTGCGCGAGGTCGAGACGGAGGCGCGGGCGATGGCCGTCCGCCGCCTGCACGAGATCGACCTCGAACTGCACGAGGAGGCCGAGCGCCGCTCCCGCAAGGTGCTGGCGACGACCATCCAGCGGATCGCCACCGACTACATCGCCGAGACGACCGTCGCCGTCATCCCGCTCCCCTCCGACGACATGAAGGGGCGGATCATCGGCCGCGAGGGGCGCAACATCCGCGCCCTGGAGCAGGCGACCGGGGTCGACCTGATCGTCGACGACACGCCGGAGGCGGTGACCATCTCCGGCTTCGACCCGGTCCGGCGGGAGGTCGCCCGGCGGGCGCTGACCAAGCTGCTGCAGGACGGCCGGATCCACCCGACCCGGATCGAGGAGGTCGTCCAGAAGACGCGGACCGAGCTGGAGCAGGTGATGCGGGAGGAGGGGGAGAAGGTCGCCTACGAGGCGAACGTCCCCGGCCTCCACCCGGACCTGGTCAAGCTGCTGGGCCGGCTGAAGTTCCGCACCTCCTACGGCCAGAACGTGCTGCACCACTCGCTGGAGACGTCGCTGATCGCGGCGGCGCTGGCGGCGGAGATCGGGGCCGACGTCAACGTCGCCAAGACCGCCGGCCTGCTGCACGACATCGGCAAGGCGGTCGACCACGAGGTGGAGGGGCCGCACGCCCTGATCGGGGCCGACATCGCCAAGCGGCTCGGCCGCTCCAGCAAGATCGTCCACGCCATCGCCGCCCACCACGGGGAGGAGGAGCCGCAGACGGTCGAGGCCTTCATCGTCGCCACCGCCGACGCGATCAGCGGGGCGCGGCCGGGGGCGCGGCGGGAGATGGTCGAGACCTACATCAAGCGGCTGGAGGCGCTGGAGGGGGTCGCCAACTCCTTCGACGGCGTCGACAAGAGCTTCGCCATCCAGGCCGGGCGCGAGGTCCGGATCCTCGTTCAGCCGAACTCGATCGACGACCTCGGGGCGGCCCGGCTCGCCCGCGACGTCTCGAAGAAGATCGAGGAGAGCCTGGAGTACCCCGGCCAGATCAAGGTCACCGTCATCCGCGAGACGCGGGCGGTCGACTACGCGCGGTAGCCGGATCGGGGC
>JBDHWC010000217.1:0-4562 GCA_039809985.1 Thermomicrobiales bacterium | reverse complement strand
CGCTGCGCGACGGCTTCCCAACCGATACCTCCCCTTGTCAGCTTGTGAGGAGAGAGGGGGAGAAACGGATCGGGGGGAGGGCCAAGCCCTCCCCCGGGGCCCCGGGTTGCAGGGGCGCGGGCGCTTCCGAACGGATACCTCCCCCTGTCAGATGGCGAGGGAAGCGGGGGAGCACGTGATCGGGGGGAGGGCCAAGCCCTCCCCCGGGCCCCCGGGTTGTCGCGGCGCGTCGGCTCCCCGATGGAGGCGCTCCCTCGTCAGGCTCAGGCGGGAGCGCGGGGGGCCGTTGCGCGGGGAACCCTGTTCCTCGCACCTTCCGGTTGCCGCGGCGCGGCTGATTTCTTCGGGAGGTCCCCCGTGTCGGCCTCCCGGCCGGGGGATGGGATGCCGGCCGGGGGAGGGAGGTTGCCCTGCCCCGGCCGGTGCCTCCGGGTGTCGCCGCCTACGGCGCGGACGTCGGCAGCGGGGGCGGGGTCGGGAAGCTGTCGAAGCCGGGGATGTCGGCGAACGGGGTGACCGGGATGCGGGTCGCCTCGGGCTGGCCGGGGAGCATCCCGGCCTCGCCCAGCGCCCACGCGCCGAACCCCGCCACGACGAGCAGCACGACCAGCCCGACGGCGATCAGCCAGCGGAGCCACGGGCGACGCGCCGGGCCGGGATCCCGGGTCGGGGTGTCCGTCATCGGGCCGCCTCCGCGCCTAGGCCGCCTTGCGGGCGGTGATCTCGATCTCGAGCTGGACGTCGTCCTGGATCGACTGGACGGGGCCGACCTTCGGCGGGGTGATGCCGAAGTCGGGCATGTGGAAGGTGGTGGTCGCCTTGCCGGTGATCTCGTCGCCCTTCTTGACCGCCGTCGCGTCCCACGCGACCTGCCGGGTGACGCCGTGGATCTCGAGGTTGCCGACCAGGCGGAACGAGGCTTGCTTGCCCTCCTCGAGCGGGCCGTCCAGCCCCTCGACCGAGGTGACGATGAAGATGGCGGCGGGGTACTTGTCGGTCTCGAGGGTGTTGTTCCGGAGGTAGTTGTCGCGCCGCGGCTGGTCGGTCTGCAGCGTCCGCATGTCGACGGCGAAGCGGGAGCACGGCAGGGCGCGGCCGTCGGCGTCGAAGAGGACCGCGCCGATGACCGCGCGGGTCTCGCCGACCGGGTCCTGCGCGCCGACGTCCTGCAGCACCTCGTGGGCGTGGTAGCGGGCGACCGACTGCTCGCCGACGATGGTGAAGGTGGCGGCGGCGGGAACCGGGGTGGCCGCGCCGGCGACGGGGGTGCCGTCGCCGCCGCAGTCGATCGCGACCGGGTCGCCGGGGAGCACGCCGGCGGCCGGGGTGGCTTGCTGGGCGAGCGCGCCGCCGCCGACCCCGGCGAGGACCGGCAGGGCGAAGGCAACCAGCGCGGCACGGGCCACCTGGCGTCGAACCAAGGACGTCATGGGGTCTCCTCTCGGACGGGACGATTCGCAATGCGTCACGGAATGCCCGGCGCGGCTCCGCGCGGAAGCCGACGGGGAGCGGTGCCAGCCTGCCACGACCCAACCGCCTGCCCCCGGGCGCGCCCCCGGGGGACGCCGTCCGCGCCCCGCGGCGGAAAGCGTGCCACACGGGCGGCCCGGTCGGCACGACGGGCACCCTGCGGAGGCGGGATCGGGCCGGCCCGCCCTCCCGAGGGACGTGATCTTCTCCTCATGCAAATATCGCGATAATGTGATATCATGTGAGACGCAGCGCGCGGACAGGAGTGCCGCGCGACCGTTCGGGAAGGAGGCAACACCATGAACGTGCTGCGCAGGATCTTCGGCGGCGGCAACCGGTTCGACCGCTACTACGGCGACATCCTTCGCTCGGGGTCGGGCTATCCGACCGCGGACGAGGCTCGGCGCGACCTCGCTCGCTACGACCAGGAAGTCGGCCGGTTCACATGGGTGCGCTAACCCCGCAGCGCCCCGCCGAGTGCGATTGACGACCCCCGGATCGGCTTCGATCCGGGGGTCGTCACATTGGAGGCCACCGCCGCGCGCGGCCCGGCCCGCCACCCCTCCCGCCGCGGCCGTGACGCCGCGGCCGAAGCCCGCCCACCCCGACGGCGTCCACGTCCTCCCCATGTTTCGGCCGGCCCGAGGTCGGCCCGGCCGCCGTGCCCGGTTCCCGAGCCAGGCGCCCGGTCGGCACCCCCTGCCCTGCCCACTCGACCAGAAGTCCCCGACCGCTGCCGTGGCCGCCGTCTCCCCGAGCGCGGAGTCAGGTGGGCCTGAACTCGCACGGTCAAGTTCGCGAGCGGAACCTTGGCTGGCATCCCCTTGCTTCGCCTGGCAGGGGGAGGGCTCTGGTCGACAGCGGATCTCGCGCTTCGCGGCCGGGCCCGCCGGAGACTCCCTCACCCCCCAGCCCCCTCTCCCGCCGCCTGACAAGGGGAGGTATCCGAGGGATTGCGAGTTCCGCGTCTCGTGGCCGGGCGCGCCGGGACCGCCCTCACCCCCAGCCCCCTCTCCCGCCGCCGCGGGAGAGGGGGAGCAACTGAATCGGGGGAGGGCTTGGCCCCCCCCGGACCCCCGGATTGCCGCGTCGCGGCCGCTTTCCATACGGATACCGATCCCAGTCAGCCGCGGCGGCGGGTGAGAGGAATGAGTCGAGGGCGGGCCAAGCCCCTCCCCCGGACCCCCGATTGTTCGCTCGGTGCCTGCTTCCCAGTGGATGGCTTCCCCCGTCAGGCGGCGGGGGGAGGGGGAGAATCAGGTTCGAGGGGGAGGCCAAGCCCTGCCCCGGCCTCCCAACGTGCCGTGGCGCGGCCGCTCTCCGACAGATGCCTCCCCTGCCAGGCAGCCGCGGGAGCTTGTAGCGCATGCAGCGCCGCGCGACGGCGGCGACGATGGTCTCGGCACGACATCACCACCGACCCGAGGGTGCGGCAGGCGGCTCTGTACTATCTTCCCTCGCGCAAGCCTCGGCCCCCGGCGCGGGGGGGAGGCCCCGGGACGTTCCCGCCGCTCGGGAGGGTCGGCCGCATGTGGAACGGGCGCACGGTCTCCGTGATCCTGATGACCTACGCCGAGCGCGACTCGATCCGCGCGGTGATCGACGGCTTCCTCGCCACCGGGGTGGTCGACGAGGTGCTGGTCGTCAACAACAACGCGCAGGCGGGCACCGCAGAGGAGGTCGCCAAGACGGCGGCGCGGCAGGTGGTCGAGACGCGGCAGGGGTACGGCTGGGCCTCGCGCCGCGGCCTGCAGGAAGCGACCGGCGACCTGCTGGTGCTGGCCGAGCCGGACGGCACGTTCCTCCCCGGCGACGTCCTCAAGCTGCTGGTCTACAGCGACGACTGCGAGGCGGTCTTCGGCACGCGGACGACCCGCGAGCTGATCTGGCGCGGGGCGAACATGGGCTGGTTCCTGAAGTGGGGGAACTGGGCGGTCGCCAAGCTGGTCGAGGCGCTGTTCAACACCAGCCACCTGAGCGACGTCGGCTGCACCTACCGCCTGCTCCACCGCGACCTCGCGCAGCGGCTGCTGCCGGAGTTCCGGGTGGGGGACAGCCACTTCGGGCCGGAGCTGATGCTGCGGACGATCGCCTCCGGGGCGCGCTTCGTCGAGGTGCCGGTCAACTACCTGCCGCGGGTGGGGGTGTCGTCGGTGACCGGGGACTTCTGGAAGGCGCTGGTGCTGGGGAACCAGATGATCTGGTTCATCCTGCGCTTCCGGCTGGCGACGCTGGGCAAGACGCGGCGGCCGCTGGCGCAGCCGGCGTTCGCGGCCACGCTGGCCGAGGGGGAACTGCGGTGAGCACGAGCGCGGGCCCGGCGGCCGGGCGGACCGGGTTCCGCGAGGCCCAGACCGACTTCGACGCGGTCGCCGACGACTACGACCAGTCGCTGCCGGAGCACGTGGTCGAGCACTACCTGCGCAAGCGCCTCGCCTTCGTCCGGCGCTGGACGCGGCCGTGCCGGGCGCTCGACGTCGGCTGCGGCACCGGCCGGCTGGCGGAGCGGATGGCGGCGGCGGGGTACGAGATGGTCGCGCTCGACCCCTCGCGCGGGATGCTGCAGCACCTGCGGGAGCGAACCGGGGCGGTGGCGGCGGTGACGGGCGACGGCGCGGCCCTCCCCTTCGCCGACGGCAGCTTCGGCCTCGTCTACTGCGTGGCGGTGATGCACCACGTCGCGGAGCCGGCGGCGGTGCGGGCGACGCTGGCGGAGATGGCGCGGGTGACGCGGCCGGGGGGGCACGTGCTGGTCTGGGACCACAACCCGCGCAACCCCTACTGGCCGCTGCTGATGCGCCGGGTGCCGCAGGACACCGGGGCGGAACGGCTGATCCCGGAGGACGAGATCGTGCGGGGGCTGCGCTCCGGCGGGGCGGTGCCGGTGGCGGCGGAGCCGCTCGGGCTGGTGCCGGACTTCGCGCCGGCCCCGCTGCTGGGGGCGGCGGCGCGGCTGGAGCGGGCGGTCGAGGCGACGCCGGGGCTGCGGCGGCTCTGCGCCCACAATGTCGTGCTGGCGGTGAAGGCGTAGCCGGGGTGGCGCGGGACGGTTCCGGCGGGTCACGGGGGCGGCCCTCGCCCCTCAGGCGGGC
>JBDHWC010000216.1:0-4566 GCA_039809985.1 Thermomicrobiales bacterium | reverse complement strand
CTCCCCCTCTCCCGCCGCCGCGGGAGAGGGGGCTGGGGGGTGAGGGCCGTCCCGGCGGGCCCGGTCGCGAGACCCGGATACCGCTCCCCTTGGATACCTCCCGCGGTCAGCCGCCGCCGCGGGAGAGGGCGGTCCCGCCGGCCGGCCAAGCGGCGCGGACGCCGCGTTCGGTCCGATGGCTGCCTCGGTCAGCCGAACAGGATCCAGAGGATGGCGGCGATGCCGGCGACGACGAGCGCCGGCCCGCCCAAGGCGCGCGGCGAGGGAGCCGGCCGTTCCTCCGGGGAGCTGAGCTCGGCGTAGGCGGGCCCGGTCAGGTAGCGGAGCTCCGTCCGCCGCTGGAAGATGCCGACGACCATCGTCAGGACGCCGACGGCGATGAGGGCCAGCCCGAAGTTGCGGGCGGCGTGGGGCCGCACCTCGACGACCGCCAGTTCCGGCAGGAACTTGGCGATGGTGAAGCCGAACGCGACCAGCGAGGTCGAGGTCCTCACCCACGAGAGGTAGGTCCGCTCCACGCTCAGCCGGGTCCGCAGCCACGAGGCGTGCATCGAGGACGACGGGGCGGGGGCTGCCGGCTCGCTCAAGGTCGTCTCCCGCCGTTCCGGGCGCGAGCCCGGGGGCGGGCGGGTTCCGCGTCCCGCCCCCGGCTCGCGCCCCGGGTTGCCGCGCTACTGGATCGCCATCGCGACCCGCCAGCGCTCCTCCGGGCTGAGGTAGTGGTCGGCGTCCGAGGGGTTGAGGTCGATCTGGACGCCGATCACCTTGCCGACGAACGGGTTCCCCTCGATCTTCAGGTCGGGCCCGATCGGCGCGCCGAACTTGTTGCCGACCAGCGCGGTCGAGTCCGCCGAGAAGATCGCGGCGTGGGTGTGCTCGACCCGCCCCTGCCCGATCTGCTTGCCGTCGAGGTAGAGCGTGGCGGTGCCGCCCTTGCCGAGGCCGCCGCCGTCGTAGGCGAACTCGAGCCGCACTTGGTGCTCGCCCTCCGGCAGGTCGGCGGTGGTCGTCACCTCGTACAGGTCGAGCCCGAGGAAATTGTAGATGTACTTCAGGTGTCCCTCGTGGACGTAGATCGCCCAGCCGCCGAAGTTGGCCCCCTGCGCGATGACCACGCCGGCCGCCCCCGTCTTCGGGAAGACCACCTCGGCGGTGACCGCGTAGGAGGTGTTCTTGATGTTCAGCATGGTGTTCTCGCCGAGCGCCATGCCGGGGAACATCACCTGCGTGGTGCCGTGGATCAGGGTCGGCCGGCCGGCGGTGTCCGGGTTCATCTTCTCGGCCACCCGGTCGTCGATCGGCAGCACGTTGAAGCGGGCGGCCTGGATCAGCCAGAGCCGCTGCAGGTCGCGCAGCTTGTCGGGCATCTCGGCGGCGAGGTCGTGGGCCTGCGTCCAGTCCTTCGTCGTGTCGTACAGCTCCCAGACGTCGTCGTCGAGCGGCACCGGCGCGGCGTACATCTCCCACGGGATGCGGTGGCGGGTGACCGCCGTCCAGCCGTGGTCGTAGATGCCGCGGTTGCCGAACATCTCGAAGTACTGGGTGGCGTGCGTCTCCGGCGCGTCCGCGTCGTCGAAGGCGTAGGCCATGCTGTAGCCCTCGTGCGGCGCCTGCTGCACCCCCTCGACGTAGGCGGGGGCGGGAATCCCGGTCGCCTCCAGGATCGTCGGCACCACGTCGATGACGTGGGCGAACTGGTGGCGGGTCTCCCCCTTGGCCTTGATCCCGTTCGGCCAGTGGACGATCGTCCCGTTGCGGGTGCCGCCCCAGTGGCTGGCGACCTGCTTGGTCCACTGGTAGGGGGTGTTCATGGCGTGCGCCCAGCCGACGGCGTAGTGGGCGTAGGAGTCGCGGCCGCCCCACTCGGGGAGGTGGTCGAGCAGGTACTTCTGGGTCTCGAGCTCGGCCGCGCCGTTGAAGTTGATCATCTCGTTGAAGGTGCCGTGCAGCGTCCCCTCGGCCGAGGCCCCGTTGTCGCCGACGATGTAGTAGACGAGGGTGTCGCCGAGGATCTCCCCCTTCTCCAGCACGTCGACCAGTTTGCCGACGCAGTGGTCGGTGTGCTCGAGGAAGCCGGCGTAGGTCTCCATCTGGCGGCGCAGGACCGGCAGCAGCTCCTTCGGCATGTCGTCCCACGCCGGGATCTCCTTCGGCCGGGCCGTCAGGTCGGCGTCGGCGGGGATGACGCCGAGTTCCTTCTGGCGGGCGAAGGTGCGCTCGCGCAACTTGTCCCAGCCGTCGTCGAACTTCCCCTTGTACTTCGCGATCCACTCCTCCGGCACTTGGTGCGGGGCGTGGGTCGCCCCCGGGGCGAAGTAGATGAAGAACGGCTTGGCCGGGTAGAGCGCCTTCTGGGTCTTGATCCACTCGACCGCCTTGTCGGCCATGTCCTCGGTGAAGTGGTACGACGGGTCGCTCGGCACCTCGACCCGGGTCAGGTTGTCGAAGACCTCGGGGAACCACTGGTTCGTCTCGCCGCCGATGAAGCCGTAGAACTTCTCGAAGCCCATCATCGTCGGCCACTGCTGGAACGGCCCCATCGGGCTCGTCTCCCAGACCGGCACCTCGTGGCACTTGCCGAACTGGGCGGTGGAGTAGCCGTTGTCGCGCAGGACCTTCGCCACCGGGGCCTTGGTGTTCGGGATGATCGAGTTGTAGCCGGGGGCCGCGGTCGCCGTCTCGGTGATGCCGCCCATGTTGACCGAGTGGTGGTTGCGCCCGGTCAGCAGCGCCGCCCGCGTCGGCGAGCAGAGGGCGGTGGTGTGGAAGCGGGTGAACTTCAGGCCGCCCTTCGCCAGCCGCTCGGCGGTGGGGGTGTGGATCGGGCCGCCGAACGCGCTCGACGCGCCGAAGCCGCAGTCGTCGATCAGGACGACCAGCACGTTCGGCGCGCCCTTCGGCGGCTCCGTCGGCCGGATCGGCGGGTAGGTCGAGAGCGGGTCGCGGGCGTCGTAGCGGACGGGGCCGCCGTAGCCGTGGTCGGGGATCGGCAGCACCTCGCGGTCGGTCGTCCGGTCGTCGGTCATCAGGTTCGCTCCTTGCTGGCGGCGGTGCCGGCTCGCGTGTCGTGCCCCCCGGCAGTGGCGGCAGGGGGAAGTGTCGGCCATCAGCCCGGAAACGTGCGAGGGCCGGCGAACCGGGACGGCCGCCGCCGCCCCGGCCCGCCGGCCCCCGTCAGGCTAGCTCGCCTTGGTGATGAGCGGCCACGGCCACGTGCCGTCGAGCGCCGACTCGTCCGGCCAGTAGAGGCGGATGGTGATGCTGAACGGCCCGCTCGGCGGGATCGGCAGCCAGTTCGCCTCCTTGTCGGCCCCGGGCGAGGTCGACTGCAGGTAGAGGTCGAAGCCGCCGTCGGCGTTGCGGACCACCGGGTCCACGCCGCGGATCGCGAAGCGGTTGAGCGGGTTGGCGACGAGGAAGCGGTCCTTGGTGTAGGCGGTCAGCGACCAGAAGCCCTTCACCGGCGGCTCCGAGTGGAAGGAGACGACGTAGTTGCTCGAGGCGTCGAGCGGCCGACCGTCGCTGTCGGTGAAGGCGTTGGGGTACATCGCGTCCGCGGCGAGGTTGGCCCCCAGCCCGATCATGGCGACGTAGGCGCGCAGGTAGTAGTCGGTGCCGTAGTCGCCGACGACGTTCGAGACGAGCCAGCCGTTGTCGTCCCGCGCCAGTCTGGCCGCCGCCTCCGGCAGCCGGGTCAGCACCTGCTTCGGCACGTCGGCCAGCGCGGCCTTGGCGGCGGCGTCGAGCGTGCTGCCGTCGAACGGCTGCCCCGCCACGATCCCGAGGTCGGCCATCCGGGCCAGCAGCGGCGCGTCGGCCGGCTTGGGCGGGTTGGCCGGCATCAGGTGGGTCATCCGGTCCATGAAGGCGACCGGGTCCATGGCGTTCACTTGGTCGACCGGCGGCGTCGTCATGTCGACCGTCGGGTCGACCGTGCCGTCCGGCGCGACGTAGTCGGTCCCCCACTGCGAGAGCGGGACCAGCTTCAGCTGGTCCTGGAGCGCGTGGACGGCGTCGATGTCTTCCGGGGTGCCGCTGCAGTACATGCGGCCGATCATCCAGACGAGGTTGGTGTCGGCGCGGAGGCCGAGCACGTCGTCCGGCAGCGAGACGCCGGCCGGCACCTCGCCGTCCCACCCGGGGCCGGAGATGACGAGGGTCTTGCCTCCCTGGCCGGTGGTCCGGCTGCCGTAGGAGGCGATCGCGTCGGTCCAGGCGTTGAGGAACGGGAACATGAAGAAGCGGTCGCCCATGTCGGGCCACTGGAAGACCATCGGCTCCTTCGACAGGTCGTAGAAGACCGAGGAGTAGAGGGTGTCGACGTTGGGGGCGACGACGGCGGTGAAGTCGGCGTTCGGGAACTGCCGCAGCTTCGCCAGCTGGTTGAGCGGCGCCTGGAACTCGTCCGGCTTGACGGTGTTGGTCGCCTTCGCGCGGGTGCGGTCGACCGAGAGGAACGGGTAGCCGTAGGCCCACGCCTCGGTGAGGGTCGTCGCCACGTCGCCGCCGGCGGCCGGGGTGGCCGACTGGGCGAAGGCGCGGGCCGGGCCGCGGCCGAGCCAGGCC
>JBDHWC010000215.1:0-4576 GCA_039809985.1 Thermomicrobiales bacterium | reverse complement strand
GGCTGGCACCGGCCGAGCGACGTGATGGCGGCCGACCTCGTCGCGGTCGGCACCGCGGCGCTGGCGGCGGCGGCGCTCCTCCGGCTCGGCCGGGAGCGGGCCGCCCTGCCGCCGATCGACCGGGCCGAGGCGGTCGGGCAGATCCCGCTCTGGCGGCGGGTGCAGGGGTCGGCGGTGGCGCTGCTGGGGCTCGGGCTGGCGACGTGGCTGGCGGCGGTGCTGGACCCCGACTGGAACGCCTTCGAGCCGGCCCGGACGAACCTCGCCTACCTCGCCGGCTCGGTCGTCCTCTGGGGGGCGGGGGTCTTCCTCGGGGCGGCGTTCCTGGCCGCGGTCGCCGGGGTCGACTTCGGGCGGCGCGGCAGGCGGCAGACCGGGGCGCCCCCGCCGCCGGCCTGATGCCACTGGTGCGAACGAACGCCCTCGTCACGCGCGGGGAGACGGCCGCGCCGCCTCGACGCCCCGCCAGTTGACGGGCGAAGGCCGCCCGCGCCTCTCGGCCCCGCCCGCTCCGACGGACCCCGCCATGTTGGGACGTCAGCCCTCACGATCGGGATGAGGGCGCGGCCGGGCGGGCCCGGCCATGGAGACGACGCGGGGGGAGCGCCGACGGCCCTCCCCCCGCGTCCCGCGCCGAGCCCGGCGGCCCTACAGGTCGAGGTTCTGGACCTCCTTGGCGTGGGTCTGGAGGAACTTCTTGCGGGGCGGCACCGCCGCGCCCATCAGCATGTCGAAGGTCTCGTCGGCCTCGACCGAGTCCTCGATCGTGACCTGCATCAGGGTCCGGTTGGCGGGGTCCATGGTGGTGTCCCAGAGTTGCTCGGGGTTCATCTCGCCGAGGCCCTTGTAGCGCTGGATGTCGGCCTTCTCGCCCATCTCCCGCAGCGCCTGCTTCAGCTCGGCGTCGTTGTAGACCCAGCGCTCCTCCTTGCCGGCGCGGACCCGGAAGAGGGGCGGCTGGGCGATGAAGACGTTGCCGTTGCGGATCAGCTCCTCCATGTGCCGGTAGAAGAAGGTGAGCAGCAGGGTCCGGATGTGGCTGCCGTCGACGTCGGCGTCGGTCATGATCACGACGCGGTGGTAGCGCAGCTTGGAGGCGTCGAACTGGTCGCCGATGCTGGTGCCGAGGGCGGTGATCAGGGTCCGGATCTCGTTGTTCTGGAGCATCTTGTCAAGCCGCGCCTTCTCGACGTTGAGGATCTTGCCGCGCAACGGCAGGATCGCCTGGAATCTTCGGTCTCTACCTTGCTTGGCGCTGTTGTGGACGAAGACGCCGCCCGCCAGCGCGAAGTTGTGGCTGCCCGGCACTTCGAGGTCGTAGACGTCGATCCGCTCGGCGAGCGGCTCGACCGCCACCACGCGATGGTTGTGCAGCGCGACGGCGTCCCGCGCCCGGGCGAGGTCGCCGTCGAAGTAGCGCTCGCAGAACCGGTCGAACCGCAGCGTGGAACGGTCGCGCGTCCGCGCCCGCTCCGCCTCGTAGGCGGCGACGTCGATCTCGCCGTCCCGAAGATGGGCCCGCAGGGCGTCAACCGTCTTCCGGTAGCAGGTCTGGTTCAGCGTCGCCTTGCGGGAGGCGCGGAACTCCGGGGTCCACTGCGCCTTGGTCGCCTCGGCTCGCCAGGCCCGGAGTTCGGGGGAGGCCCACTGCTGCTCGGCCAGGTCGCGCAGGTCGCGCCGCCGCTCGGGGTGCTCCTCGAAGTGGGCGGCCACGCGCTTCGCCTGCTCCGACCGATGCTCCGGGTCGGCCCAGTAGCTCTCCCGCGCACGGGCGAGCTGCTCGCGGTTCGTCTCCCGGTACGCCTCGTTGCCGAGGTAGTGCGCCATCCACCGTTCAGCCATGAACGCCCGGTACTCCGAGTCGGACCATTGCTCGCGCGCCTGCGCCGACAGCACCGCGCGCGTCCCCGGCTCCAGCATCCTCTGGCTCATCGCCTGCCGGAACTCCGGCGTGCGCCGCGCCTGCCGGCTCTTCTCGACCGTCTCCGGCCGGTGCAGCGTGCGGCCGACATGGCGGCGATGCAGGTCGAGGTGGAGGTCGGCCGGCAGCCGGACGAGGTTGGTCGGGTCGTTGTTCCGCTTGTCGAAGTCGACGTGGTGGACGTGGTCGCCGGACGCAGCGTCGTAGGCTCCCGTCCAGCGGTTCCACCAGTCGGCGAGCAGGTGGGTGAAGAGCCACGAGTCGGACTGCGAGTTCCAGACCATCTCGTAGCCGTCGATCGTGATCCCCGGCTCCGCCCGGTCGGACAGCTTGCGGTAGAGCGGCATCAGCGAGTCGCCGGGCCGAAGCGCGGCCGCCGGGGCGTAGCTGCCGTCGCGCCGCAGGAAGCGGTGGTCCGGCGTGCAGACGAACGCCTCGCCGTTGTCGAGCACGACGCGCACGACCTCGGCCCGGCGCTTGGTGACCCGGGCGTGGACGGCCGGCGCGACGCCGACCGTGCCGTCGCGCCTGATGGTGTAGACGAAGTGCTCACGCCCCTCCGACTGCTCGCGGACGAGCTGGGCGAAGCTGACGTGCCGGCCGTCGGCCAAGGCGACGAGCGTGTCACCGGCAAAGCAGCCGCCGGCGCTGTCGCCCTCGACAATGTAAAGCTCGGCCCGGCTGGGGTCGCGCTCGCTGCAGTCGGCCAGCTTGCCCGGCAGGCTGAAGCTGTCGAGGCCGCCCTTGCGCTGGACCAGCTCGCGCGCCTTGCGGGCCGCCTCGCGCGCCCGGGAGGCGTTGATGCACTTCTCGATCACCCGGCGGGCGGCCTGCGGGTTCTCCTCCAGCCACGCCCCGAGCGCCTCGTTGACGACGGTCTGGACCGCGCCGGCCACGTCGGCGTTGCCGAGCTTGGCCTTCGTCTGCCCCTCGAACTGCGGCTCGCCGAGCTTGACCGAGACGATCGCGGTCAGCCCCTCGCGGACGTCCTCGCCGGAGAGGGTCTCGTCCCCCTTCAGGAAGCCGTTCTTCTTGGCGTAGTCGTTCATCGTCCGGGTCAGCGCGCTCTTGAACCCGGAGAGGTGGGTGCCGCCGTCGACCGTGTTGATGTTGTTGGCGAAGGTGTGGGTCGACTCGCCGAAGCTGTCGTTGTACTGCAGCGCGACCTCGACGAGGCAGGCCGGGGTCTCCCGCAGCACGTAGAAGGGCCGCTCGTGGACCACCTGCCGGTGCCGGTTCAGGTGGCGGACGAAGGAGACGACGCCCCCCTCGAAGCAGAAGGTCGCCTCCCGGTCGCTCCGCTCGTCGGTCAGCGTCAGGCTGAGGCCGCGGGTCAGGTAGGCGGTCTCCCGCAGCCAGCCGGCCAGCTCCTCGTAGTCGTAGTCGTGGCCGCCGGTGAAGATCTCGATGTCGGCCAGGAACGAGGTCGTCGTGCCGTGGTCGGCCGGGTCGACCGTGCCGACCGCCTTCACCGGGCCGGTCGGCACGCCCCGCCGGTACTCCTGCCGCCACAGCTTGCCGCCGCGGCGGACCTCCACCCGCATCCACTCGGAGAGGGCGTTGACGACCGACGCGCCGACGCCGTGCAGGCCGCCGGAGACCTTGTAGCCGCCGCCGCCGAACTTCCCGCCGGCGTGGAGGACCGTCATGATCACCTCCAGCGCCGACTTGTTCGCCTTGGCGTGCTTGTCGACCGGGATGCCGCGGCCGTTGTCGACGACGGTGACGACGTTGTCGGCCCCGATCGTGATCAGGATCGTGTCGCAGTAGCCGCCGAGCGCCTCGTCGACGGAGTTGTCGACGATCTCGTGCACGAGGTGGTGCAGGCCGCGGGCGTCGGTGCTGCCGATGTACATCCCCGGCCGGCGGCGGACGGCCTCCAGCCCCTCCAGCACCTGGATGGTGCTGGCGTCGTAGGCCGGGGCCTTCGGCTTGGTCGCGGTGGGTGCTGCCACTGGGTGCTCCTTGGTGCGGCTCGGGACGGCTAGAAGGCGGCTCGGGTCGGCGGTCGGCCGGCGGGCAGGCGGTCGTGCAGGAACTGCATCCGCGCCAGCGCGACCCCGGTCGCGACGAAGGCGTAGACGACGATGGCGAGGGCCAGCCCGACGCCGCCGCCGGTCAGCCGCCCCAGCAGGTCGGGCAGCGACAGCAGGACGAGCCAGCCGGCGAGGATCAGCCCGATCGCCGGCCAGGTGTGGCGGCGGACGACGCGGACGCTGAGCCGGGTCGCCTCGACCGGCCCGAGGCCGGTCAGCGCGATCGCCTCGGCGACGAAGGCGATCAGGACCGAGACGATGACGACGCCGCTGGTCAGCAGCAGGCCGACCAGCGCGGCGAGGTCGGGGCTGACCAGCGCGGCCACCGCCAGCAGCACCCCCGCCGCCAGCCCGACGGCCACCGCCGTCGCCACCAGCAGGGTGAGGAAGCCGAGGTAGCGGAGCGCGGCCCGGGCCGCCTCGGCCGGCAGCGCGCCGTCCCACAGCGGCCGCTCGCAGACGGCCCGCGCCAGCAGCACCCGGAAGAGCATCACCAGCGCGACCCCGACCAGCGCCGCCGCCAGCCAGACGAGGACGACCCCGCCCGGCCCGCCCGGGACGACCACCGGCCGCCCGGCCGCGCCGGCGACCGCGGCCCGGTCGGCCCCGGCCAGCAGCG
>JBDHWC010000214.1:0-4585 GCA_039809985.1 Thermomicrobiales bacterium | reverse complement strand
GCTGCCGGTGGTGACGAAGGCGGGGAGCTTCGGGGACGAGGAGGTGCTGACGGCGGCGGTGGGGTGGCTGGCGGGGGAGAGGTAGGGGGCTGAGCGGTGAAGGGAAAGCCGGCCGCGCGACCATCATCCGGGTAGAATGGCCAGTCAGTCGCCCGTGGCGACTTGGCACAGCGCGAGCGGGCGCGGCGTGGGAGTGCAGCTGCGTGAAGGCAAGTGAAGCGGGGTTGCTCTCGTTCCTGAAGAAGGCGAACCAGTTCGTGATCCCGATCTACCAGCGCAACTACTCGTGGACCGAGGCCGAGTGCCGGCAACTCTGGTCGGACATCGTGCGAGCCGGCTCGGACGAGAACGTGCCGAGCCACTTCATCGGATCGATCGTCTACATCGACAAGGGCTTCGCGGTGCAATGGACGCCGTTGCTGGTGATCGACGGGCAGCAACGGCTGACGACGGCGGCCCTGTTGATCGCCGCCCTCGCCGAGGCGCTCGACGCTCTGCCTGAAGATGAGCGCGAAGTGGCAGACGGCTTTTCCCCGAAGAAGCTTCGCAACTACTACCTCGTCAATCCCGAGGAGACAGCGGAGAAGTACTTCAAGCTGCTGCTGTCGCAGACCGACCGGTCGACCCTGTGCGCCGTCGTCTCCGGCAAGCCGCTGCCGCCGGCACCGCAGACGTCGATTCGGATCGTCGAGAACCTCGATCACTTCCGAGGGTGGCTCGCTGCACCGAGCACGGACCTTGCGGCGGTCTGCCGAGGACTCGCCAAGCTGACCGTCGTCGACATCGCGCTCAGCCGCGACCACGACAACCCGCAACTGATCTTCGAGTCGATGAACTCGACCGGACGGGAACTGTCGCAGGCCGACCTGATCCGCAACTACGTGCTGATGGGGCAGGAGCCGAGAACGCAGACCGACCTCTACGAACGCTACTGGCACCCGATGGAGCAGGTCTTCGGGCAGCGGGCCTACGGGGAGCAGTTCGACGCGTTCGTCCGCCACTTCCTGACCGTGCGGACCGGCACGATCCCGAACATCCGCGAGGTCTACGCGGCGTTCAAGCAGTACGCCAACTCGAAGCCGGTGGCCGAGGCCGGGATCGCGGCGTTGCTTGCCGACCTGTTGCGAACGGCCCGCCACTACTGCGCGATGGCGCTCGGCACCGAGCCGGACAAGGTGCTCGGCCGCGCGTTCGCCGACCTGCGGGAACTGCGGGTGGACGTCGCCTACCCGTTCCTGCTGGAGCTGTACGACCTCTACGACCGGGGCGTGCTCGCGCGGGACGACTTCGCGGCGGCGGCGCGGCTGGTCGAGGCGTACGTCTTCCGGCGGGCGGTCTGCGGCATCCCGACCAACTCGCTGAACCGGACGTTCACGACGCTGACCCGGAGCCTCGACCCGGCCCGGCTGCTGGAGAGCCTGCGGGCGGCGTTCCAGATGATGCCGTCGTACCGCAGGTTCCCGGACGACGAGGAGTTCGCGCGGGAACTGGAACAGCGCGATCTCTCCAACCAGCCGCGCCGGACCTATCTGCTGCGGCGGTTGGAGAACCACGGCAAGAAGGAGCCGGCGGAGGTCAACGAGTACACCGTCGAGCACATCATGCCGCAGAACCCGAACCTCTCCCCGGCTTGGCGGCGCGAACTCGGCCCCGACTGGCAGCGGGTGCAGCAGCAGTGGCTGCACACGCTCGGGAACCTGACGCTGACGGGCTACAACTCCGAGTACAGCGACCGGCCGTTCGAGAAGAAGCGGGACATGGCCGGCGGCTTCGCCGAGAGTCCGCTGACCCTGAATCAAGGCCTCGGCCAAGTCGAGCGGTGGGACGAGGCGGCGATCCGGCAGCGCGCCGACCGGCTGGCCAAGCGAGCGCTGACGGTGTGGCCGGCACCGTCGTTGCCCGCTGACGTCGTTGCCCGCTACCGATCGGCCGCGAGCGGCAAGTCGTACACGATCGAGGACTGGCCGCAACTGGCGGGCGGGCCGGCGCGGGAACTGTTCGACGCGTTGCGTCGCGATGTGCTCGCACTCGACTCGGGCGTCGTCACCGAGGAGTTCTTCAAGTACTACATCGCCTACAAGGCGGAGACGAACTTCGTCGACGTGGCGCCACAGGCGAAGCAAGTGAAGCTCTGGCTGAACATGCCGTTCGAGGAACTGGATGACCCGCGCGGGATCGCCCGGGACGTGGGCGCGGTCGGGCACCACGGCAACGGCGACGTCGAGGTGGTGGTCGCCTCGCTCGACGAGGTTCCGTACGTTGTGGGGTTGATCCGGCAATCGTACGAGCGGCAGATGGGTGCCGCCATCGCGTAGCGGGGGCCTCGGCAGCGTCGCGTCGTGTCGTCTGACCGCGCCGGGGTGGCCCGACTGGTGGCGGCTGTCGGCGCGCGTCCTACCCACCGTACGGCATCTGCCGCTAGAATGCGCCAGCCGCCAGCCGCCAGCCGCCGCCCGAGGTCCCGCATGGACTCCGCCCAGAGCAACCGGATCGCGAACTTCATCTGGGGGATCGCCGACGAAGTGCTGCGCGACGTCTACGTGCGCGGCAAGTACCGGGACGTGATCCTGCCGATGACGGTGATCCGCCGGCTCGACATCGTGCTGGAGCCGACCAAGGCCGAGGTGCTGCGGGCGAAGGCCGCGTTCGACGCGCAGGGGATCAAGCAGCAGGACGGCCTGCTGAATCGGGTTGCCGGGCAGCCGTTCTCCAATGCCTCGCGATTCACCCTGCGCGATCTGCTGGACCAGCCGAAGCAGTTGCTGCCGAACTTCGAGGACTACCTCGACGGCTTCTCGGCCAACGTGCAGGAGATCCTCGACAAATTCGCCTTCCGCCACCAGCTGCCGAAGCTGGCCGAGGCCGACGCCCTCGGCTTCCTCGTCGAGCGCTTCACCGACCGCAGCGTCAACCTCGGGCCGTGGCCGCTGACGGAGGCCGACGGCAGCGTGCGGGAGCCGGGGCTCGACAACCACGGGATGGGGACCGTCTTCGAGGAGTTGATCCGCCGCTTCAACGAGGAGAACAACGAGGAGGCGGGGGAGCACTTCACGCCGCGCGACGTGGTCGAGTTGATGGCGAACCTGATCCTCGCCCCGGTCGCCGACCGGCTGCCGAGCGGCACCTACCTGCTGTACGACGGCGCGTGCGGCACCGGCGGCATGCTGACGGTCGCCTCGGAGCGGCTGCAGGCGCTGACCGCGGCGCGGGGGACCGAAGCCTCGATCCATCTCTTCGGGCAGGAGGTGAACGCCGAGACCTACGCGATCGCCAAGGCCGACCTGTTGCTGCAAGGGGAAGGGGCGCAAGCCGACAACATCAAGTTCGGCTCGACCCTGTCGCACGACGGATTCCCGGGGCGGGAGTTCGACTTCATGCTCTCGAACCCGCCCTACGGCAAGTCGTGGAAGAAGGACCTGGAGGCGATGGGCGGCAAGGACACCCTGCGCGACCCCCGCTTCAGCGTGACGCTCGACGGCGAGCCGGCCAGCCTCGCGACCCGCACCAGCGACGGCCAGCTGATGTTCCTGGTCAACCTGCTGCAGAAGATGAAGACCGGCACGCCGTTCGGCAGCCGGGTGGCGGAGGTGCACAACGGCTCGGCCCTGTTCACCGGCGACGCCGGGCAGGGCGAGAGCGACATCCGGCGCTGGGTGATCGAGAACGACTGGCTGGAGGCGATCGTCGCCCTGCCGCTGAACATGTTCCACAACACGGGGATCGCCACCTACGTCTGGGTCCTGACGAACCGGAAGGCGCCGGAGCGGCGGGGCAAGGTGCAGTTGATCGACGCCACCGACTGGAAGCGCCCGCTGCGGCGCAACCTCGGCCAGAAGAACTGCGAACTGGGCGAGGAGGACCGGGAGCGGGTGCTGGCCGCCTTCCTCGGCATGGAGGAGTCGGACCAGAGCAAGGTCTTCCCGAACGAGGCGTTCGGCTACCGGAAGGTCGTGGTCGAGCGGCCGTTGCGGCTGCGGGTCGACCTGACCGCGGCCAACGTCGCCCGGCTGCGGGCCGAGACGGCGGGCACGCCCGACGCGGCGGTGGCGGACCTGCTGGCCGGGATCAGGGAGGCGGCGGGGGGCGACGCCAGCTTCCGTTGCTGGGACGACTTCGGGGAGCGGCTGCGGGCGGCGGCGGGACAGGCGGGCAACCGGCTGACGGCGCGGCAGGTGGGGCTGGCCCGCGCCGTGCTGACGACCCGGGACGAGACGGCCGAGCCGGTCAGCAAGCAGCGGCGGCGGCTGCGGCCGGCGGAGGTCGGCAGCGTCGTGCCGGAGGCGGGGCAGGCGGTGGGCGAGCGGCGCGAGGGGGGCACCGGCGCGCCGCTGCCGCACTTGCTGACGCTGGAGCCGGACCCGGAGCTGCGCGACACGGAGCAGGTGCCGCTGCTGGAGCCGGGCGGCGTCGAGGGGTTCATGGCGCGGGAGGTGCTGCCCTACGCGCCGGACGCGTGGGTCGACGCGAGCAAGACGAAGGTCGGCTACGAGATCTCGTTCACCCGCCACTTCTACCGGCCGACGCCGCTGCGGACGCTGGCCGAGATCCGGGCCGACATCGAGGCGCTGGAGCGGGAGACGGAGGG
>JBDHWC010000213.1:0-4607 GCA_039809985.1 Thermomicrobiales bacterium | reverse complement strand
TGGGGACGGGGGACTGGGGATTAGGGACTGGGGATGGGGGACTGGGAGAGTGAAGTCGGGGCGGCAGGTGAGTTCATACCAATTGTCCGAACTAACGCCCTATTCACGCGCGGCGAGGCGGCAGCGCCACCTCGTCGTTCTGCCTGGCGATGGGCCAAGGTCACCCACGCGTCTCGGCACCGTCCGCTCCAACGGACCCCGCCTCTATGGGACGCTAGCCCTCGCGATTGGTATCAGGCCCGGGCCGTCCCGTCGGTCCTCCCAATCCCCAGTCCCCAATCCCCAATCCCCAAATCCCTAATCCCCCGCCGTCGCCGCGATCTTCCCGACCACCGCGTCCGATGCGGCGGTGCCGGTCTGGCCGTCGACCGCGTGGGTGACGACCGCGAGGACCACCGGGCCGCCGTGGACCGCGCACAGGGTCAGGCCGATCGGCACGCCGTCCTTCCCCTTGTCGGCGGCGTAGGCGGCGCGGCGAACCCGGTCGCAGCCGGGCAGGGCCGGCCCCGCGCCGGAGCCGGGCTGCCACGCCGCCCGGCTCTTCAGCAGCAGCTGGCTGGCGACGCCGCCGAAGACGTCGGTCGCCACGTACCACGTCTGCGTCGCGTCGGCGACCGGCGCGAAGGCGAAGACGACCACCCGGTTCGGCCCGTTCGTCCACGACCGGATGCCGACCGCCGCCAGCCGGGAGTCGCGCGACGAGACCGGCTCGACCGCAGAAGTCCAGCCGGGGCCGAGCAGGTCCTCCGGCAGCCACGGCGCGAGCACCTCCGGCAGCGTCGCCGTCACCGGCGAGGCGACCGGCGTCGCCCCCTGCGCGGCGACGGGGCGGGGCCGCGCGACGATGCCCGCCGCCGCGACCACGACGGCCAGCATCACCGCGAGCGCACCGCCGACGGCGCGGGCCGAGCGGCGGGGATGGGAGGACGAGGGCGTTGTCGGCACGGCGACTCCGTTTCGCTGAATGGGCGGCGGGACGGGGGCGACTCCCTCACCCCCCGGCCCCCTCTCCCCCGGCCGGGGGAGAGGGGGAGGCATCCGTTGGGAAGCCGCCGCGCCGCGGCAGCCCGGGGGCTTGGGGGAGGGCTTGACCCTCCCCCCGATCAGTTTCTCCCCCTCTCCCCTCGCAAGGGGAGAGGGGGCTGGGGGGTGAGGGCGGTCCCGGCGCACCCGGCCGCGTGGTGCGGTGTCGTTTCCAAACGAATACCTCCCCATCTCAGCCGTCGCCATGGGAACGCGGGCCGGGGGCGGGGGGGGGGCGATCACCCCCCGCCCGGGTCGGTCTCGGCCTCCTCCGCCTCGACCGCCCGGTCGGCCTTGACCGTCTCGTCCGGGCGGCGGCCCAGCTTGCCGGCCTCGACCAGCGTGCCGAGCACGTCGTTGATCACCCGGACCCCGAGCAGCGAGGTGACGTCGCCGACGTCGTAGGGCGGCGCGACCTCGACCACCTCCATCCCGGCCAGCCCCTCGCGGGTGATCAGGTCGAGCATCCGGAAGACCTCGCGCGGGGTGAAGCCGCCGCTCTCCGGGGTGCCGGTGCCGGGGGCGAAGCCCGGGTCGACGCAGTCGATGTCGAACGAGAGGAAGACCGCCTTGGCGTTCTTCCACGCGATCTCCAGCGCCAGCTCGCAGACCCGCTCCAGCCCCCAGCGGTCGACGTCGGTCATCGTGATCACGGTGGCGCGGCGGTCGCGGGCGTTGGCGACGCCGCTGCGGTTGCCGGTCCAGCCGCCGATCCCGATCTGGACGAGGTTGGTCGGCGGCGCGTTCGGGATGTTGGTGGCGTGGAAGAAGGGGGTGCCGTGCATCCGCTCGTCGAGGTTGTACTCGCTCAGGTCGGAGTGGCGGTCGAAGTGGATGATGCCGATGTTGCCGTCGACGTAGGGGGCGAGGCCCCGGATGTCCGGGTAGCCGATCGAGTGGTCGCCGCCGAGGATCACCGGGAAGACGGCCCGCTCGTGGACGAAGGCGACCGCCCGGTCGATCTGGTCGAACGTCTTCTCGAGGTTGGCCGGGATCACCGAGACGTCGCCGACGTCGACCATCTCCAGCGACTCGACGAGGTCGACCCCCTTCTCGAAGTTGTAGCCGCTGTGCAGGCCGGAGATCTGGCGCATCGCCTGCGGCCCGAACCGGGTGCCGGAGCGGAAGGTGGTGCCGCCGTCGAAGGGGACGCCGACGATCGCCACGTCCTGGCCGCCGAGGTCGTTCATGTCGGGCAGGAAGGGGCGGTGCGAGAAGGTCGCCGAGTGGGAGAAGCGGTAGCCGCTGCGGTTGAAGAGGGGGATGTTCCGGTCGCGCACGCTCGCCGCCGACGGCAGCCCCAGCGCGAGGTTGAGCGCGATCTGCTCCTTGGTCCGCTCGGTCGGCAGTTGCGCCTCCCGCGCCAGCATCCGCGTGCCGTGCAGTTGCTCCCGATCGACCATGCCACGTCCCTCCCTGCCGGTTCGCGGCCGCGTCGCCGCCGTCCGGGGCCGGTAGGGTAGCGCGTTTCGAGTCGGGGAGTCGGGGAGTCGGGGAGTCGGGGGGCGCGGGCTAGCCGGCGGCGGGCGTGGCGTTGCGCCGGTGCTTGCGGCGCTTGTGCTTGCCGCCGGGGGCGGTCGGCTCGGCCCGGGGGCAGTCGGCCCCGATCGGGCCGAGGATCTCGGTCGGGGGCGGGCCGAGCAGGTCGATCGCCCGGGCGAACCCGGGCGGGTCGGCCGTCTCGACGTTCTCTTCCATCCCGTCGAGCAGCCAGCGGCCGTCGTGCCGCGACCAGACGATCGCCTTCGTGTGCGCGATCGCGTCGCAGAAGCCGTCCCCGGGCAGCCAGATCGCCGCCGCGGCGAGAACCCGGCCGTCCGGCAGCGTCTGCACCTGCCACGGCCCGACCACCTGCTGCCGCGCGTCGGGCGGGGCCGGGGTCGGCGTCCGCAGCCGGGCCGCCTCGAGTTCGGCCCGCGTCGCGTCGTTCAGCGGAATCGCCATCGCGTCGAGGTTGGCGAGGGCGAGGAAGCGCAGTTCGTCGCCTGCGTTCAGGCAGGCCTCCAGCAGCCGGGTCGCCGTCGTGATCTCGGCCACGGTCGCCGCGTCGGCCGGGGTGCCGGCGGGGAGCGGCGGTGGCGCGAGCCGCGGTGTGCCCTCCGGCACGGCGTGGGCCAGCACCTCGTCGACCGTGCGCGGCACGATGTCGCAGGCGACCGCGGCGGCGACCGGCGTCGCTCCCGTCGCCGTCTTCGCGGCCGCGGCTCCCGGTCCGGCGACGGCGCAGGCCAGCACGGCGAGCGCCACGCGAGTCGCGATTCCCATCGGTGCCCTCCGCGATGGCCGACACAAGGCACGGCACTCCGGTGTGCCGTTGGAGTGTCGTCTCAGCAAGTGTGACGGGGGGGCACGCGATGTCAATCGGCTGTCCGGCCCCGCGGGCCGGGCGGGACGGCGCGGCCGACCCGCCTACGGGCAGGCGTGGCCGGTCTCGACCGCGCAGGCGACGAAGTCACGGACCGGGGGGGCGCTGAGCCGGGTGTAGACGCCCGGCCAGCCGGGCCAGGCGCAGCCCCGGCCGCTGCTGACGATCCCGACCTGCGTCGAGAAAATCACGTCCGTGGCGCGGTCGTAGTCGCGGACGACCAGCGGGCCGCCGCTGTCGCCCTGGCAGGCGTCCTTGCTCGGGAAGGCGGCGCAGAGCTCGATCGCGGGGTCGACCGACACGACGTCGCTGCCGTCGTACTTGGCGGCGCAGGCGTCGCCGTCGGTCAGTTGGAGCGCGGCCCACCGCAGCCGGTGCGACGCCTGCGGCGGCAGGCCGAGCACCCCGTCCTGCTGGACGGTGCTGCCCCAGCCGGTGACGATCACGTCCTGCCCCGGGTGGTCGAGGCGGGTGTCGCCCGCCTCCGGCAGGAAGACGCTGGTCTGGCCCGGCACCGCGTCGGCCGCCGGGTACGGGCGGGCCAGCGTCATCACCGCGACGTCGTGGAACATGTCGTCCCGCGTGAAGCCGGGATAGGCGACGATGGCGGCGACCGGGATCGCCCGGCCCGCCCGGCCGCGCCTCAGGTTCGTGCGGCCGACCACCGCCCGGTAGGAGCCCGGCGGCACGACGGTGCCGTTGTCGGAGACGACGCAGTGGGCGGCGGTCAGGACGTGGGTGGCGTCGAGCAGCGAGCCGCCGCAGTTGTGCCGCCAGCCGCCCCCGACCCGCACCTGCAGCGAGACCATGTACCGGTAGTCGCCGGCCCGCGCCCGTGTGCCGCCGACCACCTGCGGCGTCGGTCGGTCCGGCTTGGCGCGGGAGCCCGCCTCCGCCGCCGGAGCGGCGAGCAGCAGCAGGGCGAGGAGCAGCAGTGCGCCCAGCCGCGAGCGGCTCCCGGCCGCCCGGATCCCCCGCTCAACACCGCGTGCGTGCATCGTGTGCCCCTCCCCGACGTCGCGCCGTCCCAGCCGGGCCGATTGTGCCACGACGCCGGAGCGCGGCGGCCCGGCGCGACCGTTCCGGCCGGTCGGCGCGTTGTATGCTTTCGGGATGGCCGCGACTTGCCGGGAGGCCGGTCGCGGGCGGCGCGCCCCGGGCCGCGACGGCCCGGCGGCCGCTCCCCGAGACGCGCGGGGACGGAGGACCAGCACCCGAT
>JBDHWC010000212.1:0-4613 GCA_039809985.1 Thermomicrobiales bacterium | reverse complement strand
GTTCGAGGCGCACGCCGTCCGGCTGCTGACCGGGGCGGGGCTGCGCGAGGAGCGGGCCGGGTACGACGGGGCGGCGGGGCTGGCCGCGGGCGGCTGGGTCGAGGGGGCGGCGGCCGACTTCGACCGGCGGTGGCTGGTCGACGTGCCGGCGCTGCTCGGCTTCCTCGGGCGGACGCAGTCGGAGGCGGTCGCGCAACTCGGGATCGGCGAGCCGGGGAGCCGGCGCGACGCCTTCCTGCACCGGCTCTCGGGCGAGCTGGCGCGGCGGGGCGTGGTCGACGTGCTGCGGGGCGGGGTGGCGCACCAGCGGGTGGCGCGCCTCGCCCTCTTCTACGGCGCGCCGACGCCGGGGAACGCGCTGGCGGCGGAACGGGCGGCGGCGAACGAGTACCGGGTCACCCGGCAGCTCCGCTACAGCCTCGACGAGCGGGCGCGGGCGCTCGACCTCGCGCTGCTGGTCAACGGGCTGCCGGTCGCCACGGTCGAGCTGAAGAACCAGCAGACCGGGCAGGACGTCGAGGACGCGATCGCGCAGTACCGGCGGGACCGCAGCCCGGCCGAGCCGCTGTTCAAGCCGGGTCGCTGCGCGGTCCACCTCGCGCTCGACGAGGACCTGATCCGGTACTGCACCGAGCTGCGGGGCCGGGAGTCGCTCTTCCTGCCGTTCGACCGCGGCTGGGACGGCGGGGCGGGGAACCCGCCGAACCCGCGCGGCTTCCGCACCGACTGGCTCTGGACGGAGGCGCTGGCCCCGGCCAGCCTCGCCGACATCGTCGAGAACTTCGCGCAGGTGGTCGGCAGGGGGTCGCGGGCGCAGGTGGTCTGGCCGCGCTGGCACCAGCTCGACGCGGTGCGGCGGCTGCTGGCCCACGCCGCGCGGCACGGGGCGGGGCACCGCTACCTGATCGAGCACTCGGCCGGCAGCGGCAAGAGCAACACCATCGCCTGGCTCGTCCACCAGCTGGTCGACCTGCCGGGGCCGGCGGGCGGGCCGCTGTTCGACAGCGTGATCGTGGTCACCGACCGGCGGGTGCTGGACGACCAGTTGCGGGCGACGATCCGGGGCTTCACCCACGTGGCGGCGACGGTCGGGGCGGCGCACAGCAGCGGCGACCTGCGGCGCTTCATCGAGCAGGGGAAGCGGGTCGTCGTCTCGACCGTGCAGAAGTTCCCGCACATCCTGGACGAGATCGGCGACGCCCACCGCGACCGCCGCTTCGCGGTGGTGATCGACGAGGCGCACTCCTCGCAGGGCGGGCGGACGACCGGGGCGATCAACCGGGCGCTGGGGGAAGCGGCCGAGGCGGCGGAGGAAGCGGAGGACGACGAGGACTTCGTCAACCGGCTGCTCGACGAGCGCGCGGCGAGCCGGCGGCTGCTGCCGAACGCGAGCTACTTCGCCTTCACGGCGACGCCGAAGAACAAGACGCTGGAGTTGTTCGGCACCCCCGACCCGGCCTGGCCGGAGGGGCGGCGGCCGTTCCACGCCTACACGATGAAGCAGGCGATCCAGGAGGGGTTCATCCTCGACGTGCTGGCCAGCTACACGCCGGTGCGGAGCTGGTACCGGCTGGAGAAGACGGTCGAGGGGGATCCGGAGGTGGAGGTGCGGGCGGCGGGCCGGCTGCTGCGCCGCTACGTCGAGCAGCACGACCACGCCATCGCGACCAAGGCGGCGATCGCGGCCGAGCACTTCCAGACGAAGGTGGCGGGGGCGCGCAAGGTCGGGGGCGAGGCGCGGGCGATGGTCGCCGTCGACGGGGTCGAGCGGGCGATCCGCTGGTGGCAACTGCTGCAACGCCGGCTGGCGGAGACGAACAGCCCGTACCGGGCGATCGTCGCCTTCAGCGGCGAGCGGGAGGTCGACGGCCAGCGGGTGACGGAGGCGACCCTGAACGGCTTCCCGAGCGCGGAGATCCCGGCCAGGTTCCGGGAGGAGCCGTACCGCTTCCTGGTCGTCGCCGACAAGTTCCAGACCGGCTACGACGAGCCGTTGCTGCACACGATGTACGTCGACAAGGTGCTCGCCGGGGTGAAGGCGGTGCAGACGCTGTCGCGCCTGAACCGGGCGGCCCCGGGGAAGCACGACACCTTCGTGCTCGACTTCGCGAACGACGAGGAGACGATCCGGCAGGCGTTCGCGCCCTACTACCAGACGACGATCCTGAGCGGGGCGACCGACCCGAACAAGCTGCACGACTTGGCCGGGCAGTTGGCGGGGGCCGGGGTGTTCGACCCGGAGGAGGCGCGGCAGGTGGTCGCCGCCTTCCTCACGAGCCAGCCGCGGACGGCGATCGAGCCGGTGCTGGATCGCTGCGTGGAGCGGTACCGGGCGCTCGACGAGGCGGGGCAGGTGGAATTCAAGGGGGCGGCGAAGGCGTTCGTGCGGACCCACGCCTTCCTCGCCAGCGTCCTCGACTGGGCGAACCGGGAGTGGGGCGAACTGGAAGTGTTCCTCACGCTGCTGCTGCCGAAGCTGCCCGCGCCGGTCGGCGAGGCGGAGGTCGACGACCTGCTGGAGATGATCGACCTCGACAGCTACCGGGCGGAGGTGCTGGCGACGCAGGCGATCGCGCTCGGGGACGAGGCCGGGGTGGTCGACCCGGTGCCGGTCGGGGCAGGCGGCGGGGCGGCCGAGGACGAGCGGGTCCGGCTGAGCGAGGTGGTGGCGCAGTTCAACGACCTGTTCGGCAACATCGCATGGCAGGACGGCGACCGAATCCGGAAGGTGATCGCCGAGGAACTGCCGGCGCTGGTGGCGGGGGACGCGCGCTACCGGAACGCGATCGCGCAGGGGGACCGGGCCAACGCGCGGGAAGAGCACGACCGGGCGCTGGGGGACGCGATCAACGGGATGCTGGGGGACCACCTCAGCCTGGTGCAGCAGTACGCCGACAACGACGACTTCCGCCGCTGGCTGGGCGATCTGATCTTCGGGGCAACCTTCTTGCCGCCGACGGCGCGGCAGCAGGCGCTGCCGGGGCCGGTGGTCCCGCCGGGTCCCTGAACGGGCGGCGCGCCGCGCGTTGCCTCAGAACGCCTCCCAGAACGCGCTGGTGACGACGGCTTCGTCCTCGAAGACGTCGGTGACGTCCTCGATGGCCTGGATGGGGCCGGCGTCGTTGAGGAAGAGGGCGAAGGCGAGGCGGCGGCCGCTCTTGGCGTCGATGTAGCCGGCGAGGTTCTGGGCGACGAGCTGGCCGCCGCCGAGCGTGGTGCCGGTCTTGGCGAGGACGTGGCCGCGGGCCGGCAGGGTGGTCCCCGTGCCGGCGAGGGAGCCGTCGACGCCGAGGATCGGCAGGGCGGCGCGGTAGGGCGCGGCGACGGGGCTGGCGGCCATCGCGCTCAGCAGGCGGACCGTGGCGCGGGGGGTGGCCCGGCTGTCGGGGGAGCCGCTGCCGTTGGTCGGGAAGTCGAAGCCGGCGGGGTCGAGGCCGAGGTCGCCGACCAGCGCCTCGCGCTCTGCCGCGAGGGCGGCATCGACGGTGCGCGCGCCGTGGGCGAGGCCGTGCTTCATCAGGGCGAGGTTCGCGCCGAGGTTGAGGCTGACCTTCAGGATCAGGCGGGCCTCCTGCGCGTAGGGGGGCGAGACGTAGGCGGCGACCTGCGTCTCGGCGGCGAGGGCGTCGGCGGCGGGCAGCCGGTCGGCCGGGTTGGGGGCGACCGGTGCGGCGGCGACGGTGACGCCGGCGCGGCCGAGGGCCTCGACGAAGGCGGTGCGGGCGTAGGCGGCGGGGTCCTCGATGCGGAAGGTGCGAACCCATTCCGGGTTGCCGGAGAGGGGGGCGCGGTAGTCGGCCGGGAGGTCGCCGGTCAGCGTGCCGGCGCAGCCGGGGGTGCCGACGCAGACGGCGTGGCCGTCGTCGGAGAGGGCGACGGTGTCGTCGGAGCCGGCGGGGCCGGTGCCGACGGCGGCGTCGACGGCGAAGGCGGCGGATTGCGGCCGGTGGCCGACGCCGGCGGGGGAGCCGGGGGTGGTCGGCAGGGCGGTCAGGTCGACCATGTTCTCGTTGACCATGATCGGGGTGATCAGCAGGTTCTGGTTCGGGACGCGGAACGGCTCGAAGCGGCGGTCGTCGACGACGACGTCGCCGGCGACGGCGGCGATGCCGGCGGCCCGCACCTGCGCCGCGAGGTCGTCGAGGGCGGCGAGGGGGTCCTGCGGGGTGAGGATCGCGGTGCCGAGGTTGTTGGCGTCGTTGTGGTCGAAGCTGGTGAACTCGATCTCGTCGCCCGGCAGGCGGCGACCACCGAAGGTGAGGTCGCCGGCGGCGGCGAGGACGAGGTCGCCGGCGAGAGTGCCGGCGGGGTCGACCTCGCCGGTGCGGTGGACGATGGTGGTGGCGCGGGCGTCGGGGCCGAGCTGGCGGAGGGCGAGGCCGACCGAGTAGAGCTTGCGGCAGGAGCCGGTGAGGGCGAGGCGGTCGGGCTCGTGGGCGAGGAGCGTCTCGCCGCTGTCGAGGTCGGCGACGAGGAAGCTCCAGGTCGAGCCGGCGTAGCGCGGCTTGGCCATCACGGCGCGGACGGCGTCGGCGAGCGGCGCGCCGCCGGCGGCGGTTGCCTGCGCCGCGGTACGGCGGGCAGGGCGGGCGGCGAGGGCGGCAGCGCCCGTG
>JBDHWC010000211.1:0-4648 GCA_039809985.1 Thermomicrobiales bacterium | reverse complement strand
CCCCTCTCCCGCCGCCGCCTGACAAGGGGAGGTATCCGTTGGAAAGCGGCTGGAAAGCGGCCGCGCAGCGGCAATTGGGGGGTTCGGGGGAGGGCTTGGCCCTCCCCCGATTCACTTTCTCCCCCTCTCCCGCCGCCGCGGGAGAGGGGGCTGGGGGGTGAGGGCGGTTCCGGCGGACCCGGCCGCGAGACGCGGATGCCGCTATCCCTTGGATACCTACCCCTGTCAGCCGCCGCCGCGGGCAAAGGGGCCGGGGGTGAGGGCAGGCCCGGCCGGAGAGATGCGGATGCCGCTTCCCAACGGGTGTTTCTGCCCCCGTCGAAGGTCCTCCGGGGGCGGGCGGCGGCGCGATCAGCCGCGCAAACGCCAGAAGCGCTCGCTGGCGACGCCGTTGCCGACCGACTCGGCGTAGCGGCGCATGGTGGCGTCGATCTCGGGCGGGGTCGCGCCGGAGCCGACGTAGTCGAAGACGGTGACGAGCTGCGACGGGTAGGCGAGGATGGCGTCGAGCTTGGCGTCCCAAACCGGCCGGACGTCGATCGTGGCGGCGACCTCGACCGGGTTGGTGGCGGCGAGCGCCGCGACCCGGGCGTCGCGGGCGCCGGGGTTGATCGCGTAGGGCAGGTCCTCGTAGAACCAGACGTCCCACCCGTTGGCGGCCAGCAGTGCGCCGGCGAGGAAGGCGACTTGGTGGTCGACGTGGTTGCCGACCCCGAGCGGGGCGTAGAGGCGCGCCCCGGCGGGCGGTCCCGCTTGGCCGAGGACGGCCGCCGCGACCGCGTCCGGCAGGTCGCGCTCGGCGGCGGCGATCTCCCCGAAGAGCATCGGGTTGCCGAGGTAGTTGCGACCGCGGTAGATCGCGTCGCGGAAGGGGAGGAAGGCGGCGGTGGTGCCGAGCACCCGGCTGGCGTCGGCCTCCTCGGCCCGGCGGCCGGCGATCACGGTGGCGGCGTCGAGGCCCCACGCCCGGTGCAGCTCCTCGGCGAACTCGGTCAGGGGCGCGTCCGGGTCGGGCTCGCTGCCGAAGATCAGGTCGACGCCCGGCTGGCGGCCGGCGTCGGCGAGGAGCCGGGCCGTGCCTCCGACCGAGAGGGCGATGTCGTCGTAGTGGGGCGAGAGGAAACGGTGCGCTGTCGGCCCGGCGAGGCTGGCGGGGAGCGCGGTCGCGTCGGTCATCGGAGCGTCACCTCGGGTCGGCCGCGGCGGGACGTCCCGCGCCGGGGCCGACATAGCGGACGCGCTCGTCGCCGACCCGCCGGGTGATCCGGCGCTGGTCGAGATGCTCGAGCGTCGCCTGCGCGTACTTGCGGCTGGTGCCGAAATGGTCGCGGAAGCCGGCGAGGGTCAGGGTGCCGTCGCGGTCGATGATCGCGAGCGACTCGGTGACCAGCCGCTCGTAGGCCGCCGGGTCGTAGAGGATGCCTTCCGCCACCCGGACCACCTCGCCGAGTTCCTCCAGCGCGGCGGCGAGCGGCGGGTCGATCCCGAACTCCGTTGGGGCGGGCGGGGCGAAGGGGCTGGCGGCGAGCGCGGCACGCCACCGGTCGGCGGCGGCACGGCGCGGCGGGTCGAGGGTGATCCGGAAGTCGGGCAACCGGAGCGTCGCGCCGTCGTCGGCGACGAGGCCGCGGTCGACCGCGGTGGCGATCGCCTCGTCGGCGAGCCGGGCCGGCGACAGGCGGAGCCGGGCGCGGACATCCTCTCGCGGCATCCCGGCCCGGAGCGGGCTGGCGCGGTGGTAGGCGGCAAGCGCGTCGTGCAACGCGGTCGCGACCCGGTCCCACGCGGCGGCGGAGAGGACGGCGTCTTGCGGGGCGAGCGCGCCGTTGCCCGGGCCGAGCCGCACGGCGTCCCCCTCGGCCAGCAGTTGATCGAGGGCGGCGTCGACCTGCTCGGCGGTGAGGCCGCCAGCCGCGCCGTTCCGGAGGTCGCGCACCTCGCGCGGGCCGGCCTCGATCGCCTGCAGGACGAGTTCGTCGGGGCTGCCGGCGGCGAGGGTTTCCAGCGTGCCGAGCACCTCGGGCCGGAAGCGGCGGTGACGCGGCGGGGCGGGGTCGACGATCTCGCCGCCGCCGATCGTCTCGCTCGGGGAGGGGCGGCGGACGATGAAGCGGTCCCCCTTCAGGACGGCGACCGGCTGCCGGAAGCGGAACTGGACCCAGCCGCTCTCGCCGGGGGCGATCGACTCCTTGTCGAGGAGGGTGACCCGGGCCGGCACCTCGCTCGCGCCGGTGAAGAGGTCGACCTCGTCGTTCTGGCCGAGCGCCACCGGGGAATCGGCGATCAGGCGGAGACGGGCGTCGAGCCGCCGAGTCGGGACGAGCAGGCCGGGCGGGGCGAGGACGTCGCCGCGCCGCACGTCGTCGACTGCGAGGCCGGCGAGGTTGACCGCGACCCGGCTGCCGGCGCGGGCGCGCTCGACCTTCTGCTGGTGCGTCTGCAAGCCGCGGACGCGGGTGGGAGTGCCGGCCGGCTGGACGCGCAGTTCCTGCCCGACCGCGAGGTCGCCGCCGACGAGGGTGCCGGTGACGACGGTGCCGAAGCCGGCGACGGTGAAGACGCGGTCGACCGGCAGCCGGGGCCGGGTTCCGCTCGGGCGGGGCGGCGCCTCGTCGGCGACCCGGTCGAGCGTCGCCAGCAGGTCGGGCAGGCCGAGCCCGGTGAGAGCCGAGACGGGGAGGATCGGGGCGTCGGCGAGGACGGTGCCGGCGAGCCGCTCCCGCGTCTCCTCGGCCACGAGGTCGAGCCAGTCGCGGTCGACGTTGTCGGCCTTGGTGAGGGCGACGACGCCGTGGCCGATGCCGAGCAGGTCGAGAATGGCGAGGTGCTCCGCCGTCTGCGGCATCGGCCCCTCGTCGGCGGCGACGACCAGCAGCGCGAGGTCGATGCCGCCGACCCCGGCCAGCATGTTCTTGATGAAGCGCTCGTGGCCGGGAACGTCGACGACGCTCGCCTCGCGGCCGCTCGGCAGCCGCAGCCACGCGAAGCCGAGATCGATCGTCATCGCCCGCGCCTTCTCCTCGGCGAGGCGGTCGGGGTCGATCCCGGTCAGCGCCCTGACCAGCGTCGACTTGCCGTGGTCGACGTGGCCGGCGGTGCCGACGACTACAGGTCGCCGCTCGGGGCGCGGGGTGTCGGTCGGCGGGCTGGGGGGGCTGGTCAACGCGGCGGCGTCCTCGGTCCGGCGGACCCCGTGCTGCCGGGGTGCCGGGAGGATAGCAAGACGGCGGGGGGGTCGGCGGCCCGAGCGCTCGGGCCGCCGACCGCAGGTTGCTAGCCGACGATCCCGACCGGCTCCTCGACCGCGTCGAGCAGCATCTCGTGGACGAGGCGGCCCTTGCGGACGATGACGGCGAGCTCGTCCGGCTCGATCGTCTGGGCGGCGTCGCAGAGGGCGGTGTCGGGGCGCGGGTGGACCTCGACGATCAGGCCGTCGGCCCCGGCGGCGAGCCCGGCGAGGGCCATCCGGCCGACGAGGTGGCGGCGCCCGGTGCCGTGGCTCGGGTCGACGATGATCGGCAGGTGCGACAGTTCCTTGACCACCGGCACGGCGGTGAGGTCGAGGGTGAAGCGGGTGCTGCTGTCGAAGCTGCGGATGCCGCGCTCGCAGAGGACGACGTCCGGGTTGCCGCCGGCCATCACGTACTCGGCGCTCATCAGCCACTCCTCGATGGTGGCGGAGAAGCCGCGCTTGAGGAGGACCGGCTTGTTGGCCGCGCCGACCTTCCGCAGCAGCGGGAAGTTCGCCATGTTGCGGGCTCCGATCTGGAGCATGTCGCTGTAGTGGGCGACGAGGTCGACTTGGTCCGGCTCCATCACCTCGGTGACGACCGGCAGGCCGGTCAGCTCGCGGGCGGCGGCGAGGTGGCGGAGGCCCTCCTCGCCGAGCCCCTGGAAGGCGTAGGGGGAGGTGCGGGGCTTGAACGCGCCGCCGCGCAGGATGTCGGCCCCGGCCGCCTTGACCGCGCGGGCGGCCTCCAGCAGCGACTCGCGGCCCTCGATCACGCACGGGCCGGCCATCGTCACCGGCCGGCCGCCGCCGATCCGGACGTCGCCGACGCGGACGACGGTCGGGGCGTGGGGGCGGGTCTCGCGGCTGGCGAGCATGTACGGCTTGTGCTTGGCGAGGGCGTTGACGACGCCCGGGAGATGGAGGAGCGACTCCGGCAACTGCCCCTGAACGGCGAGGACGTCGCCGCCGTGGCCATCCTCGGCGAGGCGCAGTTCCTGGCCGGCGGCGAGCACGGCGTCGATCAGGGCCTGGCGGGTGGCGGCGGGGGCGGTCGGCGCGAGGGTGACGATCATCGGGGGCTCCTCTCCGTCTCGGTGGTGGTCCCGCCTCGGGGCGGGGGACTGAGGTCGGGCCCGGGCCGGCCGCCGGGCAACAAAAAACCGAGGCGGCTGCCTCGGTCCCCGGCGTTTCTGGCGGCCTCCTCGGCCCTGGGCGGATCGGCTACGTCAGCACCTCCCGCCCCACCAGCGACGCCGGGGACACGTAGGTAAAGACGAACCAATACGAACCGCACGCCGCGACGGCGTCCGGGTGCGCGTTGATCCGACTGGCGAGGGCCGCAGTGCTCATGCGGGGACGGTACACGTCGCAGTTTCACTTGTCAAGGGCAGAGGCGCGCTTGCCGCGACGTCCGGG
>JBDHWC010000210.1:0-4655 GCA_039809985.1 Thermomicrobiales bacterium | reverse complement strand
AGGGGGCTGGGGGGTGAGGGCGGTCCCGGCGGACCCGGCAACGGCATGCGGATACCGCGGTCGATCAGGGGCCCCCTGTCAGCCGCTGCTGTAGAAGCGTCCGACGTCACCGAGAACCGCGACGCGGCCTCAGCACCAGGACGGCGTCTTGCCCGGGCAGTTGCACTTGAACTTGGGGCAGCAGCAGTCCCACTCGTTCTCCCGCCCCTGCGACCACATCCACGCGGTGGCGAGGGCGTTCCACTTCGGGTCCCAGAGGTCCTTGCCGGAGTACTTGGTCGACTTCCAAGTGTCGGTCTTGAACTGGAACAGCCCGTAGGTCTTGCCGCCCTTGTTCACCGCGCAGTTGTTCAGCCCCGACTCGCACTGGGCGACGCAGAGCATCTTCTTGTACGGCTGGTTGTACTCCTTGGCTGCCTTCTTGATGTACTGCTTGACCTTGCCCGAACTGACCGTCTTGCACTTCTTGCGGACGGCGTCGGGCTCGATCTCGGCCGCCGAGACGCCGGCCCGCGCCAGCAGGGCCCACCCCACCGCACCGCCGGCGACCACCCGCCGGTCGAGGCGTTCGGCCAGCCGCCGCGCGATCCGGTCGATCTGCTCCTCGCGCATGACTCCTCCGCCCGGACGACCGCGCGGCGACGCGCGACCGCCCCTGTCGGGGCCACCGTCACGGGGACTCGTTGCGATGCGGGTGAGACCAGTATAGCCCGTTCCACCTATCGGACGCGGATTGGGGCCGGCCTGATCGGGGACCAGGGAGTGGGAACCCAGCCCCCAATCCCCAGTCCCCCGAAACCTACAGTTCCGTCACGACCGGCAGGATCATCGGCCGGCTCTTGCTCCGGCGGTAGAGCGCCTTGCCGACGATCTCCTTCGAGCGCGAGACGAGATAGGCGTAGTTCGGCGCGCCCCGCGACGGCCGCTCCAAGGTTCGCCGCAGTTCCTGCTCGGCCTCGCGCAGCGGTCCGTTCTGCAGTTCCGGCCGCAGTCCCTTGGCCACGATGTCAGGACCGGCGATCAGCTTGCCGGTCTCGCGGTCGACCACGATGGTGACCACCACCACGCCGTCGTCGGCGATGTGGTCGCGGTCGCGCAGCGTGACCTGACCGACGCCGCGGTCGCCGAGGCGGTCGACCAGCACGGAGCCGGAGGGAACCCGGCCCTTCTGGGACGCGCCCTTCGCCGTGAACTCGATCACGCCGCCGATCTCCGGCAGCAGCACGCGGTCGGCCGGAATCCCCGCCTCGCGGCAGAGTTCGCGGTAGAGCGCCATGTGCCGGAACTCGCCGTGGATCGGGATCGCGTACTTCGGACGCAGCAGGTCGAGCATCAGGCGCAGCTCGTCGCGGCCGGCGTGGCCGGAGACGTGCACCCCGCGGTCGACCGCGCTGTAGATGACGGTCGCGCCGCGCCGGAAGAGGTTGTCGATCGTCCGGGTGACGGAGTCCTCGTTGCCCGGCACCGGCGTCGCCGAGACGAGGACCACGTCCCCCTTGCCGACGCGGATCTTCGGGTGCTCGGCCGCGGCGATCCGCGCCAGCGCCGCCGACGCCTCGCCTTGGCTGCCGGTGATGACCAGCACGCGCTTGTCGCGCGGCAGGGCCAGCACCTGGTCGAGCGGCATCAGCAGCCCTTCCGGCGGCGTCAGGTAGCCGAGGTCGAGCGCGACCTGCGCGTTCTGCTCCATGCTGCGGCCGGCGACTGCCACCTTCCGGCCGTAGCGCTGGGCCGCCTGCAGCGCCATGTGCAACCGGCTGATGTTCGAGGCGAAGGTGGCGATCACCACCTGCCCGTTCGCGTTCCGGATCGTCTCGTCGATCTTCTCCAACACCAGTCGCTCGGAGGGGGTCTTCCCCGCGGTCTCGATCCGCACCGTGTCGCTCATCAGCGCCAGCACGCCCCGGTCGCCGAGCTGCCGCAGCAGCCGGTCGTCGGTCGGCGGCCCCATCACCGGCGTCTCGTCGAACTTGAAGTCCGCCGTGTCGACCACCGTCCCCAGCGGGGAGGTGACCGCGATCGCGTTGGTGTCGGGGATCGAGTGGGTGACGTGGATGAACTGGGCCGAGAGCTGCCCGAACGGCACGCGCTGGCCGGCGTCGACCGGCCGCAGCGAGGCGAGCTTGTCGAGCCGGCTCTCGTTCAGTTTCTTCTCGATGAAGCCGAGCGCCATCGGCGAGCCGTAGATGGGGATCGGCGCGCGCTCCTTGAACTGCGGCAGGATGTAGGGCAGGCCGCCGATGTGGTCCTCGTGCCCGTGCGTGATCAGGATGCCGCGCAGGTTGCCGAGGCGCTGCTTGACGTAGGTCACGTCGGGGATGATCAGGTCGATCCCCCGCTGCTCCGCCTCCGGGAACTTCGCGCCGCAGTCGAGCATCAGCAGGTCGCGCTCGTACTCGACGAGCGTCATGTTCTTGCCGACCTCGCCGACGCCGCCGAGCGGGATGATCCGCATCCGCCCGCGGCCGGACGACCCGGAGTCGCCCTCCGCCGGTTGCGGCTGCTCGCTGCGTCGGTCGTGACCGCCCGGGCGCTTCGGCTTGCCGGTCCCGTCCTTGGGGCGGTTCCGATCGGTCCGCTGACCGCTAGCGGGCTGGCCTCCCTGACCGTCGCGAGCGTTGCCCCGGTCCGCCGGGCGGCTCCCGTCCTTCGGCGGCGACCCGCCGGCCGACTTGCCCGGTGCGCCGCCGCGTTCGGACGGAGGTCGCTGGTTTCGGTCGCGCCGAGCATCGCCCGTGTCGGTGCGCCGCGACTGGTCGCCGCGCGGTTGCTGGTTCCGGGCTCCGGCCCGGTCGTTGGCGTCGTTCGCCAAGTTGCTCCTCGTTTCGCTCATCTCGGGGCCGGCCGCGCCCGGCGGCGCTGTTCGTGCCGGCAAGTGCTCCGGGTCCGGTCCCTGCCGGTTCGCTGCGCCCGGCTCGCCCGCCCGCGACCGTGCGCGGCGAGCCAGCGGGGACGCTCGTTGCCCGAAGTGTAGTGGTTTCGCCGGTCCGGCTTCGCGCCGGGGCCGTTTCAGCGGTAGAGGATCAGTTGCGTGCAGCGGAAGAGGGCAATCGACTTCCCGGTCGCGACGGCGGTCACGGTCGCGTCCCAGACCTGCGTCGACCGCCCCCCGTGGACCAGTGTCGCCTCGCAGCCGAGTTGCCCGTCAAGCGCCGTGCCGACGAAATTCGTCTTCAGTTCGATGGTGGTGAAGCCGCTGGCCCCTTCCGGCAGGTTCGCCCACGCCCCGTAGCCCGCGGTGGTGTCGGCCAAGGCGACCACGGTCGCGGCGTGCAGGTAGCCGTTCGGCGCGAGCAACTCGTCGCGCAGGTCGAGCCGGCTGCGAACGGTGCCGCCGTCCACTTCGACGATCTCGAGCCCGATCAGCCCGACCAGCGTGCCCGGGCTGACCCCGTTCAGGTCGTCGGCGGTGGCGAGGCGACGCAGGCTCGGCTTCGGCATCGAGCATGACTCCCGGTCGCCTACCGCAGGCGAGGCAGCAGGATGACGACGATCGCCATCGCAACCACCAGCAGCAGCACGCAGCCGATCGCGAAGGCGCTGCCTGTGCCGATCGTCTCCGAGCGGGGCCGGTCGGACTCCGGCTTGGCGGACGCTTCCTCGATCGCGGCGGCCTCGTCGAGGGGGGAGGGTTCGCTCATCGGTGTTGCTTCCGCTGCCGCGCCTGCCAGCCCGGCCCGCACACTGACTGGCCGGGCGCGATGATCCCATTCGCGCACCCAACCGGCAAGCCGAGTCAGGCTCGAGCGGTTCGCCCGACCTTCCCCGCGATCTCCAGCAGGATGTCGGCCAGCGCGTCCGGGGCGGCGAGGAAGGGCGAGTGGCCGGTCGCCATCTCGTACGCCAGAGCGCACGGCAACGCCTCGGCCATCCTCCGCTGCGACGCGATCGGCAGCGCCCGGTCGTCGAGCGTCAGGATCGTCGCGCACGGCACGGCCACGACGTCGGCGGCCTGTGCTCCGGCATGGGTGGCCCGCACCGGCGGCTCCGGCACGAGTCGACCCACCGCCGCCGCTGCCAGTTCCGGGGCGCAGTCATGGTAGAAGAGGGCCGCCGCCTGCTCCGACCGGATCGTCGTCCGCCCCGAGCACGGCTCGACCTGAATGGCCTGCCCGAGCCGCGAGCCGTCCTCGGGCCGGATCGCGTCGCGCGGCAACTGGCCGGGCGGCAGGTGGAACGCTGCGAGGTAGACCGCCGCAGTCACCCGCTCCGGTCGCTGCCGGGCGACCTCGGAGACGAGCATGCCTCCCGAACTGTGCCCGACCAGCACGACCGGCTCGGCCTCCCCGTCGACCAGACTGACCAGGCCCGCCACCGCGTCGACCGTCGGCTGCCCGTTCGCCGCCGCCGCCGCCTCGCCCCGGCCCGGCAGGTCCGGTGCCAGCACGCGGTGCCCCGCCACGCGCAACCGGTCCGCGACGAGGTCCCAGCAGTCGCCCGTGTGCCAACTGCCGTGGACCAAGAGGAACGTTGCCGGCTCCGCCACGTCGCGTCACTCCCCAGTCGAAAGGTCGAGTGCGGGGCGGGTCGGAACCGGGGCGAAGGTCGCCCGGCCGAAGCGGAGTTCCGGGGCGACCGGGGTCGCCGTCGCCGTCGGCGCGGGCGGCGGCAGCGTCGGCAGCGGCGTGCCGCCGGCGCTCGGCGCGCCACGGGCC
>JBDHWC010000209.1:0-4660 GCA_039809985.1 Thermomicrobiales bacterium | reverse complement strand
GCCCGAGGCCCCCATCGCGGCGAACCGCGCGATGCCGAGCGCGTCGGCGGCAGCCGCCACGTCGGCCGCCACCGACGCGACGTCCCGGCCCGGCTTCGGGCTCGACCCGCCGTAGGCAGGGCGGGCGCACGACACCAGCCGGATTCCGCACCGTGCCGCCGCCGTCAGCAACGGCTCCAGCAGCGTTCCCGTCTGGGGCGACCCGTGGTGCCAGAGCACCGTCAGTCCGGCGGCGGCACCGCCGCTGTCGTGCACGCGCAGGGTTCGCCCGTCGGCCAGCGCGAGGTCCGTCGTCGCGACCAAGACTCCCCTCCGCACGTCGCCGGATCCTCCCGACGCGACACGGCCGCGCCGCAACCCCTCCCCGACCGCCAGCCACCAGCCGCAATCCACGACCCCCCAGCCGTCAGCCGCCAGCCGCCAGCCCCGCCACCCGGTCCGTCTCCGGCAGCCCGGCCACCTCGAGCACCGGCCGCACCTCGACCGTGCCCTTGGCCGCGCCCGGGATCCGCCCCGCGATGTCGATCGCCGCGTCGAGGTCGCGGGCCTCGACCAGGAAGTAGCCGCCGAGCTGCTCGCGCGTCTCGGCGAACGGCCCGTCGGTGACCAGCCGCTGCCCGCCGCGGACGCGGACGCTGGCCGCGGTCGACACCGGGTGCAGCGGGTTCGCCCCGAGGAACTGGCCGCGGGCGTCGAGGTCGCGCGCCAGCGCCGCGGAGTCGACGTAGCACGCCGACCGCTCGGCGTCGCTCCACGCGTCCTCCGCCCCGTAGATCAGCAGCAGGTACTTCACCGTGTTCCTCCTCGTCCTGCCTCGCCGACTGCCGGCGAGCATCGGGAGGGCGGCGGGCCGGTCCCGCCGCCCGCGCCGGGATCGCCCCGGCGCATCGGCCCCGTCGCGGGGCCGCGGGCGGCGGCTCAGCCGCCCAACGATTGGTAGGCCAAGGTCCAGAAGGGGACTCCTGCTCGCGTCCGCGGCACCAGCCGGCCGGCTGGTGCCGGCGGCAGCGGATCGACCGAGCCACCCAGCCGGAGCCAACACGCCTCGGCCGGCGTCATCGCCACCACGATCATCGGCCCCGTCACCGACGCCGTGCGGGAGTTCGCATCCGGTCGCAGCGACTCGTCGTCGCGCGACCTGCAACCGGCCGCCACGACGTGCGTCTCGCCGTCGCGACACAGCCCGGCGACGATCCCCGGCACGCCGCCCTTGTCGACGTGCCGCTGCATCGCCTCGCCCAGCCGGGCGAGGCGTCGCTCGTCGAACGCGGCTCCCTTGACCCCCATCGTGTCCGGTCCCTTCGTCAGCCCGACCGCTCGCCCGTCGGGCAGCATTCGACACGGAGCGGCCGTCCCCGCCGCGCGGCGGGGACAGCCGCTCCGTCGCGCTAGCGGGCCGGTCGCAGGTCGCCGTCCCGCTCGGGCAGCGGCGCGACCGCCTGCCGACCGTAGGCGACGAAGGTCGCGAGCAGCGCGAGCGCCAGCGGCATCAGCGCCGCGCCGACGCCCATGCTGGCGACCGTCACCGCCGTCGCCCCGGTCATCAGCAGCGAGAGGCAGGCGGCGGCCAGCGGCACGAGCTGCGTCCGCGTCCGGAACAGCCCCGGCAGCACCAGACCGGCCGCGCCGAGCAGCTCCAGCACCGAGACCAGCCGCACGAACGCGACCGGCAGCGGCAAAGCCATCGCCGCCGTCAACTCCTCCGCCGACATCATCAGCTTCGCCACCGCGGCGAAGACGAAGACGATCGCCAGCGCCACTTGCAGGACCCACAGCAACTTCGACATGAGAGCGAATCCTCCTCGGTCGGCGCACGTCCCGAAGCCGAGAGCCGCCCCGCGCCGGGGAGCGGCCCTCCTCACCAGATGGTCGACCGGGGAGGTCCAAATTCGACATCGTGTCCGGCGCGGAACGCGCCGCTCAGGCCGGGAGCTCGGCCAGCCGCCGCGCCAGGAAGCGCCGCTCCGGCTCCTGCCGCGCCAAGGCGAGCGCCCGCCCGTAGGCCGCGCGCGCCTCCGCCGCCCGCCCGAGCCGCCGGCAGAAGTCCCCCTTCGCGGCGTGCGCGAGGTGGTAGCCGTCGAGCGTCCCGTCCTCCAGCAGGGCGTCGACCAACGGCAGGCCGGCCGCCGGGCCGTCGCGCATCGCGACCGCGACCGCTCGGTTCAGGGCGACCACCGGCGAGGGGTCGATCCGCGCCAGCAGGTCGTAGAGGGCGACGATCTGGGGCCAGTCGGTCGCGCCCGGGGCGGGCGACTCGGCGTGCACCGCCGCGATCGCCGCCTGCAGCGTGTAGGGGCCGATCTGCCCGGTCGCCAGCGCCCGTTCGACGAGAGCGGTCCCCTCGCCGATCAGGCGGGCGTCCCACTGGCCGCGGTCCTGCTCGTCGAGCGGCACGAGGTCGCCGTCGGGGGTGGCCCGCGAGTCGCGCCGCGCCTCGTGCAGGAGCATCAGCGCCAGCAGGCCGAGCACCTCCGGCTCCGGCAGCAGGCCGCCCAGGAGCCGCCCGAGCCGGATCGCCTCGCCGGAGAGGTCGGGCCGGGTCAGGTGGTCGCCGCCCGAGGCGGCGTACCCCTCGTTGAAGACGAGGTAGACAACCCGCAGCACGTCCTCCAGCCGGTCCGGCAGCTCGGCCGACGGCGGCACCCGGTACGGCACCCGTTCTGCCCGCAGCCTCGCCTTGGCCCGGACCAGTCGCTGGGCGAGGGTCGGGGTCGCGGTCAGGAAGGCGGCGGCGATCTCCTCCGTCGTCAGGCCGCAGACCGCCCGCAGGGTCAGCGCGACCCGTGACTCCAGCGGCAGCACCGGGTGACAGCAGGTGAAGATCAGCCGCAGGCGGTCGTCGGCGATCGGCTCGTCGGCGTCGAGCGCCTCCTCGGCCGCGAGCGCGCCGGCGTCCGCCTCGTGCGCGAGGACCGGCATCGCCGCGTCGAAGCGGGCCCGGCGGCGAACGTGGTCGATCGCCTTGAACCGCCCGGCCGAGACGAGCCACGCCCGCGGGCTGGCCGGCACGCCGTCCCGCCCCCACTGGACGAGAGCGGCGGCGAACGCCTCGTGCAGCGCGTCCTCGGCGAGGTCGAAGTCGCCGAGCAACCGCACGAGCGAGGCGTAGACCCGCCGGGACTCGGTGCGGTAGACCTCGTCGACCATCGTCGCCACGCCGCCGCGCGCCGGTCCGGCCGCCGTCACCGTCCCCTGCATCCCTGCCTCCGCTGCCCCGGGCGGGGCGTCGCCGGACGTGCCCTCGTGCTGCGCGCCCGATCGTAGCGCACCGGCCCGCCGGGTGTACGAACACCCGGCGAAATTCGGACCCCCTTGATAGAACATTTGCTCGGATTTGTCAACGGGTCAAGCCCGTCGGTGCACTCGCCGAGGTTGAGCCAAGGTCCGAGCCGCGTGCCGGCGAGAGGCCGTGGCACGCGGGAAACGAGCACCGTCCCGGTGCGGGGAAGGCCGGGGGCGCGTCCGGGCGGGCCGCCTGTGCAGGTCGATCAGCCGCTTGGCCCACCCGGGCGCGACATCGACACGGCCCCGGGTGCTGCCGGAAGTTCCCGGCCCGCCGCCGCTCCGCTGCTCCCCGGCGGGCGACCGCGCCGCCGAGATTCGGCGCGAAACGTGGGCGGTGACGCTGCGCCAGGGGCTGCAGACCACGCCGCCCACGCCATCGACGCCGACGGCCCCGGCGACGAGCGCCGGGGCCGTCTCTCATGCCAGTCGCGAGGGGTGGCGTCCCAGAATGGCGGATTCCGTTCGCGCGGGAGGCGCCGAGACGCGCGGGTGACCCTCGCCCGTCGAAGGGCAGGACGACGTGGCGGCGCTGCCGTCCCCCGCGCGTGAACGGGGCGTTCGTTCACGCCATGGGCACCAGTCCGACTCAACCCCTCGGGAGCCCACGCTCCCAGGCCGAATCCGACGCGCCGCCCCGCCGCCGCCGGCCAGCGGCAATGGCCTCCTAGACGCCACCGTCCCGACCGTCGAGCGCGCAGCCCGCGCCACGGTCCGGCGACGGCAGGGAGATCATGCCGCGGCCGTCCTTCGCCTTCTCGTGGGACCGATGGTGGCCCTTGCCCGACGTCGCCGCCGGGACCGGGGCCCCGTCGTCGGACCCGCCCGGCAGGACCGGTCCGGGCCGCAGCACCCGGTGGCCGCCGTCGAGCGAAGCGGCCTCCGCCCCGTCGGCCCAGCCGTCGGCGTCGCTGTCCGCGTTGCCCGGGTCGGTGCCGTGTCGCCGCTCGTGGCGGTTCGACATGCCGTCACGGTCGCGGTCGGCGGCCGGCCGGTACCGGGCCGGCATCCCCGGCACCACGTCCGCGTCGGCACGCCCCGGGTCGGCGAAGAGGTAGAGGACGATCGCGCCGGAGCCGTTCACGGTCAGCGCGAAGCCGTTGCCCGGGGCCGTGCAGCAGGGCGCGCCCTGCAGGTTGACGTCGACCACCGCCGGCGGCAGCGCCCCGACGCCCAGCGTGTAGCGCCCGGCCGCCAGCCCGCGCCAGACCGTCGCGCCGCGCCCCTCCCGGGCCGCGGCGATCGAGTCCCCCTGCTCGTCGGTCAGCGTCAGGTTGGCGTCGACCGGCACCGGCCGGCACCGCTGCGGCGCGAACGCCCGCGCGGTCATCCCCGGCGGGCAGGCGGCGACCAGCACCGCCAGCGTGTTCTGGTCGCG
>JBDHWC010000208.1:0-4664 GCA_039809985.1 Thermomicrobiales bacterium | reverse complement strand
CGCCGGATGAGCTACATCGGGCACGGCCTGTCGCACTCGATCTTCGGCGGGGCGGTCGTCGCCTACCTGATGCAGTGGAACTTCTACCTCGGGGCCGGGCTCTGGGGCTTCGCCTCCGCCCTGCTGATCAACGCCACCGCCCGCCGCCGCAACATCGGCGCGGATGCCGCGATCGGGATCGTCACCACCGCCTCCTTCGCCATCGGTGTCGCCCTGATCTCGAAGACGCGCTCGTTCACCCGCAACTTCGAGGCGGCGCTCTTCGGCAACATCCTCGGCGTCACCCCGCGCGACCTCGCCGTGCTCGGGGTGGTGACCGTGGTGGTGGTCGCCGCCGTCTTCCTCGGCTACAAGCAGGTGCTCTTCACGACTTTCGACGCGCCGCTTGCGAGGATCCACGGCGTGCCGACCGAATGGGTGGAGACGGCGTTCGCCCTCGCCCTCGCCGCGACGATGGTCGCCGCCCTCAACGTCGTCGGCGTCACCCTGATCGCCGCCGCGATCGTCATCCCGCCGACCACCGCCCGGCTGCTGACCGACTCCTTCGGCCGGATGCTGGTGCTCTCGACCCTGATCGGCGGGGCCTGCGGCTTCGTCGGGATGATGCTCTCCTACTACGGCGACATCGCCTCCGGCGCGGCGATCGTGCTGGTCGCCGCGGTGCTGTTCGGGCTGGTCTACGCCACCACCGAGGTCCGCCACCGCCTGCGGCTGCGCCGCCCGGCCCCGGCCGCCGTCCCTGCCCGCCCGGCCGCCCCGGCGGTCGCACTCGACGAGCGGGGATAGCGCCGCCCGCTCAACCGGCCGCGGCGGCCTGCGCCCCCGTCGGCCCGCCCGCCGGGCCCGGCAGCATCTGCAAGAACGCGGTGGCGACGACCGCGATCGCGGCGCCGAGGGCCACCTCCGCCACCCGGTCGGCTGCCGAGCCGATGCTGTCGCCGCCGTTGAGCGCGATGATCGTCAGCAACAGGAACGTGAAGAAGATCGAGAAGGCCGTCTGGCCGACGCCGGCGGTGGCCGCGGTCAGGAAGGCCGCCGCCACCAGCACCGCCAGCAGCCAGCGCGGATCGCGAACCCCGCCCACCGCCCAGACCATCAGCGCGCCGCCGACCAGCGTCCCCGCCATCCGCTGCAGGCTCGCCAGCAGCGACTGCCCGGGACGCGGCCGCAACAGCAGCAGGAGCGTCGCCGCGGCCCAGTGGGGGTGGTCGGGGAACCAGCGCCAGCCGAGCGTCAGCGCGAGGCCGGCGGAGGCGGCCAGCACCGCCGCGAACCGGAGCGCGTCGCGCTGGCGGGCCGCGGCTCGCCAGCCGGCACGTCCGCGCGGCAGCGACTCGTCGCCGGACGGCAGCACCGACCCGGCCCGGCCCAGTCGGGAGACCAGCCAGAACACGACAGCCACCGCCAGCACGCCGGAGACGAACGCGAGCGTGAAGGGCGACAGGTCCTGCACCCCGCGAGCGTGGACGAGCATCGTCAGGAACCAGATCGCGACCGTGGTGCCGACCCGGCTGGTGACCGGCCCGACCGCCGTCGTCAACCCGGCAGCGAACGCCAGCGCAACCAGGACCAGCGTGGCGGGCAGTTGCCGATGGTCGACCCACGCCCCGAGCGCGGTCGACGCGCCGCCGAAGAGCGCGAGCCCGACGAGCGCCTTGAGCCGCGACGACACCCGCAACGGCGCGGCGACCGTCAGTCCCTGAACGACGGCCAGCGCGGCCACCAAGGCGACGAGGCCCTGTTCGCGGACGGCGACCAGCACCACCAGGACGCCGACCGCCGCCGCGGCCCCCGCCCTCGGGTTGAACTTCCGCCAGTCGCCGGTCACCCAGCGCACGGGTCGCGGCCAGCCGCCGGCGGCGGTGCCCGACCCCGTCTCCGCCATGGTTCCCTCCCGGACCGCCCATCCGGATCTCGGCCTCCCACCGGGCCCGGACCCATCATCACCCATCCGTTGACCTGACAAGCGGGGGCGTCCGTTGGGGGCCAACCGCGCCGCGGCAACCCGGGAGATCGGGTGGGCTTGGCCTTTTCCCACGCAAGCCCCCCTCCCGCGAATCGGGCCGGGGGCTCCTCCCCAGACCGTTCGCGCCGACCTCCCCCTACCGCTGTCCCCGCCCGGTCGCCCCTGCGCCGAAGTCGGCGGCAGGCCCGCCTCAGCCGAGCGGGACGGTCTCGGGGCCGGGCAGTGTCCCCGGCAGATCCGGCAGCACCAGCAGGAGCACGGTGGCGGCGATCGCGATCGCCGCCCCGAGCGTCACCTCCTCCACCCGCTCGATCGCGGTGCCGGAACTGTCGCCGCCGTTGAGCGCGATGATCGTCAGCAACAGGAACGTGAAGAAGATCGAGAAGGCCGTCTGGCCGACGCCGGCGGTGGCCGCGGTCAGGAAGGCCGCCGCCACCAGCACCGCCAGCAGCCAGCGCGGATCGCGAACCCCGCCCACCGCCCAGACCATCAGCGCGCCGCCGACCAGCGTCCCCGCCATCCGCTGCAGGCTCGCCAGCAGCGACTGCCCGGGACGCGGCCGCAACAGCAGCAGGAGCGTCGCCGCGGCCCAGTGGGGGTGGTCGGGGAACCAGCGCCAGCCGAGCGTCAGCGCGAGGCCGGCGGAGGCGGCCAGCACCGCCGCGAACCGGAGCGCCCCGCGCTCGCGGACCGCGTCCTGCCAGGCAGGACGACCATGCGGCACCGCCTCGTCGCCGGAGGGCAACGCCGAGCCAGCCCCGCGCAGCCGAGGCAGCAGCCAGACCAGCGCGGCCACCGCCGCCACGCCGCAGACGAAGGCGAGCGTGACCCGCGGCAGGTCCTGCGTCCGACGGGCGTAGAAGACCATCGTCAGGAACCAGATCCCGACGGAGGTGCTGACTCGGCTGGTGACCGGCCCGACCGCGGTCGTCAGCCCGGCGGCGAACGCCACCGCGACCAGCACGACCGTGGTCGGCGCGTGCTGGTGGCCCACCCACAGCCCGAGCGCGGTCACCGCGCCGCCGAGGAGCGCGAACGCGACGAGGGCTCGGACCCGCGACGGCGCTTGCAACGGGGCCGCGACCATCACCCCTTGCACGACCGCCAGCGCGGCCACCAAGGCGATCAGGCCATGGCTGCGGACGGCGGCCAGCACCACCAGCACGCCGACGGCCGCGATGACGCCGATCTTCGGGTTGAACTTCCCCCAGTCGCCAAGCACCCGGCGAACGGGCCCTCGCCAGCCCTCGGCGGCGTCCGGCTTCGTCTCCGCCACCGTGCCCCCCGGCTCGCGCGCCGTTTCGTCCCGACCGGCCCCGCGCCGGGCCTCGCCGATCGTCGTCCGGAATCGTGCCGATCATCCCGCATCCGGCGACGACGCGCTGCCGCCCTGCCTCGCCAGCGCCCGCCGCGGCGGCTACCCTTCGGCCAGCAGGCGGCGCGCCGACCGGCGCGCGGAACCGAACGGAGGACTCGGCACCATGCCCGACCCGAACGGCCACGGCGGCCGCCACCACGGCGGCCACGGCCACGCTACCGACAACGACCTCGGCATCACCCACCAGCCGACCCACGCCCTGCCGGCGGCGGCGATGCTCGGCCTGCTCGACCGGGCGATCGGCGAGGCGCAGGCGATCATCGACCAAGTGCCGGACGCGTCGTGGGCGAACCCCTCCCCCTGCGAGGGGTGGAGCGCCCGCGACGTGGCCAACCACCTCGTGCAGTCGAACCGCTGGGCCCACCAGCTGATGACCGACAGCGACCAGCCGCGGCCGAGCGGCGACGTCCTCGGCGACGCCCCGGCCCAGGCCTTTGCCGACTCGGCCCACGCCCTGCTGTCGGCGCTGCGGGCCCCGGCGGCGCGCGACCGGACGTACCAGAGCCCCTTCGGCACGATGCCGCTCGGCTCCTACTGCGCCTTCCTCGCGCTCCACGTCGGCAACCACGCCTGGGACGTGGCGAAGGCGACCGGCCAGCCGACCGACTTCGCCCCCGAACTGAACGAGACGCTGCTCGGGCTGGCGACGACGTTCATGGGCCGGATGCCGCGCGAGCACGCCCCCTTCGCCGCGGCGGTCGAGGTGCCCGACACCCTCCCCGCCGCCGACCGGCTGGCCGCCTTCCTCGGACGCCAGCCGTAGGACCGCGGGCCACGACCGCGGCACGGAACCCGCGATGACCATTCGGCGCCAGTCCGAGGGCACGGCTGCCCGGGACGGCCCCCCGGCCACGTCCGCCGGCACGACACGAGATCGTCGACGAGAGGAGCAACGCACCCGATGAGCGACCAGACCCAGAACGCCCCCGACCTGCTCGACCTGCTGGACGGCGCGGCCGCCGAGGCGGAGCGGATCGTCGGCAACGTCCGGCCCGACCAGTGGGACCTGCCGACGCCCTGCACCGAGTGGTCGGTGCGCGACGTGGTCAACCACCTGGTCGGCGGCAACCTGATGAACGTCGCCGCCTTCGACGGCCCGACCGCGTTCTCCGACGAGGACCATCTCGGCGACGACCCGGTGGCCGCGCTGGCCGCCTCCAACCGGGCGATCGCCGAGCGGCTGCGCCGCCCCGGCGCAATGGGCGAGACCGCCACCTTCCCCTACGGCACCTTCCCCGGCCAGCTGGTCGCCACCTTTCGCGTCATCGACCTGCTGAACCATGGCTGGGACATCGCCAAGGCGACCGGCCAGCCGACCGA
>JBDHWC010000207.1:0-4692 GCA_039809985.1 Thermomicrobiales bacterium | reverse complement strand
GGCTGGTGGCTGGTGGCTGGTGGCTGGTGGCTGGGAGAGGATACGGTGGGCCGTCGGGGGGCGCGGCGGGGTTTCTCGATGACGCGGGGCTCGGCCGGGAAGCGCGGGGCTGGAAGCGCTGGCATGGACGGGACGGGGTGAGCTGGTGGGTGTGCGGGAGTGGCTGTTGCTGGCGGTGATCATCGTGGTGCCGCTGGTGATCGCGGTGGCGGTGACGCTCTGGTCGCTGAAGCAGGTGCAGTACAAGAAGAAGGCGGTCGGCACGGTGCGAACGTCGAGCGGGCAGTCGCGGCGGGCGGCCCGGCCAGACGTCCCGGTTGACCAAGCCGGCGCACCTGCTGAACCCGAATCTGATCCGAGTGCCGGCGAGCGCGATTCCGGGGCGCATGGCTAGCGGGCCCGGGTGCGCGGACGGCATCCGGGGTTGCCGCGGGCGGTCTTCCCGGCGGCGACTCCCGCGCTCGGACGGCCCGGTCGGGCTCGGCTGTGCTAGGCTCCGCCCGTTTGCCCCGGCGCGGCGGGCGCGCCGACGGGTTCGCGCGACGGACGGAGAGTGAGGCGACGTGGCGACGGAACAGACGCTGGTGATCGTGAAGCCGGACGGGGTGCAGCGGGGGCTGGTCGGGGAGATCATCGGCCGGCTGGAGCGGCGCGGGCTGAAGATCGTCGCCCTGTCGTTCAAGGTGATCGGGCCGGAGATCTCGTCGCGGCACTACGCCGAGCACGAGGGGAAGCCGTTCTACGACGGGCTGATCAGCTACATCGGCTCCGGCCCGTCGGTGGTGATGGTGCTGGAGGGGCCGCGCGCGATCGAGGCGGCGCGGGCGACGATGGGGGCGACCGACCCGGTGGCGGCGGGACCGGGGACGATCCGGGGCGACTACGGCTTGATGAAGGGGCGGAACCTGATCCACGGCTCGGACGGCCCGGAGAGCGCGGCGCGGGAGATCGCGCTCTTCTTCGGGGAGGACGCGACGACGTCGTGGCAGCGCGACGCGGACGCCTGGATCCTGGAATAGCGGAGCGTTCCGGACCGTTTCACGTGAAACCGAGCGGGGCGGCCGAACCGGCCGCCCCGCTGCCGTCTGGGTCGACACAGCGGGTCGGCGACACCGGAGGCCGCCTGTCCCGTCGGCGGCCTCCGATGTCGTCCTGGCACGACCCTACTCGGCGGGCAGTCCCGGGACGAGGAACCGCGCGGGGATCAACAGGGCAATCGAGTACACGCCGAACCCGTCGAACATAGCCAGAACGCCGGCGACGAGGAAGGCGGCCACCGACCAACCGGGCCTGAGCAGTGCCAGCAGCGCGACGACAAGCAGGGCGCGGGCGGGAGCGAATCTCGTCGCGAGCACCACACCTTTGGCCAGGGGGTCACCGTCGGCGAAGAGCAGGCCGACGAACTAGGCGAACCAAGCCAGCCCGAGACCCGCCAGAATTGCGACCACGCGAAGCGCGACCTCCCGCCACGGAGGGCCGCCGATCATCCCAGCCCTTCCCGAGCGTGGCCGCGGCGAACCGGTCGGCGGATCGGGGCGTTCCCGAACCCCGCGGTTGCCAAGCGAGGTCGGCGCGGCGCGGCTGGGGCGTCGGCCGGCTGGCTAGGAGTCGGAGATGTAGATGAGGCCGGGCTGGGTGTTGTAGTGGGCCATCAGCTCGGCGAGCAGGTTGCGGAGGGTGACGTCGTCGGGGCGCGGGGCGAGCGGGCGCGGGTCGTGGAACGGGAGGCCGGCGAACTTCTCGCGCATGGCGCTGGAGCGGGCGTCGGTGCGGGACGAGCGGACGTAGAAGTCGGCGACGAGATGGTCGCCCTCGGAGACGATGTAGAGGGCGTAGTCGGGCCCGACCTCGAGGCCGAGGGTGCCGGTGGCGACGGAGTCGACCACGTTCGGGTAGCCGGGGCCGAGCCGGCCCTCGTAGTCGCGGGCGATGGTCCGGATCATCGGCATCATTCGCGACCGGACCTCGGCCAGTTGCTCGAGCGACACCCCGCGCCTCCGTGCTTGCTCGCGGCCGCCGGATCGCGGCCCGTTGCCTCTGCGTGCGTAGCGATTATCCGGCGGCGGCGGCCCGCTGTCCAACCGGAGGACGGCTGCGGGCGGGCCGATGGTTGCACGTGAAACGTTGGGACCCCGCCCTGCATCCGGCGAACAGAACGGTGCCGACCCGGTTTCCCGGACTCGTCCCGCGCTCAGCTTCATTCCGCCTCAGTCCTCGCCCGCCGTGCCGGGCAGCTCGGGGTAGCCGGTGGGGCCGCCGAGGGTGACGAGGCCGGCGTTGACGTAGGCGACGAGCTTGCCGCGGGTGTCGGTGATGTCGTTGTTGCGCATGGTGAGCTGGCCGATCCGGTCCTCGGGGGTGAAGGTCGCCTCCCCCTTCTCCATCGTCAGCCGCTCCGGCGAGTAGGTCAGGTTCGGGGAGACGGTGTCGAGGATCGTGTAGTCGTTGCCGCGGCGGAGGCGGAGGGTGACCTCGCCGGTGACGACGCGGGCGACCCAGCGCTGGCTCGCCTCGCGCAGCATGATCGCCTGCGGGTCGAACCACCTCCCTTGGTAGAGGAGGCGGCCGAGCTTGCGGCCGTTCTCGCGGTACTGCTCGATCGTGTCCTCGTTGTGGATGCCGCTCAGGAGGCGCTCGTAGGCGACGAAGAGGAGGGCCATGCCGGGCGACTCGTAGATGCCGCGGCTCTTGCTCTCGATGATCCGGTTCTCGATCTGGTCGGTCATGCCGAGGCCGTGGCGGCCGCCGATCGCGTTCGCCTCGGTCATCAGGGCGACGTGGTCGGCGAAGGTGCGGCCGCCGACGGCGACCGGGACGCCCTCCTCGAAGGCGACGCGGACCTCTTCGGGGGCGATCGCGACGTCGTCGCGCCAGTGGGCGACGCCCATGATCGGCTCGACGATGTCCATGCCGGTCGAGAGCTGCTCGAGGTCCTTCGCCTCGTGGGTGGCGCCGAGGATGTTGCTGTCGGTCGAGTAGGCCTTCTCGGCCGACATCCGGTAGGCGTGCCCCTTGGCGGCGAGGTAGGCCGACATCTCGGCCCGGCCGCCGAGGTCGTCGATGAAGCGGGGGTCGAGCCACGGCTTGTAGACGCGCAGCTCGGGGTTGACGAGGAGGCCGTAGCGGTAGAAGCGCTCGATGTCGTTCCCCTTGTAGGTCGAGCCGTCGCCCCAGATGTCGACGCCGTCCTCGCGCATGGCGGCGACGAGCATGGTGCCGGTGACGGCGCGGCCGAGCGGGGTGGTGTTGAAGTAGGTCTGGCCGGCGGTGGAGATGTGGAAGGCGCCGCTCTGGAGGGCGGCGATCCCCTCGCTGACGAGCTGGGCCCGGCAGTCGACGAGGCGGGCCCGCTCCGCCCCGTAGGCGAGGGCACGGGCGGGGATCGCGTCGTAGTCGGGCTCGTCGGGCTGGCCGAGGTTGGCGGTGTAGGCGTAGGGGACCGCGCCGCGCTCGCGCATCCAGGTGATGGCGGCGCTGGTGTCGAGGCCGCCGGAGAAGGCGATGCCGACCTTCTCGCCGACCGGGAGCGTCTGCAGGATGTTGCCCACGGGGTCTCCTTGGGATCGGGGCGGGCAACCGGCTGCCGGCCCCCGGGCTTGCGGCTCGCGGGCGACAGGGTACCCGTTCCCGGCCCGCGGCGGAAGGGCGGGCGGAGCGGGCGAAAGCGACGGGCCCGGTCGCTCAGGACCGGGGGGCGCGGTTCTCCTCGGCCAGCTGGCTGGCGCGGGGGGTGACCTGGCCGGCGTACTTGTTGCCGGCCTTGGCGCGGTAGGGGACGTCGACCGGGGAGGAGACCTGCTCGAAGCTGAAGGCGCAGATGCGCATGCCGGGGTAGAGGGCGACGGCCATCCGGCCGAGGTTGCTCAGCTCCATGGTGGCGGTGCCGACCCAACCGGGCTCGAAGACGGCGGCGGTGCTGTGAACCGTGATGCCGAGGCGGGCGATGCTGCTGCGCCCCTCCAGACGGCCGAGGAGGTCGGGCGGCAGCTCGAGCGACTCGACCGTGCTGGCGAGGGCGAAGTCGCCCGGCTGCATGATGAACGGCTCCTCGGGGGCGACCTCGATGGTGCGCATCGCGTCGCCGATCGACTGCGGCTGGCGAGGGTCGATGAAGCTGTGGCGGCTGTGCTCGAAGACCATGAAGGTGGTGCCGAGCCGGAAGTCGATGCTGACCGAGCCGAGCTGGGACGCGAGGTCCGGCATCGGGTCGATCCGGATCCGGCCCTCGGCCAGCGCCCGCTTGATGTCCCGGTCCGAGAGGATCATCGTCTGCCCGGCCCCTCCCCTGCTGCCCGCCGTCGCACCGACCCCGGCCGCCGGCCACGCCGAGGGCCGACCCGACGGGGGGTCGTGTCTGTACGTACACTAGGGGGACGGGTTCCCGGCGTCAAGGCCGGGCGGGAGCGGCGGGGAGGCTGGGGGACCAATGGGCGCGCAGAAGGCGACGTGCCCGCGCTGCGGGCGGCCGGTCGAACTGCGGGAGGAGTCGGACGGCGCGTGGCGGCCGCACGACCGGGGCGGCGGGCCGCACCGCTGCCCGGCGCAGGCAGCGGCGAGGAAGGGCGAGAGCAAGGGCACGTCCGGCGGAGGCCGGGGCGGGGATGCGTCCGCGGGCTCGCGGTCAACGTCCGCGACGGGCGGGGGCGGCCGGTCGCCGTGGCTGGCGGTGCTGCTAGTCGGGGCGCTGCTCGA
>JBDHWC010000206.1:0-4694 GCA_039809985.1 Thermomicrobiales bacterium | reverse complement strand
CGCTCGTCGACGACCTGCTGCCCGACCGCGCCGCGCCGCCCGAGCCGCCCCCGCCGCCGCCCCCGCCGCCGAGCGGGGGGATGCCCGGCTGGCTGAAGGCACTGCTGGTCCTGCTGGTCGTGGCGGCGGTCGTCGTGGTGCTGCGACTCGCGCTGCGGCCGCTCTGGGGACAGGAGGTGGTGGTCGTCGGCACGCCGGTCGGGCCGGCGCCCCCGGCCGGGCTGGTCGGCGTCTTCGTCGAGCCGGTCGACGGCCGCGCCCCGGTCCTCGAGGAACTCGACGCCGCGACCTCCTCGATCGACCTCGAGGTCTACCTGCTGAGCGACGAGGAGGTGATCGCCGCGTTGGAGCGGGCGCACGAGCGCGGCGTCCACGTCCGCGTCCTGCTGGAGCAGCACCCCTTCGGCGGCTCCGGCACCACGCCGGAGGTCTTCGCCCGGTTGCAGGCGGCGGGGATCGACGCCCGCTGGTCGAACCCGGCCTTCACCTTCTCCCACATCAAGATGTTCGTGGTCGACCGCAAGACGGCGGTGATCATGAACCAGAACCTCTCCAACACCAGTTTCACCAAGAACCGCGAGTTCGGCGCGGTCAGCACCCGGCCGGACGACGTCGCCACCGCCCTCGCCGTCTTCGAGGCCGACTGGACCCGCGGCGCGGAGCCGGACCCCGCGCCGCTCGTCGTCAGCCCGACCAACGCCCGCGAGCAACTGGTCGGCCTGATCGACGGCGCGACCCGCACCCTCGACGTCTACGCCGAGGTGATACGCGATCCCGAGATCATGGGCGCGCTGAAGCGGGCGGCGGAGCGCGGAGTGCGGGTCCGGCTCGTGATGTCCGGCCGCGAGGGGGACGACAACGCCAAGGAGCGGAACGCGCTGGCCGCCGCCGGGGTGCAGGTCCACCTCGTCAACCGGATCTACATCCACGCCAAGATGCTGCTCGTCGACGGCGAGCGCGCCTACATCGGCTCCCAGAACTTCACCGCCACCTCGCTCGACCAGAACCGCGAACTCGGCCTGGTCCTCGACGACCCGGTCGCCCTCGCCCGGCTCGCCCGCAACTTCGACAACGACTTCGCCGCCGGGAGGCCGGAAGGCGTCCGGTAGGAGCGATGGCCGCCGCCTCGTGCGTCTGCCCGAGGACGCGCCGGCCGTTGGACGGCGGCACGAACCGGCAAGCCGTCGGGCCACCCCTGCTGGCTGCGGAGGTGCCCGCGGTCTGGCGCGGCGTTTGCGGTACGATCCCGCGCGCGCAGGAGGATCGGCCAGCCGATGAGCGACGCCAGCATCGCCAAGCCCGTCTGGACCTGGCAGCCGGAGCGGATCGCCGCCACGCTGCGGGACCGCGGCTACGACGTCGACGCGTCGGACGCCCGGCTCGACGGCGGCGGCGGCAGTCTGACCGCCCGCCGCGACCGGGCCGAGGCGGCGGACCTCCTCGTCGTCGACAGCGGCGGCCGGGTCCGGCTGCGCGTGAGCAAGGTCGACACCGAGCAGGCCCGGCGCGACCGGGTCGGCGACGTCCTGCTGCGGGTGGTCAGCCAGCACCGGCTGACCGCGACCGTCACCGGCACCGTCCGCAGCCTCGACGAACTGGCCGCCGTGCTCAACCACCTCGACGCGACCCGGGCGGACGGCACCGCCGACACGACGCCCGTCGGCTGAGGCCACCTTCCCACCACGGCGGGAATGCGGTACGATCCGCCGGTTCGCGGGCGACCGCCCCGGACGCCCGCGAAACGAGCCCTGAACAGCCCCTTGACAAGCCGACGGTGTACGTATAGAGTGTGCGTACAGTCAGTCCCGAGGAGCCAAGGGCTCCGGGCCACTGCCCACCGGGACCGGCAACGGCGAGCGATGCTGCGGGGTTTCGCTCGGGACCGGGTCGGTTTTCGGGTTGTTCGGACGAAGCGCACGCGTTGCGGGGCGACGTGCGGGGATGCCGATCGACGCGGGCGGGACGTTCGGAAGCGGGTTCGTCGGGACTGATTCGTTCCCCCTGCCGGTCACCTGGCTCGCATCCGTGCCGCCGTCCTTCCCGGGGAGCCGCATGCGCCGACGTGGTCTCTGGGCCCACGACGACTTCCTCCGGCTCTGGGCCGCCTCGACCGTCTCCGTCTTCGGCTCGCTGATCACCCGCACCGCCCTCCCCTTCACGGCGATCCTGATGCTCGCCGCCACCCCGCTCCAGATCGCCGCCCTCTCGATCGCCGAGATGCTCCCCGGCTTCCTGCTCGGCCTCGTCGCCGGGGCGTGGGTCGACCGCCTCCGCCGTCGCCCGATCATGGTCGCCACCGACCTCGGCCGGGCCGCGCTGCTGCTCGCCGTCCCGATCGGCGCCCTGACCGGGCACCTGACGATCCCGCTGCTGGTCGCCGTCGCCGCCGGGGCCAGCGTCCTCACCGTCTTCTTCGACGTCGCCTACCAGGCGTACCTGCCGTCCCTCGTCGCCCGCGACGAACTGGTCGAGGGGAACGCCAAGCTGACCGCCGCCGGCGCGGTGGCCGAGGCCGGCGCGTTCAGCACCGGCGGCGTGCTGGTGCAGGCGCTGACGGGGCCGATCGCGATCCTCGTCGATGCCGTCTCGTTCCTCGCCTCCGCCCTCCTCGTCGGCCGCATCCGCGCCCCGGAGCCGGACCCGCGATCGCGAATCCGCGCCACCGACCGGAGCGCGGGCGACGAACCGGGAGGCGTCGCGGGCGTCCTCGCCGAGATCGGGGAAGGCCTCGCGCTGCTCCGCGACGACCGCACGCTGCTCGCCCTCGCCGGCGGCGGCGCGCTGCTGGCGATGGCCTGGCAGATCACCGGCGCGGTCTTCCTCATCTTCGTCACGCGCGAGCTCGGCTTCTCGCCGGGGCCGCTCGGCGTCATCTTCGCCGTCGGCGGCGCCAGCTCGCTCGCCGGCGCGCTGCTGGCCCGTCGGCTCGGCCGCCTCGGCATCGGCGCGGTGATGACCACCATGCTTCTGGTCGCCGCCGTCGGGCAGGGGATGCTGGTGCTCGCGGTCGGCGCGGGGGTCGTCTCGGTCGCGATCCTCGTCGCCCAGCAGCTCGTCACCGACTCGGCCCTGACCGTCTACGACATCCACCAGACCAGCCTGCGGCAGGCGATCACGCCGGAGCACATGCTCGGCCGGATCGCCGCCAGCAGCCAGACCCTCGCCACTGGCGCGATGCTGGCCGGCTCCCTGATCGGCGGCGTGCTCGGCCAGACGGTCGGGCTGCGGCCGACCATCCTGGTCGGCTCCCTCGTGGTGCTCGCCGCCGCGGTCTGGATCTTCGGCTCGCCTGTGCGACGGCTCCGCGCGCTGCCGGCGGTGCCGGTCGTCGCGGACGCCGCGTGAGGCCGCCATGACCCTGCCCGCGGTCCCGCTGCTCGACCAAGTGCGGCTCGCCTGCCGCGACGTCGCCGCCCGCGCGACGTGGGTGACAATCGACCACGACCGCCTCCCCGCCTACGCCACCTCGCTCCGGCGCGACGGCCTGCCGGAGCCGGCGTGGGACCTCGCCAGCCACTTCCGCGGCGACCCTGAGGCGACCGTTGCCTTCGTCCTCACCCTCGACAGCGTCAACTTCGGCTCGGGGTGGTTCCCGCTGCTCCGCAAGCGGCCGGGGATGTCCGGCTACTACACGGTTGCCACCTCCCTCCGCGACCGGTTCGTTGCCGAGGGGCCGATCCCCGCCGTCGATCTCACGACGATCACCGCCGCCGACTGCGCCGTGCTCTTCGGCCAGCGAGGCGCGCCGGCCCCGGTCCGGGGACTGATGGCCCGCTTCGCCGCCTCGCTCAACGATCTCGGCTGGGTGGTCGAACGGGAGCACGGTGGCCGCTTCCTCAGTCTCGTCGAAACTGCCGACGGCTCGGCCGAGCGACTGGTCGAGCGGCTGGTCGCCCTGCCGTCGTTCCGCGACGTGGCGACCCACCGCGGGCAGCCGGTCCCCTTCCTGAAGCGCGCCCAGCTGACGGCCGCCGACCTCGCGCTCGCCCTCGACGGCGCGCCTCCCGCCGACTTCCGCGACCTCGACCGGCTGACGATCTTCGCCGACAACCTCGTGCCGCACGTCCTCCGGGTCGACGGCGTCCTCCGCTACCAGCCCGGCCTCGCGGCCCGGATCGACCGGGGCGACCTGCTCCGGGCCGGCTCGGCGGCGGAGGTCGAGATCCGCGCCTGCGCCGTCGACGCCGTCGAGCGGCTGGTCGCGCTCCTCCGGCCCGTGGAACCGGCGATCACCGCCCAGCGTCTCGACTACCTGCTCTGGCACCGCGGCCAGGACCCCGCCTACAAGGCGTTCCCGCGCCACCGGGCACGCAGCCTGTTCTACTGACGTTCGGCCCGGTCTCGCCGCGTCGTCGGCAAGCCTGCCGCAAGACGGTCTGCCTCAGGCCACGTCGCATGGGGAACGGGAGAAGGCTGGACGAAGCCGGCGGCCGCCCCCCGCCTCCGATTCCGCCGGAACCCCCCTCACCCCCGATCCCCCGCCCGCGACGGCCGGAGAAGGTCGGGTTGCCGTTGGGAAGTGGCTTGGCCCTCCCCCGGGGTTGCTTGCTCCCCTCTGCCGCCGCCGCGGCTGACAAGGATGCCTATCTGATCGATAGCCTCATCCGCTCCTCGCGGCGGAGCGCATGGGGGCCGCCCTCACCCCCCAGCCCCCTCTCCCCGTGCGCGGGGAGAGGGGGAGCACATGAATCGGG
>JBDHWC010000205.1:0-4749 GCA_039809985.1 Thermomicrobiales bacterium | reverse complement strand
CCCAACGGAAACCTACGCCCACACCTCGTCGATCAGCGACGTGCCGATCCTGCCGATCAGCGTCTGGGCGTTGTAGCGGTCCTGCACGTTCCAGGTGAGGACGGCGGCGGCGATCGTGCCGTTCGGGGTCGCCAGCAGGCCGCAGTCGTGGATGATGCCGACCAGCGTGCCGGACTTGCCGCCGAACCCGACGTTGGCCGGCAGGTAGCGGGCCAGCCGCTCCCGGTCCTGCTGCAGTTGCAGGAGGGCCTGCATTTCCTCGCACATCGCGGCGCTGGCCGCCCGGCCGGTCGCGATCAGCGACAGCGTCGTCACCAGGTCGTTGGCCGAGGTGTAGTTGTACGGCTGCCGCGCGTCGGGCGAGCGGTCGACGAAGTAGCGGACCAGCCCGGTCTGGCGCAGGCCGAGGCTGGTGATCGTCTGCTGCACCCGGTCGAGCCCGACCACCCGCAGCAGGACGTTGGTCGCCGTGTTGTCGGAAACGGCGATCATCAGGTAGGCGTAGTCGCGCAGCGACAGGACGAGGTCCGGCTGCATCGAGGCGAGGACGCCGGTGCCGCCGGCGACGTCCTGTGGCAGCAGCCGGACCCGGTCGTCCAGGCCGAGGCGCCCGGCGTCGACCGCCCGCGCCAAGGCGACGAGGATCATCACCTTGATCGTGCTCGCCGCCGGGAACGTCTTGTCGGCGTCGCGCCCCCAGAAACGCCCGGTGCCGACCAGCCGGGCTGCGATCCCGACCTCGGCCCCCGGCCCGGCCTCGCTCGCCAGCCCCAGCGCCCGGGCCCAGCCGCCCGTGCTGTCCGCGTTGGTGCCCATTGCCATGTCGCCCCGTAGCCGGCCCGGTTCCCGCCGCGCCGACCCTCCCCGATGTGCCGGACTCCTTCCCGGCGGCAGGATACACCCGCCGGCGTGGTACCATCAGGTCGTGGGACAGCCCACCTCCGACGTTCGACGAACCCCCGGCGGGGTCGCGGGGCGGTCTCGCTCGGCGGCAGCCGCCACGGCCGTGGCGATGCAGCAGCACACCTTCCGGGCGCGGCGGCGGACACGCGTCGGCAACCCGTCCTCGCGGCCGGTGCGGCGCAGGGTGCCGGCCCACCTCCTGACCGGCGTCTCCGGGCGCGAGCAGAAGCCGAGCATTCTGCCGGCGCTGGCGATCGCCGCCGGCGCGATGGCGCTGGTCCTCGGCGTGATCGGGGCGCTCGTCACGGCCGTGACGGCCGCGGCGGCGGTCGGCGGCACGGTCGCCGCCTACAAAGAGGTCAACGACAGCCTGCCGAACGCCGCGGTCGTCGCCGCCGGCACCTTCCAGACCACCCGCATCCTCGACCGCAACGGCGTCCTGCTGCAGGAGATCGCCGACCAGGACTACGGCTGGCGGACCTTCGTCCCGTTCGACCAGATCTCGCCCTACGTGGTCGACGCCACCGTCGCCTCCGAGGACGCGACCTTCTGGAGCCACAACGGGATCGAGCCGGTGGCGCTCGCCCGCGGCCTCCTGATCAACCTCGGCGGCTCCGGCTCCTCCGGCGCGTCGACGATCACCCAGCAGCTGGTCCGCTCCCTCCACCCGGAGGAGATCGGCTTCGACATCACCTACGCCCGCAAGTTCCGCGAGATGCTGGCGGCGGTCGCGCTGGAGCGCTCCTACTCCAAGCACGACATCATCACGATGTACATGAACCAGATCTTCTACGGGAACCGCTCCTACGGGATCGAGGCGGCGGCCGAGACCTACTTCCACAAGCCGGCGAAGGACCTGACCCTCTCCGAGGCGACGCTGCTGGCCGGCATCCCGCAGCAGCCGACCAACTTCAACCCCGCCCTCTACCCCGACAACGCCAAGCGGCGGCAGGGCTACGTGCTCGACCAGATGGTCAAGCTCGGCTACATCACCCGCCAGCAGGCCGACGACGCCTACCGCGAGCTGCCGACCATCTACCCCTCGCGCGAGGGGGACGGCGCGGTGCTCGACCACCCGCACTTCGTCCAGTACGTCCACGAGTACCTCGCCGAGAAGTACCCGAACGAAGACTTCATGAAGGGCGGGTTCGAGATCACCACGTCGATCGACACCGCCGTCCAGAACCGGGCGGAGCAGATCGTCGCCGAGAACATGCAGAACCTGCAGTACGCCAACGCCCGCAACGCGGCGATGACCGTCGTCGTCCCCTACACCGGCGAGATCCTGGCGATGGTCGGCTCGGCCGACTTCAACAACGCCTCGATCGAGGGGCAGGTGAACATCACCACCTCGCCCCAGCAGCCCGGCTCCTCGATCAAGCCGATCGTCTACGCCCTCGCCTTCGAGCAGGGGTGGAACCCGAGCACCGTCGTCCTCGACGCGCCGCTGCGGCTGCCGACCCCCGGCGCGACCGACCCGGTCACCGGCGAGCCGATGCCCTACTACGAGCCGCAGAACTACCTGCGGACCTTCAACGGCGCGGTCACGGTCCGCACCGCCCTCTCCAACTCGCTGAACATCCCGGCGGTGAAGGCCGCCCAGTTCGTCGGCGGCCCGCGGCCGGTGATCGAGATGGCGCGGCGGCTCGGCATCAAGCACGAGCTGAACCAGCCGCCGGACGACTACGGCCTCTCGATCGCCCTCGGCTCCGGCGACGTCTGGCCGCTGGAGCTGACCAACGCCTACGCCACGATCGCCAACGAGGGGAAGTACGTCGCGGTCAACCCGATCCTGAAGATCGCCGACAGCGAGGGGCACGTCCTCTACCAGCTTGACCGCAAGACCTCGCTCCAGAAGGCGCCGCAGGTGCTGCAGCCGGGGATCGCCTACCAAGTCATCTCGATCCTGACCGACGACAAGTCGCGCCAGCTCATCTTCGGCGCGGGCAACCTCTTCGGCCGGACGCAGGAGGCGCTCGGCCGCCCGACCGCCGCCAAGTCGGGGACCACCAACGACTTCCGCGACATCTGGACCCAAGGCTTCACCACCGACGTCGCGGTCGGCGTCTGGGTCGGCAACACCCGGAACGACCCGCTCGCCCAGATCGACGGCATCCAGGGCGCCGGCCCGATCTGGTCGCAGATGATCCAGGAGATGCACACCAACCCGGAGTTCGCCAAGCTCCTGCTCGGCCCCGACGGGCAGCCGCTGCCGAAGGAGTTCCCGCAGCCGGCCGAGATCTACCGCGGCGTCGTCTGCACCGCGACCGGCGGCCGTCCCAACGACCAGTACGCCAACCGCGAGGAGTGGCTGATCCGCGACGGCTCGCCCGCCCAGCGCTGCGACCAGCTCTCGGCGTGGGCCCGGGCCGACCTCGCCGAGACGCTGAAGAACATCCGCGAGAAGGGGGGCGCCTTCGTCCCCGGCGCGGTCGACTCGATCTACGCCTACGCCAAGGCGGTCCGCTACAGCGACTGGGGCGCCGACCCGAAGTTCCCGCCGCCCGACCCGGCGGACGACCGGTAGGCCGGCCGCGGGCCGACCGGTCGGCGAAGACGGGGGCGGGGCCGATCTCGGCCCCGCCCCCGGTTCCGTCCGGCCTGCTACACCGCGCTGCCCGGCGGCCGGCCGCGGGGCCGGCCGGGGCGCTTCACCGCGACCCCCTCGACCGTGACCGTGCCGTTGCCGCCGCCCGTGCGGCGACGGCGGCGCGTGGTCCGGGCCCGGCTGCCGATGGTCCCCTCCGGCGGGGTGATCGGGCGGTACGGCACGGGCGAGGAGAGGACGATCGCGACGTCGCACTCCGCCCCGGCCGCGGTCAGGGCGTCGACCAGCCGCTCCAGCGCGGCGGTGTCCGTCACGTTGACCTTGACGAGGTGGCTGGCGCTGCCGGTGATCCGGTGGCACTCGGCGACCGCCGGCTCCTGCTCGATCTGGGCGAGGAACGGGCCGTAGTCGCCGCCGGCCACCTTGGCGGTGATCAGCGCGGTGAGCGGGCGGCCGAGCGAGCCGGGGGCGATCACCGCCCGGTAGCCGGCGATCACCCCACGCTCCTCCAGCCGCCGGACCCGCTCGATCATCGCCGGGCTGGAGAGCCCGACCTCCTCGGCCAGTGCCTTCATCGTCAGCCGGCCGTTGGCCTGCAGTGCCGCGAGGATTTGCTCGTCGAGCGAGTCGACCTGATTCACCATCTCCCCTCTCCCCGCTTACGGATGTTACGTCTGTCCGGACACCGGCTTCCGCGATGGTCGATCTTTGGCGTCTCGGGCTATTTTGCACGCCCTTTTCGCATCGTCGGCAGTCTAGCCACGGTCGCCCGGCGGCGCAACCCTCCCGCCGGGACATCCAGCGCTACAATCGGCGTTGGCCGGCGACCGGGAGCCGGGGATCGACGTAGGAAACTCGAGGACGGCATGGGCGAGGCGGAACGCTGGGACGAACGCTGGGTGATCGGCCCGGAACGGCTGCGGCAACGACTCGGCCAGCCGGGCCTGCGCGTCGTCGACGCCCGGCCCGCCGCCGACTACGCCGCCGGGCACATCCCCGGCGCGCTCCACGCCGACCTGTACACCCCGACCTTCAAGTCGCCCGACTCCTCCCCGGCGGGGATGCGCGCCTTCGACGCCCGGCTGCAGGACGAGCTGCGCCGGCTCGGCGTCCGCCCCGGCGAGACGGTCGTCTTCTACGAGGAGATCGCCGGCACCTCGGCCGCCCGCGGCGTCTGGATGCTCGACTACGCCGGGCTCGGCGGCGGCGCGATCCTCGACGGCGGCCTCGCGGCGTGGGTCGCCGCCGGCGGCCCGCTGACGACCGAGCCGACGACGGCCGAGCCGAGCGACGTCGCG
>JBDHWC010000204.1:0-4763 GCA_039809985.1 Thermomicrobiales bacterium | reverse complement strand
CCGGGGGCGCGCAGGGCGGTGATCGCGAAGCTCATCGCCATCCGGTGGTCGTCGTAGGTGGCGACGTCGGCCGGGACGACCGGGGCGGGGGTGACCCGCAGCCCGTCCGGGAACTCCTCGACCTGCTGGCCGAGCCGGCGCAGCTCGGTGGCGAGCGCCGCCACCCGGTCGGTCTCCTTCAGGCGGGCGTGGGCGACGCCGCGGATCGTGGTCGGGCCGTCGGCGAAGGGGGCGATCGCGGCGAGGGTCTGGGCCGTGTCGGAGATGGGGCCCATGTCGATCTCGATCCCGCGCAGGCGGCCCCCGGGCGGGCCGGCGACCGTCGTCGCGTCGTCGCCGACCTCGACCGTCGCGCCCATCCGGGCGAGGGCGTGGACGAAGCCGAGGTCGCCTTGGGTGGAGCCGCGGCCGAGTCCCTCGACCCGGACCCGGCCGCCGGTGGCGGCGGCGGCGGCGAAGAAGTAGGAGGCGTTGGAGGCGTCCGGCTCGACCGCGAAGTCGCGCCCGACGTAGCGCTGGCCGGGGGCGACCCGGACCCACCGCCAGTCGGCCTCGTCGATCTCGGCCCGGACGCTGAAGGCGGCCATCACCGCGGCGGTCATCGGCAGGTACGGCTTGGAGACGAGGTCGCCGGCGACGTCGACCCAGACGCCGTCGCGGGCGCACGCCCCGGCGATCATCAGGCCGGTGAAGAATTGGCTGCTCTCGTCGCCGGCCATCGTCGCCCGGCCGCCGGGGAGGCCGTCGGCGCGGACGACGACCGGCGGGCAGCCGGTGCCGAGTTCGCTGGCGGCGTCGGCCCCGAGGTCGTTGAGGGCTTGCAGGAGGGGGGCGATCGGCCGCTGGCGCATCCGGGGCACGCCGTCGATCCGGTAGGTGCCGTGGCCGAGGGTCAGGGCGGCGGTCAGGAAGCGCATCGTGGTGCCGGAGTTGCCGACGTGGAGGTCGGCGTCGCGGGCCGGGAAGGTGCCGCCGCCGCCGACGACCCGGAAGCGGGCCGCGGCCGGGTCCGACTCGACCGCGACCCCCAGCGCGTTCAGCGCCGTCGCCATGAAGACGGTGTCCTCGCTGTGGAGCGCGCCGCGCAGGTCGCTCGGCCCCGCGGCGAGGGCGGCGACGAGCAGGGCCCGGTTGGTGATGCTCTTGGAGCCGGGGACGACGACCGTTGCGTCGACCGGCCCGGCGAGCGGGCGGGGGGCGAGCACGTCGGGGTAGGCGGCGGCGGGCGTGGTCATGCGCGGGGCTGCTCCGGCGGCTGCGCCCGGGGTCGCCCCGGGCCGGTTCGGGCTGGAGGGCAAGCGTAGCAGACCCGGCCGGGCTCGCGAAGCGCGGGCGCACGGTCGGGGCGTTCGTACAGGGCCGGGAACGGCACCGGGGCGCGGGCCGTTATACTGCCGGGAGGGGAGCGACGCCGCGGGAGACGCGAGGCCAGCCCCCGGATCGCGCCCGACGGCGCAGCCGGCGGGAAGCCTGACGAGGGCGCATGGAGCCGAGACCGCCACGACCACGATCGGCTGCCGGCCAGCCCGGCAGTCCCTACGCGCCGGGGGCGCGACCGCCCCACCCGGGGCCGGAACCCTACGCGCCGACGCCGGCCGGCGCGGTCAACCCGGCCGACCTCGACCTCGTCTCGCGCGGCGAGCGCCGTCGCCGGGGCGCACTGCGCGCGCTCGGCACGCTGGTGCTGCTGGCGCTGGTCGGCGGCGGCCTCTGGTGGTTCCGCGACCGGTTGCCGATCCCCTCGGTGACGCTCAACCCGCCGCAGCAGGCGGCGAGCGTCACCCCCGCCGTGCCGGAGACGACCGCCGTCGCCGCGCTGCCGAACCCGCCGACGGCCGCCGCCGAGCCGACCGGCCGACCGGCCGTCGCGAGCGTGCTGGCGACCGCGACGGCGACCCCGCCGCCCGCGCCGACGTCGACCGCCGCCCCGACCGCGCCGCCTGCGGCCGCCGCCAAGCCGACCGCCGCGCCCGAGGCCCCGACCGAGGACGCCGCCACGTCAGCCGACGACATGCGGCTGATTGACCTGCTGCCGAACGCGGCGGCGATGCCGAACGGACTGGTCCAGTCGACCGAGGGCGAGCGGAGCAAGAGCGAGGTTGTCGAGTCGCTCGGCGGCAGCGACGAGGCGAGCCAGCTGCTCGACGACTGGGGCTGGCAGGGCAACGCCTACCGCGAGTTCATCGCGCCGGAGGGGGCCGGGCTGCCGGACGGCGCGACCGACTACATCAACGTCAGCGTCCACCGCTTCGCCAGCCCGGAGGCGGCCGACAACGCGCTCACCTACTTCTCGGACCAAGTGGTCGCCGCGCAGGGGATGACCGACGTTTCGCCGGTGCCGCAGGTGGGCGACGCGGCGCGGGCCCTGCAAGGGTCGCCGGACGGCCTGCCGCTGGTGGTGCTCTACGTGCGCGACGGCTCGACGCTCTGGCGGATCGGTGGCTCGGCCAACTCGGCCGCCGGCGACCCCGTGGCCGACGTGGTCGCGGTCGCGCAGGCCGTCGTCGGCGGGCGGTAGGTCGGCCGGGGCGATCGGGAGGAGGCGGCGGTGTTCAGCAAGGAGAACTGGCTCGGCATCGTCCTGCTGGCGCTCTGCGTCGCCGTCTGCGGGGTGATGCTCTACGGCTTGGTCGCGCGCGTGACGTGGCGCTACACCGGGCCGGAATGGCTGACGTGGGTGCTCGGCGCGCTCTTCCTGGCCGGGCTGGTCTGGGGCTGGACCCATGCCCCCGGCCGCTGGACCGGCGGCCCCCGCCCGCCGTGGCGGCGCGACGGCTGAGCCGCGCCGCCCGCGAACCGACCACGAGGCCCCGCACCCCGCGCGGACCGTTGGAACCACCACGCCGGGAGCGGACACGATGTCGATGCCGAACGATCTGAGCGCGGAGTTCGAGGCGGGCGGCCGGGTCGCGCCGCCGGTCGCCCTGCCGGAGGTGCCGTCGCCGTTCCTCGCCGACCCGCCGCGGGTGCAGCTGCTGCGCGAGGAGTCGGCGGCGCACCCGTTCGCCACCACGGTGGCGGCCGCGTGGTCGTGCTACGGGGCGCGGCCTGCCAGCGTCGAGAACGTCCGCCGCCTCGTCTACGGGCCGGAGCCGGCCGGGGCCAACCCGGTCAAGGCGGCGGACCGGGCGAGCCGGCGGGAGCGGGCGATCCGCCTCTACAGCGATCTGTTCGCCGCCGGCCACCACACCACGTTCCAGCACGCCAACTTCGTCTTCGTGCTCGACAACGTCTCGCGGCTGGCGATCTGGTCCTTCTTCCACAGCCACCCGAACTACAACTCGGAGCAGGTCTCGCAACGCTACCGGGAGGTGACCGGCGACACGGTCGGGGTGCCCGACCTGCCGACGGCGGAGCGCGCCGTCTACGAGGAGGCGGTCCGCCGCAGCCTGGAGGGCTACCGGCGGCTGGGCGAGCTGCTGACCCCCGACATGGCCGCCCGCTACGGGCAGGTCTTCCCCTCGCGGGTGCGGGCGACCGGCCCGGAGGCCGAGCGGCGCGTCGCCGACGCGGTCCAGAAGCGGGCGCAGGAAGTCGCCCGCTACGTCCTGCCGCTGGCCGCCCCGGCCCACCTCTACCACACCGTCAACGGGCTGACGCTGCTGCGCTACGCGGTGCTGGCCGGGCAGCCGGACGCGCCGTCGGAGGTGCGCTGGATCGTCCGCGAGATGCTGGCGCAGGTGCTGGAGGTCGACCCCTACTTCCTCGGGGGGCCGGGGCACCCGCTCGACCTGCGGCCGGCGGGGTTCGCCGAGTCGGCGGAAGGGCAGGCGCTGGCGGCGTGGCAGGCGAACGCGGCGCGGGGGGCGGCGGAGAGCGAGGCGTTCTGCCGCGAGTTCGACGCCGCGCTCGGGCCGTGGCGGCAGAGTCGCCTCGCGGGCTACAACCCCGACGCGGAGCGGACACTGGCGGCGGCGGCGCGGGCCGTGCTCGGCGCGACCGAGGCGGCGCTGCCGGACGCCGAGGCGATCGGGCTGGTGCTCGACGGGCGGCGCAACCCGACCCTCGGCCACGCCCTCTACCTCGGGATGCACGACAAGCTGACGCAGACGATGAACCACGTTCCCTTCACCTTCCGGAAGCGGCTGAGCGGGGCGGAGGACGCCCAGAACCAGCGGCACCGGACGACGCTCTCCTCCAGCCCGGTCCTCGCCGCCCACCTGCGACGGGAGCCGGACGTGATCGTGCCGTGGGCGATCCGCGGCAACCCGGCGGCGCTGGCGGAGTACGAGGCGACGATCGGGGCGATGTGGGCGGCGAAGAACCGGCTGCAGGACGCCGGGGTCGAGGCCGAGACGCTGCTGCGGCTGCTGCCGAACGCGCACCGGGTCCGCTTCTTCGAGAGCGGCACGCTGCTCGGCTACTACTGGAAGTGGGTGAAGCGCCTCTGCTACGACGCCCAGCGCGAGATCTTCGAGACCGCGTTGGAGGAGGTGGCGCAAGTGCGGGAGGTGCTGCCGCTGATCGGGGCGCACGTCGACGGCCCGCCGTGCGTGATGCGCTCCCGCTCCGGCGCGCGGCCGATCTGCCCCGAGGGGGAACGGTACTGCGGCGTCCCGGTCTGGCGCGGCCACCGGTTCGAGGACCTGGAGGGGCGGCGGGTGATGTAGCGGCCCCGGCGCCGCGGGGGCTCGGACCGCGCGCAGGTTGTCGCCCCGGAGACGCCACGAGGCCCCGCCCGAACCCGGGCGGGGCCTCGCTGGTGCGTCGCGCGCTAGCGGCGGCGGCGCACCGAGAGGGTGCCGGCCACCGCGGCGGCGGCG
>JBDHWC010000203.1:0-4765 GCA_039809985.1 Thermomicrobiales bacterium | reverse complement strand
CCCGCCCGGACAGGGCGACCATGAGCCCGGCTGCCAACCCCGCCCCGCTCCGCCCGATCGTCGTCGGGGTCGACGGCGGCAACACGAAGACGGTCGCGCTCGTCGTCGCCGGCGACGGCACCGTGCTCGGCGCGGGCCGTGCCGGCTGCGGCGACATCTACGGCTGCGGCGACGTCGACGGCGCGTTCCTCGAGCTCGACATCGCCATGGTCGCTGCCCTGAAGGACGCCGGCCTCCGGGCCGACGACCTCGACGGCGCGGCCTTCAGCATGGCCGGGGCCGACTGGCCGGAGGACTTCGTCCTGCTCGACGGGCAAGTCGCCGAGCGCGGCTACGGCCGCCGCCGGGTCGTCGTCAACGACGCCATCGGCGCGCTGCGGGCGAGCCTGCCGGAGGGGGTCGGCGTCGCGATCACCTGCGGCACCGGGGCGGCGATCGGCGCGCGCTCGGCGGACGGCCGGATCTGGCACTCCAGCTTCTGGCCCGACCACGCCGGCGGCTACCAGCTCGGCGAGCGGGCGATCCGGGCGGCGATCCGCTCCCACCTCGGCCTCGCCCCGCCGACCCTGATGACCGCGCCGCTCCTCGCCACCCTGAAGGTCGACACGGTCGAGGCGATGCTCCACCGGCGCATCCACCGCGGCGGCACGTGGACCCTCGCCGACGCCGCCGCCCTCGCCCCGATCGTCCTCGACGCCGCCCACGACGGCGACGAGGCCGCGCTCGCCCTCGTCGCCGCCCAAGGCACCGCCCTCGGCGACATGGGCGTCGTCGCCGCCCGCCAGACCGGCCAGAGCGGGGCGTTCCCGGTCGCCCTCACCGGCGGCATCTTCCGCCACCCGACCGGCCTGCTCCTCGCCGCGGTCGTCGCCCGCCTCCGCCGCGACCTGCCGGAGATCGCCATCGTCCGGGCCGAGCTGGAGCCGGTGGCCGGCGCGGTCCTCCTCGCCTTCGAGGCCCTCGGCGAGCCGGTCACCCCCGCCCGCCGCGACCGCCTGCGCGCGACGATGCCGGGCCACGCCTTCTTCTCGACCGTGAACCGGGGCGAGCCGCGGCCGCAGACGCCCGCCCCCGACCCGATGGGCGAGACCGTTCCCGGATCGTCGGCCTGACAGAGGCGCCCGAAAGACAGCGGCGGCGGCCGCTCGCGGCCGGGGCCGCCATCACCCCCAACCCCTCTCCCACGGCGGCGGCTGACAGGGGGGTATTCGCTGGAAAGCGGCCGCGCAGCGGCAATTGAGGGGGTTCGGGGGAGGGCTCGGCCCTCGCCTGAGCTTGTTTCTCCCCCTCTCCCGCCGCCGCGGGAGAGGGGGTCGGGGGGTGAGGGCGGCCCCGGCGGACCCGGTCGCAAGACGCGGATACCGCTATCCCTTGGAGACCTTCCCCTCTCCCGCGGCGGCGGGAGAGGGGAAGCAAATGAATCGGGGGAGGGCCAAGCCCTCCCCCGGACCCCCGGACTCCCGCACTGCGGCGGCCCCCCGGCGGATACCCCTCCTTGCCAAGATGTGTCGGCAGGTCCGGGCAGAACGCCTTGAACTGCGGGCGGCCGGGGTTCGTCGCGGCGTGGGTGCCGGGTCTGGCGGGACGTCGGCCGCTAGACCGGCTTGCCGTCCTTGGTCACCGTCACCGTGCGGGTCGTCTCCGAGCCGTCGGTGCCGGAGGTGACCTCGACCGAGACCGCGGGCGCCGTCGGCTGTCGGCCGGTGACGCCACTGACGAGGATGTTCGTCGTCGCCTTCGCCATCGCGTAGGCCTCGTGGGCGTCCTTGCGAACGACCAGGCGCTGGTCGAAGAAGACCCACAGCGCCCGCAGGATCGCCAGCGTCGGCACCGCCAGGATCGCGCCGAAGATGCCGGCGATCTGGCTGCCGGCGATCACCGCGAGGAAGATCAGCAGCGGCGGCACGCTCAGGGCCCGGCCCTGCACCCGCGGCGCGATCACGTTGCCGTCGATCATGTTGATCACGAAGTAGGTGACGCCGGCCAGCACCGCCGTCAGCGGCGAGACGAAGAAGCCGGCGATGACCGCCGGCACCGCCCCGAAGTAGGAGCCGATCACCGGGATGATCGCCGCGATCGAGGTCCAGATGCCGAGCAGCAGCGCGTACGGCACGTGCAGCAGCGAGAGCACGATCGTCGCCGCGATCCCTTGGAACGAGATCGAGACCAGCACGCCGGCGAGGTACTTCGAGAGGTTGTTGCCGACGTCGTCCCACAGCTCTAGCGCGTCGTCGCGGTAGACCAGCGGGAAGGAGCGCGTGTAGAGCGCCCGGATCCGGTCGCTGTCCGCCAGCAGGTAGATGGCGACGAGGATGATGCTGAACACTTGGAAGACCGTGCCGAGCGCTCCGGTGAGCGAGGCCACCGCCCCGCCGAGCACCCCCTCGGCCACGCCGTTGGCCCGGCCGACCATCTCGTTCTGCAGCTTGTCGATCGTCTCCTGCGGCGTGCCGCGCAGCAGCCCGTGGGAGGCGACGGAGTCGATCAGCCGCTCGATCAGCTGGTTCCCTTGGTCGGCGAACTGCGGCAGCCGGGCGATCAGGTCGCCGAGCTGGGCGGCGGCGATCGGGATCAAGACCACCAGCGCGACGACGACCAGCAGCAGCGACCCGAGGATCACCGCCAGCATCGCCAGCCCGCGCGGCATCACCTTGGTCAGGGCCCGCACCGGGTACGACAGCACCACCGCCAGCGCCGCCCCGGCGACCAGCAGGGTGACCACCCCGCTCGCCTTCCAAAGCAGCAGCACGAGGGCCAGCACCCCGAGCCCGATCAGGATGTTCCGCATCCGCGGCGTGATCGGGATCTGCGTCAGCTCGTGGTCCGGGATCTCGACCTTCCGGAGCGGGTCGCCCGGCACCATCTCCACCGGCGTGGTCGCCGTCACGGTCGGCTCGCCCATCACGGCCCTCCCCGGGCACCATGCCCCGCGCGACGGAGCCATCCTCCCGCCGCGGCCGTGCCCCACGGCCGCCGGCCCGCGCTCGTCGCGCCGCACATTGTACGTGCCGCCGATCCCCCGTCGACCACCGCCGGGGCCCCGGGCGACCGCGCGCCCGGCCCCGTACAATCCCGGCCATGACCGACCCCCGACCCGAGGCCGACCCGCCGACCAAGGCCGCCCGGCTCGCCCGCCACCGGGCCGAGATCGACGCCCAGCACGCCGCCGCCGCCGCCCGGCAGGCCGAGCGCGGCAAGCGCGGGGCGCGCGAGCGCGTCCTCGCCCTCGTCGACCCCGGCTCGTTCCGGGAGCTCGACCCCCTCGTCCGCCACCGGGCGACGCTCTTCGGCATGGACCGGGCCCGCCCGTGGGGCGACGGCGTGGTCACCGGCTTCGGCCGCATCGACGGCCGCGAGGTCGCCCTCTTCTCCCACGACTTCACCGTCTTCGGCGGCTCGCTCGGCGAGGCGTTCGCCGAGAAGGTCGTCAAGGTGATGGACCTCGCCGAGCGCTACGGCGTGCCGATCGTCGGCATCAACGACTCGGCCGGGGCCCGCATCCAGGAGGGGGTCGAGGGCCTCGCCGGCTACGGCGACGTCTTCTACCGCAACGTCCGCCTCTCCGGCGTGGTGCCCCAGATCAGCGTCATCGCCGGCCCCTGCGCCGGCGGCGCGGTCTACTCGCCGGCGATGACCGACTTCGTCGTGATGGTCGCCCGCACCAGCCAGATGTTCATCACCGGCCCCGACGTGATCAAGACCGTCACCGGCGAGGACGTCGACCACGAGGCGCTCGGCGGCTCCGGCGTCCACCACGCCCGCACCGGCGCGGCCCACCTCGTCGCCGCCGACGAGGCCGACCTCGTCGCGGTCGTCCGCGACCTGCTCGCCTTCCTGCCGAGCAACAACCTCGAGGAGCCGCCCCGGCGGGAGCCGACCGACGACCCCGGCCGCGAGGCGCCGGAACTCGACGACCTCGTGCCGGAGACGAGCCTCCGCCCCTACGACATGCACGATGTGATCACCGCCGTCGTCGACGACGGCGACTTCCTCGAGGTGCTGGCCCCCTTCGCCGCCAACATCATCTGCGGCTTCGGCCGGCTCGACGGGCACGCGGTCGGGGTCGTCGCCAACCAGCCGAAGGTGCTGGCCGGGACGCTCGACATCGACGCCAGCGAGAAGGCGGCCCGCTTCGTCCGCACCTGCGACGCCTTCAACGTCCCGCTCGTCACCTTCGTCGACGTCCCCGGCTTCCTCCCCGGCGTCGCCCAGGAGCACGAGGGGATCATCCGCCGCGGCTCCAAGCTCCTCTACGCCTACGCCGAGGCGACCGTGCCGAAACTGACCGTGATCACCCGCAAGGCGTACGGCGGGGCCTACGTCGTCATGAACTCGAAGGCGCTCGGCGCGGATCTCAACCTCGCCTGGCCGACCGCCGAGATCGCCGTCATGGGCCCGGACGCCGCGGTCGGCCTCGTCTTCCGGCGCGACCTCGCCGCCGCGCCCGACCCGGAGACGCGCCGCCGCGAACTCGTCCGCGAGTACGAGGACCTCTTCGCCTCCCCCTACCAAGCCGCCTCCCGCGGCTACGTCGACGACGTGATCGAGCCGCGCCGGACCCGCCCCGTCCTGATCGAGGCCCTCGCCCTCGCCCGCGGCAAGCGAATCGACACGCCGCCCCGCAAGCACGGGAACATCCCGCTGTGACCGAGACGCCCCGCCCCGGCGGCCACGGCCGCGCGCTGCCGCCGCCGGAGTCCGGCAGACTCGCCGTCGCCCCCGCGCCGACCGACGACGAAGCGGCCGCCCTCCTCGCGGTCCTTCT
>JBDHWC010000202.1:0-4804 GCA_039809985.1 Thermomicrobiales bacterium | reverse complement strand
CCGGTCGACGACGGCGTCCACGCCGAGCAGGGCGAGTCGGCGACGCTGACGGTCGAGGCACCGTCGGAGTAGCGTTGGGACGTCCACGGACGCCTTCGCGGCGAGCGGCGACTCGCACGCCAACGAGCGGGACGTCTGCCTGAACGTGCCCGACCCAGCGGCGGCGAGTTCCGCTCGCCGGTCGGCGCTGCCGCCGGGACAGCCGGGCGGGAAGCGGCAGCACGCGACGCACCGCACAGGACATGGCCGTGTGCATGGCGCAGCTGCGGGACGGCGCGAGAAGCGCGGCAGCCAGCCCGCTGCTCGACCGAGACGGTCCGGCGTGGTTGTGCAGCCGGCAAGTCGGCGTGTCCCGATCATGGGGCCTTCGTCGCTGCGAGCGAAACCGCCGCTGCGGCAATCCGGGGGTCTGGGGGAGGGCTCGGCCGTCCCCCGCTCAAGCGCACGTTTCTCCCATGACAGGGGGAAGTGTCCGTTCGGAAGCGGCACCCGCACCTCGCGGCCGGGACCGCCCTCACCCCCCAGCCCCCTCTCCCATCGCGATGGGAGAGGGGGAGAAACTGATCCGGGGGAGGGCCAAGCCCTCCTCCGGACCCCCGGGTTGCCGCGGCGCGGCCGCTTCCCGATGGACACCTCCCCCTGTCAGTGCTCCCGCCAGAGCGGAGCGGGTGCCCCTTGGGCGGCGGGCCGGGGGTGAGGCGTTCCGGGGAGCCGAGCCACGGGACCGGCCCGCGCTGTCGCGGCAGTTTCCGGGGCCCGCAGGAGAAGCGTCTCGGCAACGGGTGGGCCACGCCCGGACGAGGCGAGCCCTTCGGGCCGAGATGCTCCGCTTCTTTCAGCATTGCGCGCTTGTCGCGGGTCGCCGGATCGCAGCTCCCCCGGCGTCGGTGCGGACCGCTGCCGCCGACGTCTCCTCGCTCTCCCTCCGCAGGGGGGACGCGGGTGGGGGAGCTGACAGGGGGAAGTATCGGTTGGGAAGCGCCCGCGCAGCGGCAACCCGGGGGTCCGGGGGAGGGCCAAGCCCTCCCCCGATCAGTTTCCCCCCCTCGCCCCTCGCAAGCTGACAGGGGGAGGTATCCGTTGGAAAGCGACCGGGAAGCCGCCGCGCCGCGGCAACCCGGGGGTCCGGGGGAGGGCTCGGCCCTCACCCCCCAGCCCCCTCTCCCGCGGCGGCGGGAGAGGGGGCTGGGGGGTGAGGGCGGTCCCGGCGGACCCGGCCGCGAGGTGTGGTGCCGCTTCCGACCGGAACCCCCGTTTGGCCAGCGCGGGCACGAGGACTGGGATCGGGGACGGGCCGGCGCGCTAGCCCACGCAGTTGGCTGCTGGCGTGCCGGAGCAGTTGTCGGGATGGTTGCCGGTGACGATGGTCTTGCTGGCGATGGTGATCCCGCTGTCGAAGAGCTGATAGGTGTGGAGGCCGCCGCCGGAGGCCGCGGTGTTGCCGGTGACCTTGCTTCCTCTGTGCATGGCGATCACCGACTGGTTGGCGTAGAGACCGCCGCCGTCGGCGTCCGCCGTGTTGTCGCTGACCGTTGAACCTTGAAACAGGGTGACGGTGGAGCCGTAGGAGTAGATGCCTGCGCCGTACCCGTCGCCCTTGACCGCGTCGTAGGCCGAGTTGTTCCTGACCACGGTGGTGTCGTGGAGGTTGACCGTGCCCCCGGCGCTGTAGATGCCGCCGCCCTCGTAGTACGGGTTGAGCGGGTCGTCGCCCTGCGCGACCCCGTTGTCCTTGATCACGACGCCGTAGATGCCGACCTTCCCCTCGTTGTAGATGCCTGCGCCTTGGCGGGCGACGCCGTTCTGCACCGCGCTGTTCGTCAGCGTGAGCACGCCTTGGTTGAAAATGCCCGCCCCCTGGTCGGCGAAGCCGTCGGTGACGGTGAGATCCAGCAGCTCGACCACGGCGTTCTCGTCCAGCCCGAACACCTGCACCTCGTGCTGGCCGCTGATGACGGTCGTGCCGTCGGGCGAGCCGAAGATGTCGATCCGCTTGCCGATGACGATCGTGTTGGCGAGCGTCCACGTGCCGCCGCAGAGCAAGATGACGTCGCCGTCCTGGGCTTCGTCGACCGCTTCCTGAATGTCGTCGCGCGGCACCAGGCAGGAGCCGGTGGCGCACTGGGCCGCCGCCGACGGCTTGACGCAGCGGCCGTTGCAGCAGATCGTGCCGGAGGCGCAGGAGTTGCCGCACCTGCCGCAGTTGGCACTGCTCCGCTTCAGGTCGAAGCAGCCCGAGTCGCAGCAGGTGCGTCCCGCCGGGCACGGCTTGGCCGACTTCCCGTTCGGCAGGATCGTGTCGCAGCAGACCTTGGCGGCGGCGATCTGGGAGGCGGCGATGCCGGTGCCGCGCAGGTCCGCGCCGCAGAGTTGGGCACCGGTGAAGTCCGCGCCGCCGGTGTTCGCGCTGCGGAGCACGGCGTCGCGCAGGTTGGCCCCGGAGAGACACGCGCTTCCGAGGTTCGCCCCGGAGAGGTTGGCCCCGATCAGGTAGGCTCCGGCGAGGTTCGCGCGCGAGACGTTCGCGCCGCTCAGGTTGTGGCCGACAAGCCCCTGCGCAGAGAGGTCGCAGCCGCTCAGGTTCGCGCCGGGCTTGGCTTGGCGGGCGTCGCACGCCTTGCCGCCTGCCGCGGCGCAAACCGGGCTGGCGGATCGGGGGATTGACGGCGCGGTGCGGGTTGTCTTGTGGTCGGTGCCCTTCGGCTTTCGGTGCCGAGCCGGCTTGCGCTTGCGGGCCTCGGCTTCGGCTGTGCCGCCGACCGCGGCTGCGACGATGAGGCCGAGCAGGCCACGCCGCGTGGCTCCGGTGGCGACGATCCGCGTCAGCCGGTCGATACGTGGCTCGTCGGTGGTTGGCACGGTGGTCGTCTCCTCGGGGATGCGCCGCCCCGGACCGGGGCGGCGCATTCGGGATGTTGTCGACGAGGGAGGGCGGCGTCAGCGGCCGGCTCAGTTGACGCAGTTGCTGATGTTCCCGCCGACGCAGTTGTCGGGGGTGTTGCCGGTGACGATGGTGCGGTTGGCGATGGTGATCGGGCTGAGGAACCCGTCCTCGTTGTAGATGCCGCCGCCGGTGCCGGCCGTCACGTTGCCGGTCACCGAGCTGCCGGCGTTGAGCGTGGCCTGACCGCCGATGTTGTAGATGCCGCCGCCGTGGGTGGCCGCGTGGTTGTCGGTGACGAGGCTCCCCTTGTGCATCGTCAGCGTGCCGGCGTAGATGGAGACGCCGCCGCCGTCGCCGAACTTCTGGCCGTCGTCGTTCGCCTTGTTGCCGCTGACGACCGCGCCGCCGTAGAGGTCGGCGGTGCCGCCGTCGAGGTAGATGCCGGCGCCGGAGTAGTCGGGGTAGAAGGCGTTCGAGCTCTTGTGCACCGTGTTGTCCTTGATCGCGGCGTCGGCCACGAAGAGCGTGCCTTGGCTGTAGACGCCGGCCCCGAGCCGCCCGACGTTGCCGGTCACGGTCGCGTTCTCGAGGGAGAGGTTCCCTTGGTTGAAGATGCCGGCCCCCTCGTCGGCGAAGCCGCCGGTGATGGTCACGTTCTCGAACAGCACGGTGGCGTTGGGCCGGATGCCGACCACTTGGATCTTCCCTTGGCCGCTGAGCACGCTCGGGCCGCCGCTGGGCGGTCCGTAGAACATCACGCCCTTGTTGATCAGGAGGGTGTTCTCCAGGTTCCACGTGCCGGCGCAGAGGTGGATCGCGTCGCCCTCCTGCGCGTTGTCGACAACCTGCTGGAGGTCGGCCGTCGGCGGGACGCACGTCGGGTCGCCGACACCGCAACGACCGCCGGGGGCCGGGTTGACGCACTTCCCGCGGCAGCAGACCTTGCCGCCGGAGCAGACCTTGCCGCACGCGCCGCAGTTGGTGCTGTCGGTCCGAGTGTCGGTGCAGGCCGATCGGCAGCAGGTGCGCCCGTCCGGGCAGGGCGCGGCCGGCGTGCCGTTCGGCAGCGTGGTGCCGCAGCAGACCGATGCGGCGGCGACTTGGGCGGCGGAGACGGTGGAGCCGCGCAGGTCGGCCCCGCACATCTGCGCGCCGGTGAAGTCGGCCTTGCCGACGTTGGCGCTGCGCAGGTTCGCGTTGCGGAGGTTCGCGCCGGTGAGGCAGGCGCTGCCGAGGTTCGCGCTGGCGAGGGTGGCCCCCAGCAGGCTCGCGCCGGCGAGGTTCGCCCGCGAGAGGTTGGCGCCGCTCAGGTTCGCGCCGACGAGCGAGGCGTCGGCGAGGTCGCAACCGCTCAGGCTGGCCCCGGGCTTGGCTTGGCTCGGGTCGCAGGCGGTGCCGCCGGCAGCGGCGCAGACCGACGTGCCGGCGGTGCCGGTCCGGTCCGGCTTGCCCTTGGCCTTGCGGTCGTCGTTGCCCCGGCGGCGGCGGTCCTTCGCCGCGACGGCGTCCGCGCCGAGCGCGGCAGCGGCGGCGAGGAGGCCGAGTGCCCCGCGCCGCGTCGTTCCCGCGCCGAGCGCCTTGGTGATCGTGTCGAACGTGTGCTCGCGTGCTTCGGCCATCGTCCGCGCCTCCTCGGCCCGTGCCCCGGTTGGGGGACCTGCCTGACGATGTCCGACCTGCCGACGCGAATCTACCACCTCCGCGGGGTCGGGCGACGCCCGCCGCGGTCTTGCCCGACGATGGGACACCCCGGACCGGGCGGCCAAGTGGCGGGCCGCCCGGTCCGGCAGCGGCCCGTTACCCCGCCGGGACGACTCGCACCTCGTCGCTGATCAGGCACCCCTCGGTCACCACCAAGGCGACCCCGCCGCCGGCCAGCGGCGCGTCGTCGTCCGTCGCCTCGAGGACGAGCGCGTCGTC
>JBDHWC010000201.1:0-4831 GCA_039809985.1 Thermomicrobiales bacterium | reverse complement strand
GCCCTGCGCGCGCTCGCGGGGGCCGCGCTCGCCGCTGCGCGCGAGGTCGGCGACCCGGCGGCGGGGGCGCCAGCCCGGTCGGCCGCGTACGCAGCTGCGACGGCGTTCACCCACTCCTTGGCCACGCCGCACCAGACGTGGCGCCTCCTGAGCCCTGCCGTTTGGCAGGCGCTCGCCCGAGAACGCGCGGCAGGCGGTGACCCCGCCGTTGGCGACGCCGAGATCGGTTGGGCGGTGGCCCGCGCCACCCCCGGCGTGAGCGAGATCGCCCGCCTGATGCCCGCCGCGCAACCCGGTCGCGGCCGGGTCGGTGACCTCGCGCGAAGGCTGGACGCCGACCTCCGAAGATGACGATTGGGGCGGCGGCGCACAGCCGTCGGGCAGCCGTCGGGGACGCCCGTTTGGTGGCTGACTTGCGGTCGGTCGTCGGCTTGGCCGGTGGTCCCGCCTGAGGCGCGGAAACGGGCCAGAATTCAGGTCCGGCGTGCTATACTCCGGCGTCGCCAGCCAGCCGAAACGGTCGACGTCTGGCCCCCCGACGGGGAGCCCGGCGGCGGCGAGTCTGGCGACGTGCGCCGGCATCGCTCCCGCGTCGCGGCCGCCCAGGAGGACCGACGCTTGATTCGACCGCTCTCCGCCCTCTTCGGGTTCTTCAGCCGCGACCTCGGTATTGACCTCGGCACGGCCAACACCCTCGTCTACGTCCGCGGCAAGGGGATCGTCATCTCCGAGCCGAGCGTCGTCGCCATCGACACCCGGACCCGTCGCGCCTTCGGCGTCGGCGCGGAGGCGAAGGCGATGGTGGGCAAGACCCCGGAGAGCATCGTCGCCATCCGGCCGCTGAAGGACGGCGTCATCGCCGACTTCGACACAGTCGAGATGATGCTCCACTACTTCATCCGTAAGGTGCACCTGCAGCGGCTGATGGCTCCCCACCCGCGCGTCGTGATCGGCATCCCGAGCGGCGTCACCGAGGTGGAGAAGCGCGCCGCCAAGGACGCCGCCCTCTCGGCCGGCGCGCGCGAGGCCTACACGATCGAGGAGCCGATGGCGGCCGCGATCGGGGCCGGGCTGCCGATCAACGAGCCGGTCGGCAGCATGATCGTCGACATCGGCGGCGGCACCACCGAGGTCGCCGTCATCTCGCTCGGCGGCATCGTCGTCAACCATTCGATCCGGGTCGCCGGCGACGAGATCGACGACGCGATCATCCAGTACGCCCGCCGCGACCACAACCTCGTGATCGGCGAGCGGACCGCCGAGAACGCCAAGATCGCCGCCGGCTCCGCCTACCCGCTGGAGGAGGAGATCCGCGTCATGCTGCGCGGCCGCGACCTCCTGACCGGACTGCCGAAGTCGGTCGAGGTCTCGTCGGTCGAACTCCGCGACGCCATCTCCCAGCCGGTCAACACCATCGTCGAGCTGATCAAGACCTCGATCGAGGAGACGCCGCCGGAACTCGTCGCCGACATCATGGAGCAGGGGATCACCCTCGCCGGCGGCGGCGCGCTCCTGCTCGGCCTCGACCGCCGCCTGCAGACCGAGCTGAAGATGCCGGTCTACCGGGCCGACGACCCGCTCACCTGCGTCGCCCGCGGCACCGGCCGGGTGGCCGAGGCGCTCCACCTGTACGAGCGGGCTCTCGCCAGCGGCTCCGAGCTCCGGCGCGGCGTCAGCTCCTGACCGCGGTCGGCGGCCCCGCCCGGCCCCGGGCTGCTATGCTTGGTCGCCCGCGCCAAGGTCCCCGGCAGACCGCCAGCCGCGTGGCGTGTCGGCTCGGGCCGTTCCCCCGAGGGGTTTGATTGGCCACGCTCAGCACCCGCCAAACGATCTTGCTGGTGGTGCTGTTCGTCCTCACCAGCCTGACCTTCATCCAGCTCGACAACCGGCGCGCCCTCGACCCGGTGAAGCAGGCCGCCCACGCGGTCGTCGCCCCGGTCGTCGGCGTGCTCGGCCAGATCGGCCGCGGCAACCAGAGCGCCGCCGAGAAGGAATTGCAGGCGGTCAAGGCCGAGCGCGACCAACTGGCGGCCGAGAACGCCCAGCTTCGGGCCGACACCCGCGAGGTCGAGCAGCTCCGGCTGCAGGCCAAACTGCAGCAGGATCGGCCGACGTGGAAGATGATGCAGGCCCGGGTCCAGAACCCGGACCCGACCAACCAGCAGAAGTTCCTGACGATCGACAAGGGCTCCAAGGACGGCGTCGAGGTCGGCATGGCGGTCGTGGCCCAAGGCCCGAACTTCATCGGCCAGGTGACCGAGGTCTGGGAGACCTCGGCCAAGGTGATGCTGATCGTCGACGTCAGCCAGCGCGTCGGCGCGCGCCTCGACGACGGCGGCGACGGCGTCGTCTTCGGCGCGTGGCAGAACGGCGGCCGGCTCGAGCTCCGCTACCTCTCGCGCGACGCCAAGCCGACCCCCGGCGAGCTCGTGCTGACCACCGACAGCCCCGCCCTGCGCACCGCCCGGGTCCCCGGCGGCCTGATCGTCGGCCGGGTCGGCGACTCCATCTCGGAGGACCGGCAGGGCGACAACCAGACCGTGCCGGTGATCCCGCTCGTCACCTTCGAGGGCCTGCAAGTCGTCACCGTGGTGCTGACCGATGGCCCGTAGCCCCCGCCTCCCCGACCCGCGACTGGTCGCCGCGCTGGCCGCGGCCAAGGTGGCCGGGGCGGGTATCCGCCGCGTCGGTCGCGGCGGCGGCACCGCCGCCCCCGGCCTCGTCGCCGACCGGATCGACCCCGATCTGCTCGGCAAGCTCGCCGCGCGGCTCGACCGCGGCGCGATCGTCGTCGCCGGCACCAACGGCAAGACGACCACCTCCCGGATGGTCGCCGACATCCTCGAGGCCGACGGACTGCGGGTCGCCCACAACCGCTCCGGCTCCAACCTCTTGCGTGGCGTCGTCAGCGCCCTCGCCGAGCGCGCCTCCGTCGCCGGCGACCCGCGGGCGGACGCCGCCGTGATCGAGACCGACGAGGCGGCCTTCCCCGAGATCGTCCGCCTGATCCAGCCGCGGGTGATCCTGCTCAACAACCTGTTCCGCGACCAGCTCGACCGCTACGGCGAACTGAACGCCATCGCCACCAAGTGGCGGGCCGCGCTCGAGCGGCTGCCCGCCGCGACGACCGTCGTCGTCAACGGCGACGACCCGACTCTCGCTGCGATCAGCGAGGGGATCGCCGCCCGCCGCGTCGCCTTCGGGCTCGACGACCCCAACCCGCTCTTCCACCTCGCCGCCGTGCCGCACGCCGCCGATGCCACGGTCTGTCGCGCCTGCGGCCGCGACCTCGCCTACGCGACGCTCTACAGCGCCCACCTCGGCGACTGGCGGTGCGACGGCTGCGGTCGTCGGCGTCCCGAACTGGACGTCGTCGGCCGCGAGATCGCCCTCGAGGGCGTCGACGCCCTCCGGGTCACGGTCGAGCGGCGCGGCGACCGCCCGGCGTCGCTGCCGCTCCGCGTCGCGGTGCCGGGGCTCTACAACGTCTACAACACGGTCGCCGCCGTCGCCGCGACGAGTACCTTCGGCGTCCCCGACGCCGCGATCGAGCGGGCGATGGCCGACTTCCGCTCCGCCTTCGGCCGGATCGAACGGGTCTCCTTCCGGGGCCGCACGATCGTCATGGCCCTCGTCAAGAACCCGGTCGGCTTCAACGAGACGCTGCGGATGCTGACCGTCGGCAGCGGCGGCCTCGGCGTGCCGACCCTGATCGCGATCAACGACCTGACCGCGGACGGCCGCGACGTCTCGTGGCTCTGGGACGTCGACTTCGAGTTGCTGGCGACCGGCGACGGCCCGCTCTACACCACCGGCATCCGCGGCACCGACATGGCCAACCGGCTCAAGTACGCCGGCGTCCCCGCCGCGCGCCTGCACCCGCTGGAGGACGACTTGGCGCGCGGCCTGCAGGCGTTCGTCGAGCACGTGCCGGAGGGGCAAGTCGGCTACGTGCTGCCGACCTACACCGCGATGCTCGGCCTGCGCCGCACCCTGGCCGATCTCGGCGCGGTCGAGTCGTTCTGGCGGCAATAGAGAACAGGGGCGGCGCAATGGACCTGCTGATCGGCTGGCTCTACGGCACCAAGATGAACATCTACGGCGACCGCGGCAACGTGATCGTGATCGAGCAGCGCGCCCGCTGGCGGGGGATCGACGTCCGCACGCAGGAGATCGGGCTCGGCGAGCCGATCCCAGCCGACGTCGACCTCTTCTTCTTCGGCGGCGGCCAGGACCAGGAGCAGGTCGCCGTCTCGCACGACCTGCAGGGCGCGAAGGGCGAGGCGATCCGCCGCGCGGTCGAGGACGGCGCGGCGTTGCTCGCCGTCTGCGGCGGCTACCAGTTGCTCGGACGCGGCTACTTCCCGCACGACGCCGCGCCGCTGCCGGGCATCAGCCTCTTCGACGCCGACTCGGTGGCCGGCCCGGAGCGATTCATCGGCAACGTCGTGGTCGACACGCCGTTCGGCGCGCTGGTCGGCTTCGAGAACCACTCCGGCCTGACCAACCTCGGCCCGACGGCCACCCCGCTCGGCAAGGTCCGGGTCGGCCGCGGCAACAACGGCAAGGACGGCACCGAGGGCGTCATCCACCGCAACGCCGTCGGCTGCTACCTGCACGGCTCGGTGCTGCCGAAGAACCCGCACTTCGCCGACTGGCTGCTGACCCGCGCCCTCGAACACCGCCACGGCCCGGTCGACCTGCCGCCGCTCGACGACCGCGTCGAGCTGGCCGCGCACGCCACCGCCGTCCGGCGCGCCGCCAAGACGCGCTAGCCGGGGCGCGGCGGGACCGGTCCCGCCGCGCCCCGGCTAGCGCGTCTTGGCGGCGC
>JBDHWC010000200.1:0-4862 GCA_039809985.1 Thermomicrobiales bacterium | reverse complement strand
CGCGGCGCGGGCGCTTCCCGATTGACACCTGTCCTTGTCAGACGCCGCTAGCCGAGGTCGCGGTCGACCCGGCGCAGCAGCACCGCGTTGGTGGCGACGATGATCGAGGAGAGGCTCATCAGCAGCGCCGACCACTCCGGTCGCAGCATCACGCCGTGGCTGCGGTAGAGGACGCCGGCGGCGATCGGGATCGCCAGCAGGTTGTAGACGCTGGCCCAGGCGAGGTTCTCCTTCATCTTCCGCACCGTCGCCAGCGAGAGGGTGATCGCCCGCGACACGTCGGCCGGGTCGGAGCGCATCAGGACGACGTTGGCGGTCTCGACCGCGACGTCGGTGCCGGCCCCGATCGCGATCCCGATGTCGGCCCCGGCGAGGGCCGGGGCGTCGTTCACGCCGTCGCCGACCATCGCCACCCGCTTCCCCTCGGCCTGCAGGGCGGCGACCTCCGCCGCCTTCCGCTCGGGCGGCACTTCCGCCACGACCCGGTCGATGCCGAGGTCGCGGGCCACCGCCTCGGCGGTGCGCCGGTTGTCGCCGGTCAGCATCACCACCTCGAGCCCGGCCGCCCGCAGCCGGCCGACCGCGTCGCGCGCGGTCGGCTTGACGGTGTCGGCCACCGCGAGCACCCCGGCCGGGCGGCCGTCGACGGCGACGAGGATCGGCGTCCGGCCGGCGGCGGCGAGGCGGTCCGCTTCCGCCGCGAGATCCGCCTCCGGCACGCCGTTCTCGCGCAGCAGCGCCGCGTTGCCGACCAGCAGGGAGCGCCCCTCGACCTCGGCCGCGATCCCCCGGCCCGGCACGGCGCGGAACGCGGATGCCTCCGGCAGGGCGATGCCGCGCACCTCGGCCCCGGCGGTCACGGCGCGGGAGAGCGGGTGCTCGCTGCCGCGCTCGGCGGCCCCGGCGAGGCGGAGCAGGTCGGCCTCGTCCCAGCCGGGAACGGGGAGGACGTCGGTCAGGCTCGGCTTCCCCTCGGTCAGGGTGCCGGTCTTGTCGAGGACGACGGTGGTCAGCCCCGCCAGTCCTTCCAGCGTGGCCGCGTCCTTGATCAGGATGTTGTGGCGGGCGGCGACCCCGGTGCCGACCGCGACCGCGGTCGGCGTCGCCAGCCCGAGCGCGTCCGGGCAGGCGATGACGATCGCCGAGATGGCGAAGGTCAGCGCGGCCACGAAGCCGACGTTGCCGAAGAGCGTCCAGGCGACGAAGGTGACGATGCCGGAGCCGACCGCGACGATCACCAGCCACTGCGCGGCCCGGTCGGCCAGTCGCTGCCCGGGGGCCTTCGAGGCCTGCGCCCGCTCGACCAGCGACACGATCTGGGCCAGCGCGGTGTCGCTGCCGACCCGCGTCGCGCGGAACGTGACGCTGCCGGTGCCATTGATCGAGCCGCCGACGACGCTGTCGCCCGGCCCCTTGGCGACCGGCAGCGACTCGCCGGTGACCAGCGCCTCGTCGATGCCGGTGGTGCCGGTCAGGACCACGCCGTCGACCGGCACCTTCGCCCCCGGCCGCAGCACGACGACATCGCCGACCACGATCTCGGCCGAGGGGACCTCGACCTCGCGCCCGTCGCGGAGGACGGTGGCGGTCGGCGGCACGAGGTCGAAGAGGGCGCGCAGGGCGTCGGTGGTGCCGCGCCGGCTGCGCATCTCCATCCAGTGGCCGAAGAGGACGAAGGTGACCAGCATCGCCGCCGCCTCGAAGAAGACGTCCTCGCCGCCGAGCAGCAGGAGCAGGACGCTGGCGAGGTAGGCGGCGAGGACGCCGACGGCAATCAGGACGCTCATGTCGAGGGCGCGGCGGCGCAGCGCCTGCCACGCGCCGTCGATGAACATCCGGCCGCTCCAGAAGACGACCGGCGTCGTCAGCAGCAGCATCGCCACGCCGCGCGGGAAGCCGGCCGGCAGGCGGTCGCCGACCAGCCCCGCCCCGAGCGGGGAGAGGAGCACGACCGGGATCGTCAGCGCGAGGGCGACGAAGAAGCGGGTCCGGATGTCGCGCTCCATGGCGGCGGCCATCTTCGGGTCGCCCATGTCGTGGGCCATGCCGGAGTGCGAGGTCCCGTGCCCGGCGTGCGCTGCCTCGGTCGGCACCGCGTGCCCGGCGTGCGACGGCGCGTGCTCGGCGTGGGGATCGGGGGCGGGGCGCGTCGGCGCGGCGTCGACGGGCTCCGCGTGCTGGTGATGGTCGTGGTGGTCGGGCATCTGGGCCGTCCGGGTCGGGTGGGAATGATGCTCCCGCGTCGGGAGCGGAGCGGGGGCGGACATCAGCCGGCGACCGGGTAGCCGGCCTCGTCGAGGACGGCGGCGATCCGGGCGAGCGAGACGCGCTCCGGGTCGAAGACGACGCGGACCGACTTGGTCGCGGCGCTCGGCTCGACGGCGTCGACGCCGTCGACGGCGGCCAGCGCCGTCCGGATCGTCGCCTCGCAGTGGCCGCAGGAGATGTCGGGGACGGGGAGGACGGCGGTCTCGTCGTCGGTGCGAGCGATCATGGGCGTGCCTTTCGTGTTGTGAGAATACCCACCATGGGTATCCATGTGCAAGACGATACGACTGGCGCGCCTGGATGTCAAGATGCCGAGAAAACCTGTCCTTCCGGCGACGGAACGCGACGGAACCGCCGCGGATACCATGTTCGGGTATCAACCGGGTCGGTGGCGGGGTGCGGCTCCGGTCGGGTCGAGCGCGAGCGCAGGGGGAGGGATCCGTTCGGAAGCGGCATCCGCACCTCGTGGTCGGGCCTGCTGGGACCGCCCTCACCCCCCAGCCCCCTCTCCCCTCGCAAGGGGAGAGGGGGAGAAACTGATTCGGGGGAGGGCCAAGCCCTCCCCCAAGGCCCCCGGGTTGCCGCTGCGCGGCCGCTTCCCGATGAACCCCTGCCCCGGTCAGATGGCGACGGGTGAGGGGGGCAAGTGATCTGGGGGGAACCAAGTTCCCCCCAAGACCCCGCATTGCCGCGGCGCGGCCGCTTCCCGATCGATCCCTGCCCCTGCCAGCCCGGGCGAGGGGAGAGGGGGAGCACGTGAGTCGGGGGAGGGCCACGACCTCTCCGCGACTCCGGGTTGCCGCGGCGCTGCGGTTTGCCGATCGATGCCTCCCCCGCTCCCCTCGCCCGGGGAGCGGGGGCTGGGGGGTGAGGGCGGTCCCCGGCGCGCCCGGCCGCGAAGCAAGGGCGGACGCGCTGTGTGAACCGGGGCGGCTCGGACCGGCGTCGTCCGTGATGCGCGGGGTTGCCGGGCGACGGGATCAGCGTTCCTCGGCGTCGGGGTCGCCCGGCGGCCGCGCGAGCCGGCGCGCGCGGGCGATCACGTCCTGCACGGCCGGGGGAAGCCGTTCCGGCATCCGGAGCGTCCCGGGCGGCTGCAGCCGCCCCGGCAGGCGGAACGGCAGTTCGCCCGGGCCGTGGGTGGCGTAGGCGAGCGCGCCGACGATCGGCAGGGTGAGGATCACGAAGGCCCACGGCAGCCGGCTGGCCCCGGGCGGCGGCTCGCGCCGCAACAGGTCGCGCAGGGCCCAGACCGTCAGGCCGTACTGGACGACGGCCCAGAGGACGATCAGGCTCAGCAGCAGCCACGTCGGCACCGTCGCCCGTCCTCCGCCGCCCGCCTCCGGCCGTGCCCGCGCGTTCCGGGCGTGCCGCGCGACACCCCGGACCGGACATTGTAGGCTCTGCGGCGGGGGCGGCCCGGGGCGGGTCCGGCGCGGGCGACGGGAACGAGGCGCGGGTGGAGCGGTCGCGGGCCGGCGGACTGGCCCCGTACTACCTCTGGGAACTGCTCGCGGAGTTCAGCTTCACGGCCGGGGTGTGGATCGTCTACCTCCAGTCGCGCGGCTTCTCGCTGGCCGAGATCGGGCTGGCCGAGTCGGTCTTCCACCTCGCCCCGGTCAGCCTCGAGCTGCTGACGGGGTCGCTGGCGGACCTCTTCGGCCGCAAGTGGTCGCTGGCGCTGGCGTCGCTCTGCGCGACCGCCTCCGCCCTGCTGATGCTGCGGGCCGACTCGCTCTGGGTCGTGCTGCCGGCGATGTACCTGAACGGCGCGTTCTACGCCTTCCGCTCCGGCGCGGGCGAGGCGTTCATGTTCGACAGCCTCGCCGCGCAGGGGGTGGCCGACCGCTTCACCGGCGTCCTCGGCAGGCTCTACTCGGCGATGTACCTCGTGGTCGCCGCCACGACGTGGGTCGGCGGCGTCCTCGCCGACCGCTCGTTCGCGGTGCCGTACCTGCTGACCGCCGCGGTCGGCGCGGTCGGCTTCGTCCTCGCGGCGAGCCTGCGGGAGCCGGCCCGGGAGCGGACCGCGCACGCCAGCGTGCGCCGGGTCTTCGCCGAGGCGGCGGCGGTGCTGCGCGGGCAGCCGGGGCTGCCGATGCTGCTGGTCTACGTGGCGGGGCTTTGGACCCTCTCGACCCTCGTCACCCTCTACGCGCAAGCGGTGCTGAGCGAGATGGGGCTGCCGCCGTCGCAGGTCGCGCTGGTGATCGGCTCGACCTTCCTCTTCACGGCGGCCGGGGCGCTGCTGGCGGGCCGGCTGAGCGACCGGACCGGCTTCCGCCGCTGGACGCTGCTGGCGACCGCGGTCGGGGTGGCGGTGGCGCTGGCGCTCGGCAGCCAGCGGCTCTGGCTGGTGCTGCCGGTCTACGTCGTCGCCGAGTTCGTCTTCGGGGCCTACGAGCCGATGGTCTCGGCCCGGGTCAACGCCGGCATCGGCTCGGCCCAGCGGGCGACGATCCTCTCGATCCAGGGCTTCCTCTTCTCGATCACGATGATCTGGGCCTTCCCCCTCTTCGGGGCCGCCGCCGGCCGTGTCGGCTGGCTCGCCGCCTACGCCGGCGCGAGCGCGGTCGTCCTGCTGCTGTTCGCGG
>JBDHWC010000199.1:0-4871 GCA_039809985.1 Thermomicrobiales bacterium | reverse complement strand
GTGGTCGAAGGCGCACGCCTGGAAAGTGTGTAGGCGGGAAACCGTCTCGAGGGTTCGAATCCCTCTCTCTCCGCCAACCCTTCCCGATCCGCTTCAGACGAAGAGGAAATCCGCCGCGCCGAGCCCGGTGACGCCGGTGACGGTGACCACGTCGTGCCCGGCCGCGCCGCCGGCGGCGTGCCCGAGGTCGATCGCGGTGTCGCCGCCGGCGGCGGTCACGAAGGCGTCGCCGGCGCCGAGCGTGCCGTCGCCGTTGCTGTCGAGGCTCGCCCAGGTGAGGAACGCCGCGCGCAGGTCGATCCGGTCGCCGTCGCCGTGGCGGAAGTCGGTGAGGGTGTCGAGCCCGTCGTGGGCGCCGAAGACGAAGCTGTCAGCACCGCCCTGCAGCACGAAGGCCTCCGGCGCCCGCTCGGCGGAGCCGTCGCCGGTCAGCCGGTCGTCGCCGGCGCCGCCGACCAGGGTGTCGGCGCCACCGGAGAGCGTGGCGCCGGACGTGGAGCCGGCGCTGCCGTCGCCGACCAGCGTGTCGGCGCCGCCGCCGCCGAGGAGGAGATCGTCGCCGCCGAGGAGCGTCGCGGTGTAGCCGCCCGCCCAGGCGCTGCCGTCGCCGGTGAGGGCGTCCGCGCCGGCGCCGCCGACGAGGGTGTCGTCGCCGCCGGTCAGCACCGCCGGCCCGATGTAGAACGTGCCGACCTCCCCGTCGCCAGTCACCACGTCGCGGCCGGCGCCGGCGAGGATGCGGTCGTCGCCGCCGTCGAGCGTGGGATAGCCGAGCCCGTCGCCGAGGACGGTGTCGTCGCCGGCGCCGGTCGCGATCCGGTCGTCGCCGCCATGCACCACCTCGGCGGTGCCGTCGCCGTGGACGAGGTCGTTGCCGTCGCCGCCGGCCAGCGTGTCGTTGCCGCCGTCGACCACGCCGCGCGCCCGGCCGGTGCCGGTCGTGCCGTCGCCCACGAGCGTATCGGCGCCGGTGCCGCCGAGGAGCACGTCGTCGCCGCCGGCGATGTGGCCGGTGGCGAAGCCCGCGCCGGCCCAGCCGTCGCCCCAGAGCTGGTCGTTGCCGGCGCCGCCGAGCAGCGTGTCCGCGCCGCCGACGAGCTCGGAGGTGCTGCCGCTGCCGAGCGACACCGTGCCGTCGCCATAGAGCCAGTCGTCGCCGAAGCCGCCGAGCAGCAGGTCGTCGCCGCCGACAAGCGTGCCGGTCGCCCCGTGGATGATGGGGCCCGAGACGATGGTGCCGTCGCCGTAGACGGTGTCGTTGCCGGTGCCGCCGAGCAGCGTGTCGTCGCCGCCGGTGAGCCCGACGCTGCCGTCGACGGTGAGCGGCGCGCTGTCGCCGAAGACCGAGTCGGCGCCGCCGAGCGCCGTGATCCAGTCGCTGCCGGTGGTGCCGAAGAGCGTGTCGGCGAGGCGGGTCCCGGGAAGGAATGCGGTCGGCATGAAACCACCCATGGTTAAATCCTGGTTGACGCTACACCCGGGGGAAGGGGCTGGCATGGCACCCATTCGGTGGACCCGCCTCTACCCATGCGTGCATGTTCCCGCCGGCGGACTCCACCTCTCGGATGAGCGCGATGGCAGGAAGGCGCGAGGTGAGCGTTCCGCGCGCGGAACGCTCAGGAGCGATTCCAGCGCGCCGAGCGGTCGCGGGAGGCGGGGACGAGGATCTCGCCCAGCATCCGCCGCGCCCGGTAGAGCCGCATCGCCGCGACGCCGCGGAACGCGTCGAGCCGCTGCCGCGGCCCGGCGAGCCGGTCGCTGCCGAGGATGCGCGGGATCTCGGCGAGCGGCGAGGCCGCCATCGCCGCGGCGCGCAGCACCCAGGCCGCGGTGCCCGCCGCGGTCTTCGGCTGCATGCTCCAGTGGTGGCTGGTGTGCCGGTCCCACTGCCGGCGCAGCGCGTCCATCGAGGTGCGCGCCGGGTGGCGCACCACCGCGCCGGGCGCGAACCGGGTCGGATGCCCGCGCGCCGCCGCGCGCATGCCCCATTCCATGTCCTCGGAGATCGCGAGCCCGGCGAACGGGCCGACGGCGTCGAAGACCCAGCGCCGCACCGCGAGGTTCGCCGTCGCCGCGAAGCCGTGCCGGGCGATCGTCCACTCCTGGCGGATGCCGTAGACGAGATCGAAGGCCTCGGCGACGTTCGGCCGGTCGCCCTCGGCGAAGATCACCACGGCGCCGCCGAGGATCGCCGCCTCCGGGTGGGCGGCGAAGTCGGCGACAAAGGCCGCGAGCCAGCCCGGATCGGCGATGCAGTCGGCGTCGAGGAAGGCGATGATCGGCGCCCGCGCCAGCGCCACGCCGCGGTTGCGCGCCGGCCCCGGCCCGGGCACCGGCTCGGCCACGAGCCGCGCCCGCGGGTGGCGTGCGACCACCGCTTCGGGCAGCGCCGCCGAGCCGTTGTCGACCACGAGGACCTCGAAATCCGCCAGCGTCTGCGCATCGAGCGACGCGAGGCAGAGCTCGAGCAGCTCCGGCTGGTTCAGGTGCGGGACGACCACCGTCACCGCGGGCAGGCGGGCGTCGGGAGCGGCCGCGTCGTTCATCATGTTGCGCTGCACCCTTGACCCTCGGCGGCGGATGTGGCCGTCATCCCGGTCATGCCGAGCCTCCCGATCCCGTGCCGCAGCCTAGCAGACCGTTTCGCACCGCATCAAGGCGGGCGCGGGCCGCGGGGCCGCCGGTGATCCTGGCCGCGCCGTCGCTCGCAGCGCTCGGGGAGCTCGGCCCCGACGTGGTGGTGATCGGCTCCGGGCCGGTCGGCACCGCCACGGCGCTGGCGCTTGCCCGCGGCGGCCGCCGGGTGCTGGTGCTCGAGAGCGGCGGCGCCGCGGCGGAGGCGGGGCCGGGGGATCTGGCGCGCGCCGAGAGCTGGGACGCAGGCAGCCACTTCGAGCCGCACACCGCGGTGGCGCGCCGGCTCGGCGGCACCTCGAGCCTCTGGGCCGGACGCTGCCTGCCGTTCGACGCGATCGACTTCCAGGCCCGGCCGTGGCTCGGGCTCGGGGCCTGGCCGATCGGGCCGGAGGCGCTCGAGCCGTGGCTCGCGCCGGCACTCGCGGCGCTCGGCGCCGGCGGGCCGGTCTTCACCGAAGCCATTCCCGGCGTCGCCGCCGATCCGGCGTTCCGCAGCGACCGGCTCGAGCGCTGGACCAACGAGCCGCGCATCCACAAGCGCCACGGCCGGGTGCTCGCCACCGCCTCGGGGCTCTGGGTGGCGCTGCACGTCACGGTGACCGGCTTCCGCTACCGCGCCGACGGCGGCATCGCTAGCCTCGAGGTGGCGCTCGGCTCCGGCGAGCGCGGCGCGATCGCGGCGCCCGACGCGGTCGTCCTCGCCGCCGGCGGCAACGCCAGCACCCGGCTGCTGCTCTTGGAGCAGGAACGGGCGCCGTCGCGCTTCGGCGGGGCAGGGGGGCCGCTCGGGCGGTTCTACATGGGGCACCTCTCCGGCGAGATCGCCGACGTCGTCTTCCTCGACGCGCGGCTGCACGACGGGCTCGACTACCACGTCGACGCGCACGGCTCCTACGTGCGGCGGCGGCTCACGCCGTCGCCGGCGACGCAAGCCGCCCTCGGGCTCGCCAACGTCGCCTTCTGGCCGGTGGTGCCGCGGATCGCCGGCCCCGCGCACCGCTCGGGGCCGCTGTCGGCGGTGTTCCTCGCGCTCTCCGTGGGCCCGCTCGGGCGGCGGCTGATCGCCGAGCCGGTGCGGCAGAAGCACCTCGGGGCGCCGCCATGGCGCCGGGCTGCGCACCTCCGGAACGTGCTCCGCGACCTGCCGCGCACCGCGGGCTTCGCGCCGGCCTTCCTCTGGCGGCACAAGCTCGCGCCGATGCGGCTGCCGGGGTTCTTCCTCCGCAACCCGGCGATGCGCTACGGGCTCGAGTACCATGCCGAGCAGCTGCCCGACCCGGCGAGCCGGCTGACCCTCGGCGAGACCCGCGACGCGCTCGGGCAGCGCCGGCTCCGGATCGACCTGCGCTTCTCGGAGGCCGACGCGGGACTGGTGGTGAAGGCGCACCGCGCCCTCGGCGCCTGGCTCGAGCGCAACCGTCTCGCCCGGCTCGAGTACCACGACCCCGACCCGGAGCGGCAGGCGGCGGCGGTGCTGGCGCTGGCCCGCGACGGGGCGCACCAGGTCGGCACCATCCGCATGGGAGCGCGGGCGGAGGCAGCGGTGGTCGACGGCGACTGCCGCGCCTTCGGGGTGCCCAACCTCTTCGTCGTCTCGACCGCGGTGCTGCCGACCTCGGGGCAGGCCAACCCGACGCTGACCGCGGTCCAGCTCGGGCTGCGCCTCGCCGACCGCCTGCTCGCCCGGCGGCGGTGAGGGCCGGCCGGGGGCCGGCGAAGGGGGGCATCGAGCCCCCCTCCGCCGGGAGGCGGCGCGGGCGCCGCCTCGGGCGTCGGTCCTGCGGCGGCGCGTGGCGGAGAGGGCGGGGCGCGGCTTTTGCCGCGATCTTGTGCGCGCGGTGCGCGCATCGTCTTCTTTGCTGGTTTTCCGGCTGTTGCCGGAAAACGACTGCTCTCCAGGTTTCAAGGCCGTATGAAAGCCTGAGGAGCGCCCGGGCGGCGGGGGCGGATATGGGGGAGATGGCGAATGCGGCGGGTGCGGCTCGGGACCACCGGCATCGAGACCTCCTGCCTCGGCTTCGGCTGCGCCTCGCTCGGCAGCCGGGTGGCGGCGGCGGAGGGGCGGGCGGCGATGGCCGCCGCCTTCGACGCCGGCGTCACCTGGTTCGACCTGGCGCCGCTCTACGGCGGCGGCGCCGCCGAGGCGATCGCCGGGCCGTTCCTCGCCGCCCGCCGCGACGCGGTGCAGATCTGCTCGAAGGTCGGGCTGGCGCCGGCGGCGTCGGGCGGGCTCA
>JBDHWC010000198.1:0-4890 GCA_039809985.1 Thermomicrobiales bacterium | reverse complement strand
GATGCCGTGCCGGTAAGCGCGACCGTCGCGCGGGCTACCGTCGACGGCGTGACCGTACATCCGATCCTCCCCGGTCGCCGTTCCTGAGGATGCTCCATCGCCGATGGGGCGGCTGGCCGGGGCGATGGTTCCGGCCGCGTCGGAAGGACGGTGGCTCGGGTCGCGGAGCTTCGAATTCTGGCGTCTGGGACGCGACACGCGCGGAGCACTTCCGCGCATCCGGGTCATCGGCCCCGTAAGGACGAGGATCATGGACGGAGAACGGTTCGATGCGTTCGCCAAGCACTTGTCGCGCCTGAACCGCCGCGACGCGGTGAAGGGCATTGCCGGTGCGCTGGTCGCCGCCAGCGCCCTCGGCGGCGTACGCATCGCCAGTGCCGCCTGCCGCGCCGACGGAGGCCTGTGCCGACTTGACGTCGACTGCTGCGGCGGCGTGTGCCGTGACGGAACCTGCACGCACTCGCTCGCTGGCGGCGGCGCCGACGGCGACCTGTGCAGTCGGGACGCCGACTGCCGCGACCGCAACTGCCGAGACGGCGTCTGTCGGCATTGCCGCGACAACTCCGACAACTGCGACCGGAACGAGGACTGTTGCAGCGGCCACTGCCGCGACCACGCCTGCCGCGGCTGAGCAACGGCAATGATCAGCGCCGGGCCGGGGCATCGCCCCGGCCCGGCGTCATGGCGTCCGCCAGTCGCCGTCCGGCACGGCCTGCGGGCGGGCCATCGCCGAGGCGTCGCTCGGCGGGTCGGGCTGCCAAGCCGCCCGCGCCTCGAGACACCCTTCGTCGTGCGCAGCGAGGAGGTGCCCGCCAAGGGTCGCTCGCGTTCGCGGCAGTGAGGCCGAGAACGGGGGCGGCAACGACCTCTATTGTGCCCAGTTGTCCCTGGCCGTTTCCACGGCGTCCTCGGCCTCGGCCGGGGTCGGGCCGGGGTGGGCGTGGCCGCCGGTGTGCCCCGCCTCGCCGGGGTAGAGGCCCGGCGGGCCGTCCGGGTTGATGTCGCGGACGACGGTCTCGTCGCCCATGATCCCGGTGCCGGGGGCGTCCTCGCCGGTCGGGTCCATCAGGCCGGCGTCGGTCGGGCGGTCGTGGTCGATCGACTCGTGGCGGGGCACGTCGTGTCCGGGCATGGCGCGCGCTCCTTTGGTGCTGTTGCTCAGGCTTCGTCGCCGCGGGTCTTCGCGGATGGGGCCGGCCGTTTGGCGGCCGCGTGGCTGGTCGGACCGGTCCCGGCGTCGGGCGGCACGAACGCGGCCAGGAGGTCGATCGGCAGCGGGAAGACGATGGTGGTGCTGTTCTCGGCCCCGATCTCGGCCAGCGTCTGCAGGTAGCGGAGCTGGATGGTGACCGGGTTGGCGGAGATCACGTCCGCCGCCTCGGCGAGGGTCTGGCTGGCCTGCAGCTCGCCCTCGGCGTGGATGATCTTGGCCCGCTTCTCGCGCTCGGCCTCGGCCTGGCGGGCCATCGCCCGCTGCATCGACTGCGGCAGCTCGACGTCCTTGACCTCGACCACGCTGACCTTGATCCCCCACGGCTCGGTCTGCTCGTCGATGATCTGCTGCAGGCGGATGTTGATCGTCTCCCGCTCCGTCAGCAGGTCGTCGAGGGTCGACTGGCCGAGGACCGAGCGGAGCGTCGTCTGCGCGATCTGCGAGGTCGCTCGGACGTAGTCGGCGATGTTCACCACTGCCGCGTTCGGGTCGAGCACCCGGAAGTAGGCGACGGCGTTGACCCGGACCGTGACGTTGTCCTTGGTGATCACCTCCTGGGCCGGGATGTCCATCGTCACCGTGCGCAGGTCGACTTTCTGCATCCGCTCGATGAACGGCACCAGCAGGATCAGGCCGGGCCCGCGCGGCCCGACCAGTCTTCCGAGCCGGAAGACGACGCCCCGCTCGTACTCCTGCACCACCTTGACGGCGGCGAAGAAGACGATCAGCAGGAAGATCGCGACGACCACGATCACGGGGAGCAGGGGGTTCACGCGGGACTCCTTTCGGCATGGTCGGACGGGTCGGCCGGGCCGTGCCGCCGGTCGCCGACGGTGGTCACCCCGGAGGCGGCGACCTCCGCGGCGGTGGCCGGGCGGACGACCATCCGCAGGCCGTCGAGGCTGGTGACGGCGACCGCGGTGTCCGGCTCGATCGGCAGCGTCCCCGGCGGCAGGGTGGCCAGCGCCGTCGCCTGCCAGAGTTCGCCGGCGACGAAGACGACGCCGTCGGGGTTCAGCCGCTGGCGGACGGTGCCGACCGTGCCGACCAGCCCTTCGCGGCCGGTGGCCGGCTTGCGGAAGCGGGTCGCCAGCGCGAGGCCGCCCAGCGCGAGGAAGAAGGCGAGGAGCAGCCCGGCGACCGTCCAGATGACGACCGGGCTGATCCGCAGGCCCGGCGGCGCGTCGCTGCCGAGCAGCAGGTAGGAGCCGAGGACGAAGCTCACGAGGCCTCCCAAGGTCAGCGTCCCGAACGACGTCACGTAGAGGTCGGCCACCAGCAGGGCGAAGGCGAGGCCGATCAGCAGCAGCCCGGCCCAGTTCACCGGCAGCGTGCCGAGCCCGTACAGCCCGAGCAAGAGGGCGAGCGCGCCGAAGACGCCGGGGAAGATCGCCCCCGGGTTCGTCAGTTCGAAGAAGAGGGCGATGGTGCCGAGGCTGACGAGGAGGTAGGCGATGGTCGGGTCGGAGAGGAGTTGCAGCAGGTGGTCGAGGAAGCCGCGCTCGACCGGCTCCACGGTCGCGCCGGCGGTGCGCAGCGTGACCGGGCCGGCGGCGGTGGTCACCTGCCGGCCGTCGATCTGCTGCAGCAGCGCCGGCAGGTCGGGGGCGGTGAGGTCGACGACGTGCTGCTTGACGGCCTCGTCCGCCGTCAGGTTGGCGGCGCTGCGGACGGCCTGCTCGGCCCACTCGGCGTTGCGGCCGCGCAGGCGCGCCAGGTTCGTGATCTGGGAGACCGCGTCGTTCGTGATCTTGGCGTTCATCGTCGGGTCGCCGCCGCTGGGCTGGCCGTCGGGGCCGAGCATCACCGGCGAAGCCGACCCGATCCGGGTGGTGGGGGCCATCGCCGCGACGTGGGCCGCCTCGGTGACGAAGACGCCGGCCGAGGCGGCACGGCCGCCCGGCGGCGAGACGTAGACGACGACCGGCACCCGGCTGGCGAGGATCGCGTCGACGATCTCGTCCATCGAGGCCATCAGGCCGCCGGGGGTGTCGAGCGCGATCACCACGGCGGCGGCGTTGTCCCGCTCGGCCGCCGCGATCGCCTGCGTCACGTACTGCGCGGTCGGCGGCGTGATCGCGCCGTCGACGGTCACGAGGTCGACCCGCGGCGCGGCCTGCTGCGCCCCGACCGCGCCGCCGGGCCCGGTCGCGAGGAGGAGGAGCGCCGCGAGCGCGGCGAGCCCGGACCAGAGGAGGGGGCGAGTTCGGCGGCGCAGTCGGAACATGATCGGGTCTCCGCGCGTTCCTCGTACAAGTGTATCGACAGCGGCAGCGGGCCGTTCGTTGTCATGGAGACGCTGGCGGCGGCACCGGAGTTGCGTCGGACACTCGCCCCGGCTGGGTTCGGCCGGGTCCGGCGCGGCACGCGCATCCCGAGGGCGACGATTCCCAAGGATGTACGTACAGTGCTAGGATGCGATCCGGGCGGGTCGGTCGCGGCCCGCCGCCGAACGAGACCACCGGGGGCGCCGCGGGCCGGGGGGCCCTCGGCGGGCGCGGCGGAAGCCGGGTAGGATGCCGGGACAGGGGACGCGTCCCCGAGGGAGCCACCCGAGATGACCACACCGAGGATTCTTCTCGCGCCGGGCCAGCGCTACGTTCACCCCGGCGACCGGGTGCTCGACCAGCAGGTGACCATCGTCCGGCTGGAGCCGGACCACGTCGGCACGCCGAAGGTGATCTTCCTCTACCCGGGCGGCCGGGAGGTGACCGTCTACGTGCCGCAGGTCGAGGAGGCGATCGCCGGCGGCCAGCTCGAGCCGGTGGTCGGGCGGGGGCAGCGCGCCGCCTGCTGAGAGCGACCGCCGCCCGAGGAGCGCGACTCACGGCCGAGCGCTACGACCTCTGCGTCTCCTCCGCCGGTCCGGCGCGCGACCTGAGCCGCGGCACCCGGAGGCAACCCCACTGGGACGACCACGCGGCGTACATCGACCGGCTGGTGACCGAGGGCCGGGTCGTGCTCGGCGGCCCGCTGGTCGGCGAAGGCGGCGCGGTCCTGGTCCTGCGGGGGACCGACGAGCGCGCGACCCGCGACCTGCTGGCGGCCGACCCGTGGTACGTGCACGGCGTGCTGCGGCTCGACGCCGTCAAGCGGGGGACCTCTACATCGACGAACTGCCGTATGGCCCGCTGGCGGCGGCGACTTCGTCTTTGGGCGACGTTGCCTCGGGCAGTGGCGAAGTCCCTCGCCACGGCGAGCCTGCGGAGAAGCGAGTTCACCCTCCGACCGCTTTCCGTTCCGGGCGTCTGGCGTCCCAAGGGATGAGGTGTCCCCGCGCCGTGCGATGACGACGCGACGCGACAGGTCGTGCCGGTCAGTTCGCCTTCACGCGGGCTGCGGCGAAGAACCGCGCCGGCCTCGATCGGAGTGATCGAGCGGCGAGGTGGGCAGGGGGACTCCGCGGTGAGGCGAACGGCACCACCGCGGCCAGTCTATTGCCGTTGGGGCACTACCGGATCGGTGCTTGCGCCTCGGAGTCCATGAGCGAGCCCGCGGCGCGCTCGACGGCGACCGCCGGGCCGCCTCCGGTGGGCGACTCCGTGGCGCGCGCGACAAAGGCCGCGAACGGGAGCATCACCAGCACCGCGACCGCGGCAGCAACCAGGCGGCGGTGCGGCCGCCGGGCGGCCGCCGGCTGGCGGACCGGCCGGGCAACGACCGCCGGCTCTCGCCGC
>JBDHWC010000197.1:0-4902 GCA_039809985.1 Thermomicrobiales bacterium | reverse complement strand
CCCCTGTCAGGCGCGCCCTGCGGAGCGGAGCCAATCAGGGCAGAGGTGTGCCCTTGCGCGGCCTCTCCGCACGTCGTTGCACAGCCCTGATTTTCAGGTCGCCCACGTGGCTGGCCGTCCGCGGGTGTTCCCGGCGGAACCCTGCCGAGCCCGGCGCGAGGCGTCGATCCCGAACACGTCGGCCAGCAGCGCCATGCGAATGTGGACGCCGTTGTGCGCTTGCCGGAAGTAGGCGGCGCGGGGGTCGGCGTCGACGTCGACCGTGATCTCGTCGACGCGCGGCAGGGGGTGGAGGACGATCGCCCCCGGGTTCAGGCGGCGCATCGCCTCGGCGTCGATGACGTAGACGCCGCGGGCGGCCTCGTACTCGCCGGGGGTGGCGAACCGCTCGCGCTGGATCCGGGTCTGGTAGACGACGTCGACGTCGGGCAGCACCTTGGCGAGGTCCGGCTCGTCGCGGTGGGGGACGCCGGCGGCGTCGAGCTCGGCCCGGACGTCCGCGCCCATCGGCACCGCCGGCGGCGAGACGAAGAGCAGCTCGCTGCCGCGCGAGAGGCGGAAGAGGCGGGCCAGCGAGCGGGCGGTGCGGCCGAACCGGAGGTCGCCGACGAGGGCGACCCGCAGGTTGTCGATCCGCCCGAGTTCGTGGGCGATGGTGTAGAGGTCGAGCAGCGCCTGCGTCGGGTGCTCGCCCGGGCCGTCGCCGGCGTTGAGGATCGGCACCGGCGAGACGGCGGCGGCACGGCTGGCCGCGCCCAGTTCGTGGTGGCGGAGGACGATCGCGTCGGCGTAGCCGGCGACGATGCGAACCGTGTCCTCGACCGTCTCGCCCTTGATCGCGGAGGAGAAGTCGCGCGCGTTCTCGGTCGAGATGACGCCGCCGCCGAGCCGCTGCATCGCCGACTCGAACGAGAGGCGGGTCCGGGTCGACGGCTCGTAGAAGATGGTGGCGAGGATCCGGCCGCGGGCCGGGACGGCGGTGCGGGGCAGGTCGCGCATCCGGTCGGCGGCGGTGAAGAGGCGTTCGACGCCGGCCCGGTCGAACTGCCCGACCTCGACCACGTGCCGCACCGGAGCATCCGCCATCGCTCGCCGTTCCTCCCCTGTCGTGGCGCGTGAGACAGGGGAGGGCAGCGCCCTCCCCCCGACCCGCGCCCGTCCGTGAGTATAGTGCCGGCAGTCGGGGCCGCTGGGTGCGGCGGAGGAGTCAACGGTGCTGGTCGAACTTGGGCCGCGGGTGCGCTACGCGCCGGGCGGCGTCAACATCGGGGTGCTGTCGGGGACGGACGGTCGGGTCGTGCTGGTCGACAGCGGCCTGAACGACTCCGCCGCGAAGAAGGTGCTGAAGGCGGTCCGCGAGGAACTGGGCGAGGCGGTCGAGGTCGCGGCGGTGCTGACGACGCACGGCCACGCCGACCACTTCGGCGGCAACGCGACGGTCGCCAAGCGGACCGGGGCGCGCATCTACGCCCCGGCCACCGACGAGGCGATCCTGCGCTACCCGATGCTGCTGCCGATGGCGCTCTACGGCGGCGCGGACCCGCTCGACACGATGCGGACCGGCTTCCTGCTGGGGGACGCCAGCCCGGTCGACGAGGTCGTCGGGCCGGGGCCGCTGACCGTCGCCGGGATCGACCTCGAGGTGGTGCCGCTCTACGGCCACTCGCCGGGGCAGGTCGGGTACCTGGTCGACGGCGTGTTCTTCTGCGCCGACGTGGTGCTGCCGGTGGCCGCGCTCGAGAAGTACCGGGTGCCGTACCTCTACTCCGCGACCGACCATCTCGCCGCGCTGGAGACGGCCCGCGCGGTCGACTGCCGGGTGGCGGTGGCCGGGCACGGGCCGCTGCTGGAGGATCGGGCCGCGCTGCACGCGCTGATCGACGCCAACGTCGACCTGCTGGACCGGGTGGCCGCGCGGGTGCTGGCCGCCGCCGCCGAGCCGGTCACCGCCGACGCGATCCTGACCGACCTGCTGCGGCACTTCGGGGCGGACCCCGGCGACGCGCCCTCCTTCTACCTGCTGCAGCCGACCGCGTTCGCCTTCGTCAGCCACCTGCACCGGCAGGGGAGGCTCCGGCACGAGGTGCACGACGGGCAGTCGCTCTGGCAGGCGGCCTGAGGTGCCGCGCGCCGCCCGGCAGCCGACGACGGAGGGGGCCGACGACGCGATCGCGCCGCGCGAGGTGCTGGAGGAACTCTTCTCGTCGCGGCTGCGGGTGGCGGTGCTGGGGGAGGTGCTGGCCCGGCCCCACCTCGCGTTCGGGCTGACCGACCTCTCGCGACGGCTCGGGCTGCCGGTCAGCAGCCTGCAGCACGAGTGCTACAAGCTGGCCCGGATCGGGGTGCTGGTCGACGAGCGGGACGGCACCGCCCGCCGCTACCGGCCGAACCCCGGGTCGCCGCTGCTCGGGCCGCTGACCGAGCTTCTCAGCAGCGCGCTCGGGCCGGAGACGTTGCTGCGGGGGGCGACCGAGGGGGTTTCGGGCCTGGCGTGGGCGGCCCTGGGCGGCCGGCTCGGCCCGGGCCGCGATCCGCTCCATCTGGTCCTCGTCGGCCGTCTGACGGTCGAGGCGGTCGACGCGATCCACGACCGGGTGGCCCGGGCCGTCGCGCCCCACGCTGCCGGCCGGCGGGTGGAGGTCGCGTACTTCCCGGCGGCGCAGTGGGACGCGCGGCGACAGGCGGCGAACCCGTTCGTCGCCCACTTGCTCGCCGGGCCGCTGCTGGTGCTGACGGACGACGGCGGGCCGGCGGAGGACTGAGGTCTCGGGGCGGTCCTCGTCGGCCGCGCGGCGCGTGCCCTCTCGTTCGGGTAGTCGGCGGTTCGGTGGGCGGGCAGCGGGCCGGTGGTCCGTGGCGTCGCGCGGCGCGGGTTGCAGCCCGCCGTCCGATCGGCCATGCTGCCAGTTGAGACGCCATCCGGGCGCGCGGGAAGCGAGGAGCGACTGTCGGTCATGGTGAAGGACCTGTTCCGGTTCGCCGGGCGCGCCCGTCGCCGGCAGGACGACGCGGCAACCCCCGGGGCGATCCTGACCGAGCGGCAGCACGACCTGATCGGCCAGGAACTGGCGCTCCTCGAACGGCTGGCGCACCTGCTCGAGACGTTCCCGGCGACGGCCGAGGACCAGGAGGCGGTGAAGCAGGCGGCCGAGCACCTGACCGCCCTCTTCATGCTGGTGGTGGTCGGCGAGTTCAACGCCGGCAAGTCGGCCTTCATCAACGCCCTCGTCGGCGAGCACGTGATGCCGGAAGGGGTCACCCCGACCACCGCGGTGATCAACCTGCTGCAGTACGGCCCCGAGGTGACCGAGGCGATGCTGCCGGACGGGGTGGTCGTCCGCACCTTCCCGGCCGACTTCCTCGACGAGATCACGGTCGTCGACACCCCCGGCACCAACGCGATCATCCGCGAGCACGAGGCGCTGACCCAGCGCTTCGTGCCACGCTCCGACATGGTGCTGTTCGTCACCTCGGCCGACCGCCCGTTCACCGAGAGCGAGCGCGGCTTCCTCGAGAGCATCCGCGACTGGGGCAAGAAGGTCGTCGTCGTCATCAACAAGATCGACCTGCTGCGCGACGAGCGCTCGGTCGACGAGGTGACCGACTTCGTCGAGGAGAACATCCGGCGGCTGCTCGGGATGTCGCCGGACGTCTTCCCGGTCTCGGCCCTGCTCGCCCAGCAGGCGAAGGCGCTCGGCGACCGGAACCCGGACGAGCGCGACCGTCTCTGGAGGCAGGGCCGGTTCGGCCCGCTCGAGGACTACGTCGTCACCACCCTCGACGAGGAGGGCCGCATCCGGCTGAAGCTGCTCAATCCGCTCGGGGTCGGCGAGCTGCTGACCGAGCGCTACCTGGCGGCGACGCAGGAACGCCTGCACGTCCTGCGCGACGACATCAAGACGATCGACAACATCGAGGCCCAGCTCGTCGCCTACCAAGAGGACATGCGGGCCCAGTTCAAGTACCACTTGACCCGGATCGAGAACATCATCGCCCGGATGGTCTCCCGCGGCGACGCCTTCTTCGACGAGACGATCCGGCTGGCCCGCGTCTTCGACCTGCTGAAGACCGACCGGATCAAGACCCAGTTCGAGCAGCAGGTGGTCGGCGACACCGAGCGCCAGATCGACGCCGCGATCGACGAGCTGATCGACTGGATGGTGGAGCAGGACCTGAAGACGTGGAAGGCGGTCACCGACTACATCGACCGCCGCCGCCTGACGAAGTACGAGGAAGGGCTGATCGGGCAGGTCGGCCAGGAGTTCCGCTACGACCGGAAGAACCTGATCGACGCGGTCAGCAAGCGGGCGAAGGAAGAGGTCGACCGCTACGACGCCGAGAACGAGGCGCACGAGCTGTCGCAGTCGGTCCGCAACGCGGTGGCCACGGTCGCGGTCGCGCAGGCGGGCGCGGTTGGGCTCGGCGCGCTGGTGGTGGCCGCGGCGAGCACGGTGGCGGTCGACGTCACCGGCATTCTCGCCGCCAGCCTGATCGCGGGTCTCGGGCTGTTCGTGCTGCCGGCTAAGCGGCGGCAGGCGCGGGCCGACTTCAACGCCAAGGCCGACGAGCTGGAGCGGCGGCTGGTCGCCGTGATGAACGACCAGTTCGAGCACGAGCTGGCCCGCTCCGTCGACCGCATCCGGACCGCGATCGCGCCGTACACTCGCTTCGTTCGCACCCAGCACGACCACTACAGCGGGCTGGAGCGCGACTTCGTGACGATCGGCAACGAGTTCCGCGCCCTGCGCCACCGAATCGGCGACGACCAGCGCGACCGCGAGGCCTTCGCCGCGATGCCGCCCTACGCGCCCTACGCGGCGGTGCCGCACGATCTGCCGCGAGCGGCGGCCGACGGCAACGGCACGGGCGGCCGCGTCACCGCGCGGGTGGTCGAGCCGCCCG
>JBDHWC010000196.1:0-4909 GCA_039809985.1 Thermomicrobiales bacterium | reverse complement strand
ACCTGCTGGCGGCCTTCGGCCGTGAGCGGGCCCCGGCGGCGGCGCAGAGCGCGAACGCGACCTGCACGATGACGGTGGCGGTCAGCGTCCGGCTGGGGCCGAGCGCGGGCAAGCTGCTCGCGCCCGGCGCGTCGAAGCCGGGCATCCTGCAAGGCGACCTGAGCCTTGAGCTCGGCAAGGACGGCACGATCGACAAGGGGAGTCTGAAGCTGGCCGACGGCAGCGCCCTGAAGGTGGTCGGGCAGGCGACGGGCCGCTCGCTCAACCTCCGGCTCGCGACGGCCCAGAACCAGGCGATCGTGCTGGTCGGGGTCGGGGCGGAGGAGATCGCCGACTGCTCCGGCGCGGCCGACGGCCTCGCCACCGGGCCGCAGCCGGGCGACCTCGGTGACTGGCACGCCACGGCGAAGGGGGGCACGGTCGCCGCCAAGGACGGCAAGGAGAAGGCCGACAAGGCGAAGCAGGCCGACGGCGGCAACGCCGCAGCCGGCGCGGGCGCGGCTGCCACCGGCGGCGGCAAGGACGGCAAGAACAAGGACAAGACCGGCGGCGGTGGCGGGGGTGGGGGTGGCGGCTCGACCGGTTCCGAGCCACCGACGAGCGACGAGCAGGCGGCCTGCGCGAGCGGCCAGACCCGGTGCCACGATGCCTGCGTCGACACGGCGACCGACGCCGCGAACTGCGGGGCGTGCGGCGCGGCCTGCGGCACGGGCGAGATGTGCGTCGGCGGCGAGTGCGCCCCGTCCGGCGGCAACTGCGCCGAAGGGCAGACCGCCTGCGACGACGCCTGCGTCGATCTCGCGACCGACGCCACGCACTGCGGGGCGTGCGGCGCGGCCTGCGCGGCGGGCGAGCTGTGCGTCGGCGGGGCGTGCGCGCCGTCGGGCGGCAACTGCGCGGAGGGCCAGACGGCCTGCGACGACGCCTGCGTCAACCTGAGCAGCGACCCGGCCAACTGCGGCGCCTGCGGCGCGGCCTGCAACCAGGACGAGATCTGCAACGCCGGCGCGTGCGCCGCGGCGCAGGGCGGCAACTGCGCGGAGGGGCAGACGCCGTGCGGCGACGTCTGCGCCGACCTGGGCAGCGACCCGGCCAACTGCGGGGCGTGCGGCAGCGCCTGCGGCGAGGGGCAGGTGTGCAGCGGCGGGGTGTGCGCCGACGCACAGACCTGCGCCGGCATCGGCGAGTCGTGCGCGAACGCCAACTGCTGCGGCGGGGTGTGCGGCAGCGACGGCGTCTGCGTCTGCGCCGCCGACGGCGAGGCGTGCATCGGGGGCGGCGCCTGCTGCAACGGCCAGCCGTGCAACGAGCAGGGGACCTGCGGCGCGGCGACCTGCGGCGGCCTCGGGACCGGCTGCACGGCCGACGCGCAATGCTGCGACGGCGGGGCGGGGGTGCGCTGCTGCAACCTGCCCGACGGGACCGGGGCGGTCTGCACCGACACCTCGGCGACCGGGACCTGCCCGGCCACGGCCTGCCCGTCGGGGCTGGCGCTCTGCGGCGAGATTTGCGCCGACCTCCAGGCCGACCCGTTCAACTGCGGTGCCTGCGGCGTCGCCTGCGGCGACGCGGCGACGTGCCAGGCAGGGGAGTGCGTGACGGTGTAGGGGAGTGCCTTCGCCCCAAACCCGCTCCTCCCGCGTTGGCGTTTAACACGGGGGGCCCTGGCCGATAGCAGCAGCCACGCCTCGCGGTCGAGCGCGTCGGGACGGCCCTCATTCCACAACCCCCTCTCCCGCCGCCGCGGGAGAGGGGGAGGTATCCAAGGGATAGCCGTATTCGGGTCTCGCGGCCGGGTCCGCCGGAACCGCCCTCACCCCCCAGCCCCCTCTCCCGCGACGGCGGGAGAGGGGGAGAGCACAGCTCGGGGGAGGGCCAGGCCCTCCCCCGGACCCCCGGATTGCCGCTGCGCGGCCGCTTCCCAACAGATACCTACCCTTGTCAGCCGCGACGGCGGGAGAGGGGGAGAAGCACAGCTCGGGGGAGGGCCAGGCCCTCCCCCGGACCCCCGGATTGCCGCGGCGCAGCCGCTTCCCGATGGATGCCTACCCCTGTCAGGCACCGGCGGAGGAGCGGGGGGAACTGGTCAGGAGATGGGGATCGGCGACCCGGGAGTCGGGGGAGCGTCAGGTTCGCCCCCGAGCCAGCCGCTTCCCCTCCCATGACATGGCCCGACGAGGGGGTGCCCGTCGGGCCGTCGCCGCGCCGCGGCAACCCGGCGGCCCGAGGGAGGGCCAAGCCTCGCCCGGCCCGGCCCGGCACTTCCCCGCTCCCGGCGCGGCTTAGCGTCCCGCATGGGGAGATGTGTCGTCGGAACGCGACCGCGCCGCGGCAGCGGGGGCGCGGAGGGGGCCAAGCCCTCCCCCGCGCCGGCCGCTTCCCTTCTTCTGGTGCGGCCCGACGAGCGGCGGCTTCCGCCGGAACGCCGCGCAGCGGCGGTTGGGAGGCCCGGGGGAGAGCCACGCGCTCCCCGGGCCAGAAACTGCCACTCGCCCGCCGTAGCCTGACAGGGGAAGGCACCCGCCGGGAAGCGGCCGCGCCGCGGCAACCCGGGGGTTCGGGGGAAGGCTCGGCCCTCCCCCGAAGTGGGTTCTCCCCCTCTCCCGCCGCCTGACAGGGGCAGGTCTCCATCGGGAAGCGGCCGCGCCGCGGCAATCCGGGGGTTCGGGGGAGGGCTTGGCCCTCCCCTGAGTCTGCTTCTCCCCCTCTCCCGCCGCTGCGGGAGAGGGGGCTGGGGGGTGAGGGCGGCCCCGGCGGACCCGGCCGCGAGGAGAGCCGGCCGCTCTTGCCCGGTGTCTCCCCGTCCGCCTTCTCCGCGGGAGAGTGGTCGAAGGCAAGTGGTCTGCGGCCAAGCCGGTCGGTGCAGCCGGTTGGTGCTGCTTCGCTAGGCCGCGCCCGCCCGCGCCAGCTCCCGCTGCTGGGCCGCCTTGCGGGCCTTGCCGCGCTCGTCGGCGGTGAGGAGGCGCTTGCGCAGCCGCCACCCCTTGGGGGTCACCTCCAGCAGCTCGTCGTCGGCGAGGAAGTCGAGCGCCTGCTCGAGGCTGAGCTGCACCGGCGGCGTCAGCTGGACCGCGACGTCCTTCGTGCTGGCCCGCATGTTGGTCAGCTTTTTCGCCCGGCAGACGTTCACCGGCAGGTCCCCCTGCCGCGGCTGCTGGCCGACCACCATCCCCTCGTAGACGGGGGTCTGCGGCTCGATGAAGGTGACGCCCCGCTCCTGCGCGTTCGCCAGCCCGTGCGACAGCGCCGTCCCCGACTCGGTCGCCACCAGCGCGCCGGAGCGGGTCGAGGCGATCGCCCCCTGCCACGGCTCGTAGCCGACCAGGCGCGAGCCGAGCACGCCGTTCCCCTTCGTCGCCGTCAGGAAGGCGTTGCGCAGCCCGATCAGGCCGCGGGTCGGGATCCGGAAGACGAGGCGGACGTTGCCGCGGCCGTCGTTCACCATGTCGAGCATCTGGGCCCGGCGGCCGCCGACCAACTCGGAGACGACCCCGACGTACTCCTCGGTGGTGTCGACGACGAGTTCCTCGACCGGCTCCTGCACCTGCCCGTCGACGACCCGGGTGATCACCTCCGGCCGCGAGACCTGGAACTCGAACCCCTCGCGCCGCATCGTCTCGATCAGGATCGAGAGGTGCAGCTCGCCCCGGCCGGAGACGGCGAAGACGTCCGCCTGCTCGGTCGGCTCGACCCGCAGCGACAGGTTCGTCTCCAGCTCGCGGTCGAGCCGCTCGCGCAGTTGGCGGGAGGTGCTGTACTGCCCCTCGCGGCCGGAGAAGGGGGAGGTGTTGACCCCGAAGGTCAGCCTCAGCGTCGGCTCCTCGATCTCCGGCGCGGGCAGCGCCTGCGGGTGCTCCGGGTCGGCCAGCGTCGCCCCGATCCGCGCCTCCGGGAAGCCGGCGACGGCGACGATCTCGCCGGCGCTGGCCGCCTCGACCTCCTCCCGGTGCAGGCCCTCGAAGACGGCGAGGGCGGTCACCTTCTGCTTGACGACCTCGCCGTCGAGGGTGACGTGGGCCAGCGGCGCGCCGAGCCGGATCGTGCCGCGCTGGACCCGCCCGATCGCGATCCGCCCCCGGTGGGTGTCGTAGTCGAGGGAGGCGACCAGCATCTGGGCCGGGCCCTCGGGGTCGACGTCGGGCGCGGGGATGGTGCGGACGATGGTGTCGAGCAGCGGCCGCAGGTCGGGCGCGAGCGCGGCCGGGTCGGGCGTGGTGCCGGCGCGGCCGTCGCGGGCGATCGTGTAGAGGACCGGGAACTCGAGCTGCTCCGGGTCGGTCGCCAGCTCGAGGAAGAGGTCGTGGACCCGCTCGATCACCTCGTCAACCCGGGCCGCCGGCCGGTCGATCTTGTTGACGACGACGATCGGCCGCAGCCCCCGCTCCAGCGCCCGGGCGAGGACCGTCCGCGTCTGCGGCATCGGCCCCTCGACCGCGTCGACGAGCAGCAGGCAGCCGTCGGCCATGTTCAGGACCCGCTCCACCTCGCCGCCGAAGTCGGCGTGGCCGGGGGTGTCGATGACGTTGATCTTGACCCCGGCATAGGTGACCGCGGTGTTCTTGGCGAGGATCGTGATCCCCCGCTCCCGCTCGAGGTCGTTGCTGTCCATGATCAGGGTGCCGGCGCTGGTCGGGTCGCGGAAGATGTTCGACTGCTTCAGCAGCCCGTCGACGAGCGTCGTCTTGCCGTGGTCGACGTGGGCGATGATCGCCACGTTGCGCAGCGGCCGGCCGTCCGCCGCCACCACCTCGGTCCGCTGTCGCGCCGTCGTCCCGCTCACCATCTCGTTCGCCCGCCTTGCGTGCCGCGTCGCTCGTGCCCGTGGCCAAGCTCGTGCGCTCGTGCCCGGACCCGGTCCGCCGGTCACACGACGCGGCCCGTGCGCCGAAAGGCACGGGCCGCGCTGCCG